>NZ_JAICZA010000094.1 GCF_025933915.1 Mycobacterium sp.
CACCTCCGCCCACGCCGGCCGCACGTTGCCGTCGGCGTCGACGAATTCGTCGTAGCCGCTTGCCGGGCCGCGCCGCAGATCGAAGAGCGCTTCCTGGGCACGCGCGGCCCGGTAGCCGGCCAGCAGGCGGTCGGCGTCGTAGCGGCCGCCAGCGCCGGCCGAGGCCGCACCGGTCCCTAATGTCATGTCCGCAAACGCCATTACTGCTGCACGGTACGCACGCGGCGCAAATCGAGGAGGCTCGGCGCGCCGGCCGTTATGCCGGTGGCGGACCGGGCTGGTAACCCGCCTGCGCCAGCGGAGCAACCTGCCCGCCGGAGAACTTGCGGTAGGCGTAGGTCAGGACGAGCGCGACGACGGGAACCGCCACCAGCAGGCCGACACCGCACGCCAAAGCCCCGACGAAGGTCGCCGCCATCGCTGCCAGCCACACCAGCAGGGAATTCCCGAAGTTCGACCAGACGAGCGAAGCGCTCGACGTCAACCCGTTGATGGCCGACTGCGAGCGATCGACGATGAACAGGATGGTGAACTGCACGAAGAGGGTCAGGATGAGGCCCGGTACCAGGCATAGGGAATAGCCGATCGAGGTAAGAACCCCGATGATCAGCGCTGCGAGAAACGCCATGCCGAAGTTGCGCGGCTTGAAGAATGATCCGATGGTCACCGGGCGCCCGTCCGCGATATCCAGGCACCCGGACAGGTATCCGGCGTGGGCTAACGCGCCCACGCCGTAAAAGACGAGGGAGCCGACTAAGACGGCGATCCACCCGGAGCCGGTGAGATTCGTCGAAAAGAAGAAGCCGAAGCCGAAATCATCAGATGGCGTCGCGCCCGTATTTTCGCCCACGAGCGTCACCGTGGAGGCGGCGCCGATCAGCAGCCCGTACACCAGAGCCGGAATAATCAGCGCCACAGCGTTTTTGGTGAATGTCTTCCAGGCCCAGCCGAACGCGTCACCGATGCTGAACGCGGGTTTGGGCGGGCCCCCGTACCCGGGCGGGGGCCCGTATCCGGGTGGGGGTCCGTAGCCCGGCGGGGGTGCGGCGTAGCCCGGGGGCGGACCGTAACCCGGGGGAGGCGCGCCATAACCCGGAGGAGGACCGTAACCCGGAGGCGGCGGGGGCGGCGCACCGTATCCGGGCGGCGGGGGGTAGCCGGGAGGATTCTGGCTGCCGCCCTGAGGGTCCGCCGGGGTGCCTGGATATTCGGGGGGTTGGCTCATGTCCGTCCTTGCTGTCGGATTTCCTCGTGTCTGAAGTTTCCTAGGAGGGAACGCGCACTGAACTTGGCAAACGCCGAACTTAGCAAAGATGCGGCCGGGCCGCGCGGATTGCCAGGCCTGGCGCGGACGTCCGTCCCGCGTGGTATGCCTGAAGCCGTGTCCGACGGTCTGTTTGACCTGCCCGGCGCGCCACAGCCAGACGATCATGGGCTGGGCGTGTCGGGCGGCTCGCCCCTGGCCGTCCGCATGCGCCCGGCATCGCTGGACGAGGTGGTCGGGCAGCACCACCTGTTGGCGCCCGGGTCTCCGCTGCGGCGCCTGGTCGAGGGCTCCGGCGTGGCGTCGGCCATCCTGTACGGGCCACCGGGTAGCGGCAAGACCACGCTGGCCGCGTTGATCTCACAGGCGACCGGCCGCCGGTTCGAGGCACTCTCGGCGTTGTCGGCCGGCGTCAAAGACGTTCGTGCGGTGATAGAAAAGGCGCGCACCGCACTCCTTCATGGCGAGCAGACGGTGCTGTTCATCGACGAAGTGCACCGGTTCTCCAAAACCCAGCAGGACGCGCTGCTGTCGGCCGTGGAGAACCGGGTGGTATTGCTGGTGGCGGCGACCACGGAGAACCCGTCGTTTTCGGTGGTGGCGCCGCTGCTGTCCCGCTCGCTGATCCTGCAGTTGCGGCCGCTGGGCGCCGACGACATCCGCACCGTGGTGCAGCGTGCGGTCGACGACCCGCGCGGCCTGGGCGGGCAGGTCACGGTCGCGTCCGAGGCCATCGATCTGGTGGTGCGGTTGGCCGCCGGTGACGCCCGGCGTGCCCTGACGGCGCTGGAGGTCGCAGCCGAGGCGGTGCCCTCCGGCGGCGAGCTGACGGTCACCGCCGTCGAGCAGTCCCTGGACGAAGCCGCGGTGCGCTACGACCGGGACGGCGACCAGCACTACGACGTCATCAGCGCCTTCATCAAGTCGGTGCGCGGCTCGGACGTCGACGCGGCGCTGCACTATTTGGCCCGCATGCTCGTCGCGGGGGAGGATCCACGCTTCGTCGCGCGCCGGCTGCTGATCCTGGCCAGCGAGGACATCGGCATGGCCGACCCGACCGCGCTGCAGGTTGCGGCCGCGGCCGCGCAGACGGTGGCGTTGATCGGCATGCCCGAGGCGCAGCTCACCTTGGCGCACTGCACGATTCATCTCGCCACCGCACCCAAGTCGAACGCGGTCACCACGGCGCTGGGCGCGGCGATGAACGACATCAGGGCCGGCAAGGCAGGCCTCGTGCCGCCGCATCTGCGTGACGGGCACTATTCGGGCGCGGAGGCGCTGGGCAATGCGCAGGGCTACAAATATTCGCACGACATCCCGGATGGTGTTGTCGCACAACAATATCCGCCGGATGAACTGGTGGGTGTCGACTACTACCGGCCGACCGGTCGCGGCGGCGAACGGGAGATGGCCGCCCGGCTGGAGCGGCTGCGCGCGATCATTCGCAGGAAGCGGGGCTGAAAGGGATGAAAACCTTCACCGACGAGGAGATGGGCCAACTGTTGCCCACCGCCAAGCCCTACAGCGTCGTCATCCTCAAGCGCGGCCCGAGATTCGGTGACGAGTCGTCGCCGGCGATCATCTGGGAGCACGGCCGGCGCAACTTCGGGCTGCGCGACGACGGAGTGCTCGCGGTGGTGCTGCCGGTCACCGACGAGTCCGATGTCTGCGGCGTCGGAGTGTTCGCCGCGACCGCCGACGAGACCGCCGCCATCATGGCCGACGACCCCGGGGTGGCGGCGGGGGTCTTCGTCTATCAGGTGCACGCCTGCCGCGGATTCGCCGGCGACGCACTGCCCTGACTTGGGGCTGGCCGTCCGAGTGCGCGGCTGGCCGCGCACTCGGTGCCGACGGTGCGGCGGGCCGCACACTCGGCGCGGCTGGCCAGGCGCTCAGACCAGCTCGGGCACCCGCAGGTGGGCGATCGCCAGCTCGAACTCGGCGACGTCAATCACCTCGGCCCCCAGCTCGCGAACGCGCCGGCTGCGCAACTCGGTGGCGCGGTCGCGGTTGCGGGCCATCGCGTCCATCGAGTCGAACGTCGAGCAGGTCACCGCCCGGCGGCAGGTGGGGTGGTCGACCAGCAGGCTGGCGCTGCAGAACCCGTCGAGGTGCTCCATTTCCGGCAGTACCGAGGACCGGTAGAAGTCCAGCGAGCGGCTGAGCTGATCCGGCACCACTTTGAGCCAGGTGGCCCGCACGCACGCGCCCTGAACGGAGGGGTGGTCGCGGTGCAGCATCGCGATGTCCCATTCCTCCACCCGCGCGCTGCCGTCGAACATCAGCGCGGCCCGGTCACGGATGGGCGCGACCCGCTCGACGCTGCCGCGCATCGCCTCGATGGTCTCCCACGAACTGGTGGCGATGCAGGTGCCGGACTGCCGGTCAACCAACAGCGACAACCCCAACCACCCGTCGATCTCCTCGAGGGCGGGCATGACGACATCGCGAACGTGCGCAATTCCGATGTCGACCGACAGGGGTTGCGCCTGGATGGTGGTGGAGCGTGCGTACACGGTCGACCCCTTCTATCGGGGCGGCACCCCGGTGGCGCCACCGGTCCCACCAGTTACCTTCCTCCTGCCGGTAACTCGCCGCAATGCTTTCGGGGTGCCGATCGGCGACCGGCCGAATGCCTGGTTCGGCCGGTCTACCGCCCATCTCGATCAGACCAGCTCGGGCACTCGGAGGTGCGCTAGCGCCAACTCGAACTCGCATTCATCGATTTCCTCGGCGCGCGCCTCTTGCATCGAGGAGTCCTTCAGCGCGGTTGCCTGCTCCCTGTTCCGCTCCATCGCATCGATGCTGTCGAACGTCGCGGAGGACACACCACGCCCGGAGGCGCGGTCGATCAGAAGGCTCGCACTGCAGAACCCGTCGAGGCCCTCGAGCTGGGGCAGGACGGACGACTTGTAGTACTCGATGCCTTGATCCATGGTTTCCGGCGGCACCTTGACCCACGTCGCCCGTACGCCCGCACCTTCGGGCGCGCGGTGGTCGCGATGCAGCACCGCGATCTCCCACTGCTCGACGTTCGCCGTGCCCCCGAACATTTCCGCCGCCCGATCACGGATTCCCGTCACGGCTTCACCGCTGGCGCGCATGGACTCGTCGCTCTCCCAGGCGCTGGTGGCGATGCACCGGCCAGAGCGACGGTCGACCAAAAGGGATACTCCGATGCACCCCGGCATGCCTTGCAGCGCGGGCATGACCTCATCGCGAACATGCGCAATTCCGGTGTCGATGGACGAGGGTTGCGCCTGAATTGTGGTAGAGCGTGCGTACACGATCCACCCCCTCTTTGTCGGGGCAGCGCCCCGGTGGCGCCACCGGTCATGAACTACCTTCCTCCTGCCTGTTGCGCGCCGCAATGCTCAACTGTGGCCGCGCTCACAAACGATTGGCTGGTCGTGAGGCCCGCGCCGTAGGCTGGTTCGGATGCATACCGATGTGCTGGACGTGGACACCTCACGCCGCCGCATCGTCGATCTCACCGAGGCGGTGCGCGGGTTTTGCTGGTCGCGCGGGGACGGCCTGTGCAACGTGTTCGTCCCGCACGCCACGGCGGGCGTGGCGATCATCGAGACGGGGGCCGGCTCCGACGACGACCTCGTCGACACGCTGGAACGGCTGCTGCCGCGCGACGACCGTTACCGGCACGCGCACGGCTCCGAGGGCCACGGCGCCGACCATGTGATGCCGGCGCTCGTCGCGCCGTCGGTGACGGTTCCGGTCTCGGGTGGGGAGCCGATGCTGGGCACCTGGCAAAGCATCGTGTTGGTCGATCTGAACCGCGACAACCCGCAACGCTCGGTTCGGCTCAGCTTTCTTCAGGGTTAGCGGCCGGGTGGCCGGTGCCACCGAGCAGGTACTGTGAGCGGTCGAAATGCGTCGTTAGACGGGCTTCCATACCCCGGCGAATAGGCTGGGAACAAGACATCGAAGTAACAGGAAGAAGCGGACTCCGAAAGTGCAGACACACGAGATCAGGAAACGGTTTCTTGATCATTTCGTGAAGGCGGGCCACACCGAGGTGCCGAGCGCATCGGTGGTCCTCGACGACCCCAACCTGCTGTTCGTCAACGCGGGCATGGTCCAGTTCGTGCCCTTTTTCCTGGGCGCTCGCACACCGGAATACTCGACCGCCACCAGCATCCAGAAGTGCATCCGCACCCCCGATATCGACGAGGTCGGGATCACCACCCGGCACAACACGTTCTTCCAGATGGCCGGCAATTTCTCGTTCGGCGACTATTTCAAGCGCCGCGCCATCGAGCTGGCGTGGACTCTGTTGACCAATAGCGTCGAGCGGGGCGGCTACGGCCTGGATCCCGAACGAATCTGGGCGACAGTCTATTTCGACGACGACGAGGCCGTGCGACTGTGGCAGGAAATCGCCGGGTTGCCGCAAGAGCGCATCCAGCGTCGCGGCATGGCCGACAACTACTGGTCGATGGGCATTCCCGGGCCGTGCGGCCCGTCCTCGGAGATCTATTACGACCGGGGACCGGAGTTCGGGGTCGAGGGCGGGCCGGTGGTCAACGAGGACCGCTACATCGAGCTCTGGAACCTCGTGTTCATGCAGAACGAGCGCGGCGAGGGAACCGGCAAGGAAGACTTCGAGATCCTCGGGCCGTTGCCCCGCAAGAACATTGACACCGGCATGGGCGTGGAGCGGGTCGCGTTCATCCTGCAGGGCGTGCACAACGTCTACGAGACCGACCTGCTGCGGCCGGTCATCGAAACCGTGGCCGCACGGGCGCCGCGCGGCTATGACGTCGGCAACCACGACGACGATGTCCGCTACCGGGTCATCGCCGACCACAGCCGCACCGCGGCCATCCTGATCGGCGACGGTGTCACCCCCGGCAACGACGGCCGCGGATACGTATTGCGCCGGCTGCTGCGCCGGGTGATCCGCTCGGCCAAGCTGCTCGACATCGAGGGCCCCATCGTCGGCGACCTGATGGCCACCGTGCGCGACGCGATGGGCCCGTCGTATCCCGAACTGGCCGCCGATTTCGACCGGATCAGGCGCATCGCGGTCGCCGAGGAGACCGCGTTCAACCGCACACTGGCAGCGGGATCGAAATTGTTCGACGAGGTCGCCGACACCACAAAATCATCGGGTGCGAAAGCGATTTCGGGTTCGGACGCCTTCACCCTGCACGACACCTACGGATTCCCGATCGAGCTCACGCTGGAGATGGCGTCCGAGGCCGGCCTGCGCGTGGACGAGGTCGGCTTCCGGGAACTGATGGCCGAACAGCGCCGCCGCGCCAAGGCCGACGCCGACGCCCGCAAACACGCGCACGCCGACCTGAGCGCGTATCGTGAACTGGTCGACGCCGGCCCCACCGAGTTCACCGGTTTCGACGAATTATCCTCCGAAGCACGGATTTTGGGTATTTTTGTCGACGGCAAGCGGGTGCCGGTGGTCACGCACGGCGCAGAGGGGGCCGATCGCGTCGAACTCGTGCTGGACCGCACCCCGCTCTACGCCGAGTCCGGCGGGCAGATCGCCGACGAGGGCACCATCAGCGGGACCGGAGCCGGCGGGAGCGCCCGCGCCGCGGTCACCGACGTGCAGAAGATCGCCAAAACCCTGTGGGCGCATCGGGTCAACGTCGAGTCCGGGGAATTCGTGGAGGGCGACACCGTCGTCGCGGCCGTCGACCCGCAGTGGCGCCGGGGCGCCACCCAGGGGCACTCGGGCACCCACATGGTGCACGCCGCGCTGCGACAAGTGCTGGGGCCCAACGCCGTTCAGGCCGGATCGCTCAACCGTCCGGGTTACCTGCGCTTCGACTTCAACTGGCAGGGACCGCTCTCCGACGAGCAGCGCATCCAGATCGAAGAGGTGACCAACCAGGCCGTGCAGGCCGACTTCGAGGTGCACACGTTCACCGAGCAACTCGACAAGGCCAAGGCGATGGGGGCCATCGCGATGTTCGGCGAACGCTATCCCGACGAGGTGCGGGTGGTGGAGATCGGTGGGCCCTTTTCGCTGGAGCTGTGCGGTGGAACCCACGTGCACAACTCGGCTCAGATCGGGCCGGTGACGATCCTGGGCGAATCCTCGGTCGGTTCCGGGGTGCGCCGGGTGGAGGCCTACGTCGGGCTGGAGTCGTTCCGGCACCTGGCCAAGGAACGTGCGCTGATGGCCGGGCTGGCGTCGTCGCTGAAGGTGCCGTCCGACGAGGTGCCCGCCCGGGTGGCCAACCTGGTGGAGCGGCTCAAGGCGGCGGAGAAGGAACTCGAGCGCGCCCGGCTGGCCGGCGCGAAGGCCGCCGCCACCAACGCCGCGGCCGGCGCGGAACGTATCGGTAACGTCCGGGTGGTGGCGCAACGCATGTCCGGCGGTATGACGGCGGCCGACTTGCGCTCCCTGGTCGGCGATATCCGCGGCAAGCTGGGTAGCGATCCCGCGGTGGTCGCGCTGATCTCCGCGATTTCCGCGGGGCCCGAGGGCGAGAGCGGAAGCGTGCCCTACGCGGTCGCTGCCAATCAGGCCGCCCAGGATCTGGGGATCCGCGCCAATGACCTGGTCAAGCAGCTGGCCGCGACGGTCGACGGCCGCGGTGGCGGCAAGGCGGACCTGGCGCAGGGCTCCGGCAAGGACGCGGCCGGCATCGACGCGGCGCTCGACGCGGTCCGCTCCGAGATCGCCGCGATAGCGCGGGTCGGTTGAGTGGACTCCGCACAGCACCGCGCGCCCGACCGGCCCGACGATCCCGACCAGGACAATCCGGGTCGAAGGTCCCGACCCGGGAGGAGCCTCGGCGTCGACGTGGGCAGTGTGCGCATCGGCGTGGCCTGCAGCGACCCCGACGCCATCCTGGCCACCCCGGTGGAGACGGTGCGCCGCGACCGCTCCGGCAAACACCTGAGGCGGCTCGCCGCGCTGGCCGCCGAATTCGAGGTGGTCGAGGTGGTCGTCGGGTTGCCGCGCACGCTGGCCGACCGCACCGGTCCGTCGGCGATCGACGCGATCGAGCTGGCCGGCAAACTAGAAGAAGTGCTGGGCCGCCGAGTTCCCCCGATTCCCGTGCGGATGGCCGACGAGCGGCTGACGACCGTGGCCGCGCAGCGATCGCTGCGCGCGGCCGGCGTCCGGGCCAAAGAGCAGCGTGCGGTGATCGATCAGGCGGCGGCGGTGGCGATCCTGCAGAGTTGGCTGGATCAACGCCGCGCCACCTCGGCTGGGCCGCCGGCGGGGGAGCCGAGCGATGGTTGAGAGCGCACGGCGTGAACGAGCCGAACCCGAGGCCGTGGGCGGCCGGCCGCGGCGCAGGTCGAGCCGCACGGCCCGGAATCAGGCGGAGCGGGGCCGCCGACGGCGGCGCGCCGCCCTGCGGACGGCGCTGGCGCTGGTGGCCGTGATCGTGGTGGCGGGTGTTTTCGCGGGCGGCAAGCTGTGGCACGCCGTCTTCGGGCCCGGTGACGACTACACCGGAAACGGCAAGCGCGACATCGTGATTCAGATCAAGGACGGTGACTCGACCACCATGGTCGGGGAGACACTGCAGAACGAGCAGGTGATCAAGACCGTCCGTGCATTCGTCAACGCCGCGCACGGCAACAGCAAGATCTCCTCGATCCAGCCCGGCTTCTACCGCATGCGCACCGAAATCCCGGCGGCCAACGCCGTCACGCGGTTGGCCGACCCGAACAGCCGGGTGGGCCGGTTGGTCATCCCGGAGGGCCGTCAGCTCGACGACACCACCGACATGAAGACCAACGTGGTGAATCCCGGCATCTTCACGCTCATCTCGCGGGCCACCTGCGTGGACTTCGACGGGGACCAGCGGTGCGTCCCGGCGCAGGACCTGCGCGCGGCCGCCACCAACAGCAGTACCGCGGCGCTGGCCGTGCCGCCGTGGGCCGTCGAGCCGGTCACCGAGCTCGGCAAGGACCACCGCCGCATCGAGGGGCTGATCGCGCCGGGGACGTTCAACGTCGATCCGTCCGCGCCGGCCGAGAGCATCCTGTCGAACCTGATCAGCGCGGGGGCCGTGGAATACCTGAAGTCCGGGCTGGTCGACACCGCCCAGGCGATGGGTCTGTCGCCCTACGACATCCTGGTGGTGGCCTCGCTGGTGCAGCAGGAGTCCAAGTCGCAGGACTTCGCGAAGGTCGCGCGGGTCATCTACAACCGCCTGCACGCGCGCCACACGCTGGAGTTCGACTCGACCGTCAACTACCCGTTGGACCGCCGCGAGGTGGCCACCACCGACGGCGACCGCGCCCAGAAGACGCCGTGGAACACCTACGTGTCGCAGGGCTTGCCGGCCACGGCGATCTGTTCGCCCGGCGTCGAGGCGCTGAACGCCGCCGAGCATCCCGAGCCCGGTGACTGGTTGTACTTCGTCACCATCGACGGCCAGGGGACCACGCTGTTCACCAAGGATTATCAGCAGCACCTGGCCAATATCGAGCTGGCTAAGCACAACGGTGTCCTCGATTCCGCCCGCTGAGAGCGCGCCCAGAAAAGCGGCGGTGCTCGGCAAGCCCATCGCCCACTCGAAGTCCCCGCAATTGCACCTGGCCGCCTACCGCGCGCTGGGCCTGACCGGCTGGACCTACGAGCGCATCGAATGCGACGCCGACCAGTTGCCGGGGGTGGTCGGTGGGTTCGGGCCCGAATGGGTCGGGGTGTCGGTGACCATGCCGGGCAAGTTCGCCGCCCTGCGGTTCGCCGACGAGCGCACCGACCGTGCGCAGCGGGTGGGGTCGGCCAACACCCTGGTGCGCACCCCGACGGGCTGGCGGGCCGACAACACCGACATCGACGGCGTCGCGGGGGCGCTGGGGAGCGCCTCGGGACGGGCGCTGGTCTGTGGATCGGGCGGCACCGCGCCGGCGGCCGTCGCCGGCCTGGCCCAACTGGGTGTCAGCGGCATCACCGTGGTGGCCCGCAATCCCGACAAGGCGGCCCGGCTGGTGGAGCTCGGCAACGCGATGGGTGTCGCGACGCGGTTCTGCGACCTCGACGGCGGCGGGCTGGCCGACGAGGTGGCGGCCGCCGACGCGCTGGTCAGCACCATTCCGGCCGACGTGGCGGCGCGGTATGCGGGCACCTTGTCCGGCATCGGTGTGTTGCTCGATGCCGTCTACGACCCGTGGCCGACACCGCTGGCCGCCGCGGTGACCGCCGGTGGCGGCCGGGTGATCAGCGGCGTGCAGATGCTGCTGCATCAGGCGTTCGCGCAGGTGGAACAGTTCACCGGGCTCCCGGCGCCGCGCGAGGCGATGACTTGCGCGCTGGAGGCATCGGATTAGCCTGCCGCGCATGCGGATTGCGGCGGTGTGTCTGGTGCTGGTCTGGTTGGCGGCGTTGAGCTGCTACGACATCCGCGAACGACGACTGCCCAACGCGCTGACCCTGGCCGGGGCCGGGGCGATCCTGGTGGTGGCCACGCTGGCCGGGCGCGGGTCGTCGGCGCTGGGCGGAGCCGCGGCGTTGACGGCGATCTATCTGTTGGTGCACGGGGTTTCGCCCGCCGGGATGGGGGCCGGTGACGTCAAGCTGGCCATCGGTTTGGGCGCGCTGACGGGATGCTGCGGTGCCGGCGCGTGGTTCCTGGCGGCGTTGGTGGCGCCGGTGTTGACCGCGCTGGTCGGGGTGGTGGCCCGGTTACGCGGCGGTGCCTACGGCACGGCCGCCGCGGTGCCGCACGGCCCGTCGATGTGTCTGGCCAGCGCGGTCGCGATCGGCCTGGTTCTCGACGGCGGTGCGCGGATTTAAGCCCACCCGGGCAGACATGGGAAGATGGGACGCGTGTTGCGTTGGATCACCGCCGGGGAGTCGCATGGCCGTGCGCTGGTGGCCGTGCTCGAAGGCATGGTGGCCGGTGTGGAGGTCACCTCCCTCGACATTGCGGAACAGTTGGCCCGTCGCCGGCTCGGTTACGGCCGCGGGGCCCGGATGGCGTTCGAGCGGGACGCGGTGAGCGTGCTGTCCGGGGTCCGTCACGGCCTCACCCTGGGCGGGCCCATCGCCGTCGAGATCGGCAACACCGAATGGCCGAAGTGGGAAACCGTGATGGCCGCCGACCCGGTCGACCCGGAGGAGCTGGCCGACAGTGCCCGGAACGCCCCGCTCACCCGGCCGCGGCCCGGCCACGCCGATTACGCCGGGATGCTCAAATACGGCTTCGACGACGCCCGCCCGGTGCTGGAACGGGCCAGCGCCCGGGAGACCGCGGCCCGCGTCGCCGCGGCGACCGTCGCCCGCTCGTTCCTGCGTCAGGCGCTGGGCGTCGAGGTGCTTTCACACGTGATCGCGATCGGCCCGTCGGCGCCCTACGACGGGCCGCCGCCGGGCCCCGGGGACCTGGCCGCGATCGACGCCAGCCCGGTCCGGGCGTACGACGAGGCGGCGGAAAAGGCGATGATCGCCGAGATCGAGGCGGCCAAAAAGGACGGCGACACCCTGGGCGGGGTGGTCGAGGTGGTGGCCACCGGCCTGCCCGTCGGGCTGGGCTCCTTCACCAGCGGCGACAACCGGCTCGACAGTCAGCTCGCCGCCGCCGTCATGGGCATCCAGGCGATCAAGGGCGTCGAGATCGGCGACGGATTCGAGACGGCTCGCCGTCGCGGCAGCCGCGCCCACGACGAGATGTACCCCGGTCCCGGCGGCGTGGTCCGCTCTACCAACCGCGCCGGCGGGCTGGAGGGCGGCATGACCAACGGCCAGCCGCTGCGCGTGCGCGCGGCGATGAAGCCGATTTCCACCGTGCCGCGGGCGCTGGCCACCGTCGACATGGCGACCGGCGACGAGGCCGTCGCGATCCACCAGCGCTCGGACGTGTGCGCGGTGCCGGCCGCCGGCGTGGTGGTCGAGGCCATGGTCGCGCTGGTGCTGGCCCGCGCGGCGCTGCAGAAATTCGGCGGCGATTCATTGGCCGAAACCCGCCGCAACGTCGAGGCCTATCAGCGGGCGGTCGCCGAGCGGGAGGCGCCGGCCGCCCGGGGCACCGCGTGATGGCGCCCAAAGCGGTCCTGATCGGCCTGCCGGGGTCGGGCAAGTCCACCATCGGGCGGCGGCTGGCCAAGGCGCTCGACGTCGGTTTCGTCGACACCGATGCGGCGATCGAGCAGCGGACCGGCCGTCGCATCGACGAAATCTTCGCCACCGACGGCGAGCGGGAGTTCCGCCGCATCGAGGAGGACGTGGTCCGCGCGGCGCTGGCCGACCACGACGGCGTGCTGTCGCTGGGCGGCGGCGCCGTCACCAGCCCGGGGGTTCGCGAGGCGCTCGCCGGCCACACCGTCATCTACTTGGAGATCAGCGCCACCGAAGGCGTCCGCCGCACCGGCGGCAACACCGTTCGGCCGCTGCTGGCCGGGCCCGACCGCGCCGACAAATACCGCGCGCTGATGGCCGAACGCAGTCCGCTGTACCGGCGGGCGGCGACCATCCGCGTCGACACCAACCGGCGCAATCCCGGCGCGGTGGTCCGCTACATCGTTTCGCGGTTGCAGGCTCCTGCGGGGGCCGCCACATGACCCCCCTGAAGGACCCGGTCACCATCGAGGTGGCCGTCGACCCGCCGTACCCGGTGATCATCGGCACCGGCCTGCTCGGCGAGCTCGACGAGCTCCTTTCCGGCCGGCACAAGGTGGCCATCGTGCATCAACCGGTACTGGCGGAGACCGCGGAGGTGATCCGAAGCCGGTTGGCGGACAAGGGCATTGACGCGCACCGCATCGAAATCCCGGACGCCGAGGACGGCAAAGACCTGCCGGTCGTGGGCTTCTTGTGGGAAGTGCTGGGCCGCATCGGGATTGGACGCAAGGACGCGTTGGTCAGCCTCGGCGGCGGCGCGGCCACCGACGTCGCCGGTTTCGCGGCGGCCACCTGGCTGCGCGGCGTCGACATCGTGCACGTGCCCACGACGTTGCTCGGCATGGTCGACGCCGCCGTCGGGGGCAAGACCGGTATCAACACCGACGCGGGGAAAAACCTGGTCGGGTCGTTCCATCAGCCACGCGCGGTCCTGGTCGACCTCGCGACGTTGGAAACATTGCCGCCCAACGAACTCGTCGCCGGGATGGCCGAAATCGTCAAGGCCGGCTTCATCGCCGATCCGGTGATCCTCGACCTCATCGAGGCCGACCCGCAGGCCGCGTTGGACCCCTCGGGTGAGGTGCTCGCGGAGCTGATACGCCGCGCGATCGCCGTCAAGGCGGAGGTCGTCGCCGCCGACGAGAAAGAGTCGGAGCTGCGCGAAATCCTCAACTACGGACACACATTGGGGCATGCGATCGAACGCCGCGAGCGCTACGAGTGGCGGCACGGCGCCGCGGTGTCGGTGGGCCTGGTCTTCGCCGCCGAACTGGCCCGCCTCGCCGGGCGGCTCGACGACGCGACCGCGCAACGCCACCGCACCATCTTGTCCGCGCTCGGCCTGCCGGTCAGCTACGACGCCGATGCGTTACCGCAGTTGCTGGAATACATGGGCGGAGACAAGAAGTCGCGCGCCGGCGTGCTGCGGTTCGTGGTCCTCGACGGACTGGCCAAGCCGGGCCGGCTGGCCGGCCCCGACCCGTCGCTCCTGGCGGCGGCCTATGCGGGACTCGCGGAGGTGTCATGAGCACGGCGGCGAACGTCAACGTGCAGGTGATCAACGGCCCCAATCTGGGCCGGCTGGGCCGACGCGAGCCCGACGTGTACGGCGACACGACGCACCAGCAGCTGGCGGCGCTGATCGAGCGGGAAGCCGCCGCGCTCGGCCTCAAAGCTGTTGTGCGACAAAGCGATGACGAGGCTCAGCTGCTGGAGTGGATCCACTCGGCCGCCGACGCGAAAGAACCGGTGATCCTCAACGCCGGCGGGCTCACCCACACCTCGGTGGCGTTGCGTGACGCGTGCGCGGAATTGAGCGCACCCCTCATCGAGGTGCACATCTCGAATGTGCATGCGCGCGAAGAGTTCCGGCGCCACTCCTACCTCAGCCCCGTCGCGACCGGAGTGATCGTGGGGTTGGGAGTGCAGGGCTACCTGCTCGCCCTGCGCTACCTGGCCGCGGCTCCGAACGCCGCCGGCTAATCCTTCTTCGGTTCCCCGACCGGCTTGGTGTGCTCGTCGCCGGCGGTCGGGATGGCCTCGGTCTTCGGGTCGTCCTCGGTCTTGGCGATCGTCTCGGTGGGGGATTCCTCGGTGGGCATCGTCTCGGTGCGCCCCTCGCGCTCGGCCGTGGCGACCGCGGCGGTCCGCGCTTCGGTTTGGGCCGCGGGGATCTCACCGGTCGGAGCGTCATCGCCGCGAACGGCGGTGAACACATCGGTGTCACTGTCGCGCTCCTGCTTTGCGCCCAGGCCATGGTGTTTCTCCGGCGTCTTCTCGAACTGCCGGTCCACCCGCCAGCGGCCGATGGTCACGCCGATGATGCCGGGCAGGAAGACGCACAGCGCGGTGAAGGCCGCGAACGTCGTCACCTCGTTGATCAGCCCCCCGGTGTACAGGCCGGTGTACACCAGCGCGATCAGCCAGGAGACCGCGCCACTGAGCAGGCCCGCGACCAGGCCGGCCAGCAGCCAGGTCATCGCCAGATCGCCGCGGCGATCCGGATCACGGTTGGCAGTGGCGTCGGCCCGGCCGTCGAGAACCCCCCACACGGCCACCCCGATGATGAACAGAATCAGCAGCGCCACGCTAAACAGACCAGCCTGCGTCTGCCACGCGTTGATCAGCGCACCTTGGAACAATCGAACGACGACCATCGCCGCGGCGTACACCAATCCGCGCAGCATCCAGTTACTCATGGCCCAAAAGCGTAGCGAGTACCGTCAAGACCCGTGACACATTCTCAGCGTCGAGACAGGCTCAGAGCACAGCTCGCGACCCGCGGACTGGATGCGCTGCTGGTCACGGACCTGGTCAACGTCCGTTACCTCTCCGGATTCACCGGCTCGAACGGCGCGTTGCTGGTGTTCGCCGATGACTTCAGCGATCGAAGTCCCGTGCTGGCGACCGATGGGCGCTACCGAACCCAGGCCGCCGAACAGGCGCCGGACCTCGAAGTCGCCATCGAGCGCGTACTGGGGCGCTACCTGGCCGGCCAGGCGGCCGAGGCGGGCGCCCGAAAGCTGGGCTTTGAGAGCAACGTGGTCACCGTCGACGGCTTCGACGCGCTGACCAGTGAGCTGGAGGGCCGAAAGGCGGCCACCGAGCTGGTGAAGGCCGCGGGAACCGTCGAAGGGTTGCGCGAGGTCAAAGACGCCGGCGAGGTCGCCCTGCTGCGGCTGGCCTGCGAGGCGGCCGACGCCGCACTCACCGACCTGGTGGCGCGGGGCGGCCTGCGGCCCGGCCGCACCGAACGCGAGGTCAGCCGGGAGCTGGAGGCCCTGATGCTCGACCGCGGTGCCGACGCGATCTCGTTCGAGACCATTGTGGCCGCGGGCCCCCACTCGGCGATCCCGCATCATCGCCCCACCGACGCGGCGCTGGCCGCCGGCGATTTCGTCAAGATCGACTTCGGCGCTCTGGTCGGCGGCTACCACTCCGACATGACGCGCACGTTCGTGCTCGGCAAAGCCGCGGCCTGGCAGCTGGAGATCTACCAACTGGTCGCCGACGCGCAGCGGGCCGGCCGGGAGGCGCTGTGCGCCGGCGCCGACCTGCGCGGGGTGGACACGGCGGCCCGCCAGGTGATCGCCGACGCCGGCTACGGCGAGCAGTTCGGCCACAGCCTCGGTCATGGTGTGGGCCTGGAAATCCACGAGGCGCCGGGCATCGGCGCCACCTCCACCGGCACACTGCTGGCCGAATCCGTGGTGACGGTGGAGCCCGGCGTCTACCTGCCCGGTCGCGGCGGCGTCCGCATCGAGGACACCCTGGTGGTGCCGGAGAAGGGCCGCGCGCAGGCCCCGGAACTGCTGACCAAGTTTCCCAAGGAGCTGACGGTCCTGACCTAGCCCCGATGGTGCCGACCCGCCGCGCCCGGCGCCTGCGCCGCGCTTGCGATCGGCACTAGCCCCCGATGGTGCCGACTAGCGCCCGCAGTCGCACCGGTTCGGGGCTTGCCCCCCCGAGTAAGGTCGGGTGCGTGAACGGGGTGGCACGGGGATTGGCGCGCCTCCGCGATTTCCGGTGGGACTTGTACGCCCAGCCCCTGCGGGAGACGCGGCTGGAGATGCAGATCGTCTATTTCGCCGTGCACGTTCCGTTCGCCGGCGGGGTCACGATGCGCGTCCCGCTGTTGACGATGATCAAGCCGTTGCCCTCGCCCGAGGAACCATCCCGGGTCGACCGCGAACAGGCCCACCGCTAGCGGCGTTCCGTCCGTCGGCGTCCGACCCCGGCCGGCCGGCCTCGATCGGCGAGCACTCTAAACTGGCCGACAAGTTACAGACAGTTCCGGAGACGACTGTCCATCCTCGAGGAGACATACCGAACCGTGGCAAGCACTGCCGATTTCAAGAATGGACTGGTGCTGGTGATCGACGGCCAGCTGTGGCAGATCGTCGAGTTCCAGCACGTCAAACCGGGCAAGGGCCCGGCGTTCGTACGGACCAAGCTGAAGAACGTGCTCTCGGGCAAGGTCGTCGACAAGACCTACAACGCCGGGGTGAAGGTGGAGACCGCCACCGTGGACCGGCGCGACACCACGTATCTGTACCGCGACGGCTCGGACTTCGTGTTCATGGACAGCCAGGACTACGAGCAGCACCCGCTGCCGGAGTCGCTGGTCTCCGACGCCGCCCGCTTCCTGCTGGAGGGCCTGCCCGTGCAGGTGGCGTTCCACAACGGGGCGCCGCTGTACATCGAGCTGCCGGTGTCGGTCGAACTCGAGGTCACCCACACCGAGCCCGGCCTGCAGGGCGACCGGTCCAGCGCCGGCACCAAGCCCGCCACCATGGAAACCGGGGCCGAGATCCAGGTGCCCTTGTTCATCAACACCGGGGACAAGCTGAAGGTGGACACGCGCGACGGCAGCTACCTGGGACGTGTCAACGCGTGAGCCGGCCCGTTAAAGGGCGACATCAGGCTCGCAAGCGTGCCGTCGACCTGTTGTTCGAAGCCGAGGCGCGTGGATTGAGCCCGGCGGAAGTCGTCGACGTCCGCACCGGGCTGGCGCAAGCGAATCCCGAAATCGCGCCCCTGCAGCCGTATACGGCCGCGGCGGCCCGGGGCGTCGGCGAACACGCGGCACACATCGACGACCTGATCAGCTCGCACCTGCAGGGCTGGACGCTGGACCGGCTGCCCGCCGTGGACCGCGCCATTTTGCGGGTCGCGGTGTGGGAGCTGCTGTATGCCGACGACGTGCCGGAGCCGGTCGCCGTCGACGAGGCCGTCCAGCTGGCCAAGGAGCTGTCCACCGACGATTCGCCGGGCTTCGTCAACGGGGTACTCGGCCACGTCATGTTGGTGACCCCACAGATCAGGGCGGCCGCGGCGGCCGTTCGGGGCGCGGCGGGTCCCGACGCCGCCGGCACAGCGGAGGACCACGGACCGCAGTCATGACCCGGTTGGAGCTGCGCCTGGTCGTCGCGGCCGTGCTGGCCGCGACGGTGGTGGTGGGTGCGGTGGTGTGCGCCGCCTACGGGTGGACCATCGTCGCCTCGGTGCTCTCGATCTACGCGCTGGGGGTGGGCGCCTGGCTCTGTCACTGCGTCGAGCGGGTGGCCGTCGCCCGCCGCATCAGCACGGTGCGCTCGGCGGCCAGGCCACTGCAGCCGCTGCTGCCGGTGATGGCCGCGATCATGGGGCTGACGCAGGGCGTGGTGCGGGCGCTCAGCGATGTCACCGACCTGCCGGCCCGCCGCCGGGAGCTGCCCATGCTGCGATGGGCGGACAACACCCGGGGCAATCGGCGCCTCATCGAGGGTGACGTCGAAAGCGACGACGAGCCGGATCGCTAGGTGCACTTCGCAGTGCTCAATCCGGTTGCAGAGTCACCGTCAGCAGGTTGCCGCGCGGCTCGTTAGCCCGGCTGCAGCTAGAATAAGTACCGC
>NZ_JAICZA010000259.1 GCF_025933915.1 Mycobacterium sp.
CGCCGCCGGGAGCGCGCTTCACCAGGCCGCGAATGGACACGGCGCTACGGTACCGGGCCCCCTTCGACGGCACACATGATCGAGACGAATCCAAGGTGGAGCCGCCTCGGGGAATCGGACCCCGGACCTACGCATTACGAGTGCGTCGCTCTGCCGACTGAGCTAAGGCGGCGTGCCCGCAGGGCGTCGTCCGAGATCTTGATCAAGGACCTGCCCCGCGATGGCAACCCGGGCAGTCTACTGAACCGCCGACCATGATCACGAAGCCGGGCAGTTAGTTCCCGGCGCTGGCACTTTGAGGTCGACCAGGTAGCTGGCGACCAGGTTGTCGACACACTGCGAGCGCAGGTAGGCGGTGTGGCCGTCGGCGTCACGGGTGACCAGAACTCCGGACGCCAGCTGCCCTGCGAGCGACTGCGCCCAGGCAGAAGGCGTGGCCGGGTCGCGCAGGTTGCCAACGACGACGATGGGCGGCGCGCCTTGGGCGCGAACCGGTCCGGGCGACATCTCGGCCGGCACCGGCCACCCGATGCACCCCGTGTTGCCGGCGCCGAGCACGACGCCGAAAGTCGGCGCGGTCTTGGCGGCCACCGACGCGGCCTGCATCGCATCTTGGACGGACGCGAAGGCAGCCGGGCGGTCAGCGCAGTTAATCGCGATGTTGGCCTCGACGAGGTTGCTGTAACTGCCGTCGGCCTGGCGCCCGTTCAACGTGTCAGCAAACAGCATCAACACCTGCGGGTTGCCGTTGAATGCCAGTTCGAGGCCGGTGTTCAGCGCGAACCAGGTCGAGGGGTCATATAGCGGTGTCGCGATCGCCGTCGTCGCCAAGCCGCGCGTCAACTGCCGGCCCCCCGACGCGGAAAGTGGTTTCGTCTCAAGCCCGGTCAGCCATTGGTCGAGCGTCGCCTCGGCATCAGTCGCAGATTTGCCTAGTGCGCAAGACTTTTGCTTCACGCACCAAGCGATGAACGATGCGAGGTCGGTTTCGAAACCCTTGGCTTGCCCAGCTCCCGCAGCCGCGTCAGTCAGCGTCGGGTCAACCGCGCCATCGAGCACCATAGCGCGAACGTTCGTCGGAAACAGCTGCGCGTATATGGCCCCGAGGAGCGTGCCATACGATTCGCCGACGTACGTCAGTTTCTTGTCGCCAAGCGCGGCACGAAGGACGTCGAGGTCTCGAGCCGTGTCAACCGTGCCAACATGCGCGAGCAGCTTTCCCGACTTCTGGACGCAGCCTTGCGCGAACGACGCGTCTATTACGCCGAGATTCGCGACCTGTGCGGCATTCGCAGGATCAGCGAAGTACGAAACAAAGGTGTCCTCCGCGCTACTGCTCACGCAACGAATTGGCTCGCTTTGCCCAACGCCGCGTGGGTCGAACGACACGACATCGAACTCGTCCTTCAGGTTTTGCGCGACCGACTTACCTGCGCTCTTAAGGAAGTCAACGCCGGAACCCCCTGGACCTCCGGGGTTCAACACCACCGATCCGATTCGCTTCTTCTTCACCTGGTCGACGTAGCGAATCACCTGCAATGAAAGCTGCGCCTCGTCGGGATGCTCGTAGTCGAGCGGCACCTTCAGCTTCGCGCACTGATACCCGGCGCCACATCCCGACCACGCCAGCTTCTGCCCATAGAACGTCTGCAGCGAGGCCGGATCAATCGCTGGCAGCTCCATCGGCGTCGGCGGCGTTGTTTTGCCGGACGGCGTCGGAGTGCCCCTCGTCGTCCCTTCTGGTACCTCCGGCGTCGCGATGCCGGACGGCGTGGCCGCTGACACGCTTGCCGTCGACGGCTGCGTGCTCGTCGCGCGGTGAGACCCACTTGTGCAGCCGCTGACAACCAGCGCCATTGCGGTGGCGCCAATTGTCAACGAGCTAACGCGAGGCACCAGGCGTGTCACCGTAGGCGGATTCGTAGGCCTGGCGAGACCCGCACACGCTTGCCTTTGTGCACACGCATCGCTTGCCGGAGTCGTTCAACTTCACCACGACCGTCTCGCCAGGCACGTTGTAGCCGACGAGCGCGCCATCTCCCTCGGGAGACGACACGGTGCTGCCCATCTTCGGCAGGTCCGCTTTGAAGTCGTTGTACAACGGATGCTCATATTTCAAACAGCACATCAACCGACCGCACGCACCAGAGATCTTCAACGGATTCGGCGGCAGATCCTGGTCTTTCGCCATCCGAACGCTTACCGGTTCGAAGTCCTTCAAGAACGTCGAACAGCAAGTGTCGCGACCGCACGGGCCGATGCCACCTTGCACCCGCGCCTCATCGCGCGCGCCGAGCTGCCGCAACTCGATCCGCGCGTTCAGCGTTTTCGCCAAATCCCTTACCAGGGCGCGAAAATCCACTCGGTGCGGAGCGCTGAAGTAGATGATGAAGCTGTTGTCGCCGTCCAGGTAATCGACGCCAACCACTTTCATCGGCAGTTCGTGCGTACGCACGAGTCGCTTCGCCGCAACCCGTGCTTGTGCCCGCCGCTCTCGATTGCGCTCGTCTCTCATCAACTGCTCGGACGACGCAAAGCCCGCGCACACGGGGAGTCCGGCGACGTCCTCGCTCACATAAGTCGGCGCCCAGACGCATTCGGCGACTTCGTCACCTGCGGTGGTCGGGAACAGCACCTTGTCGCCGACCTTGGGCGCGTGCGGCCCAGGATCGAGGTAGTACAGGCGGCCGTAGCGGTTGAAGCTGACCGCCATCATCATGCCCACGTCGAGACTCTAGCCGCCGCCCGCGCCCACACTCGCGGTGATCATGCAGAAATGTGCGGCCTCACCGGTGGTGGGTCGCACATTCCTGCATGATCACGCGGGGGTTCCTGGGGGGCGCGGGGGGTTTCCTGGGGCGGGGCGGTGGGTCAGCCGCGGGTGCCGAGGAGGTGTTCGAGGGCGAGTTGGTCGAGGTGGGCGTAGCCGTAGCCTTTCGCCCCGGCGACCTCGGGGTCGTAGTCCTCAAACGCGGTCCGGTCGGCGAGCAGGTCGCGGTAGGTCTCCCCCGCGGCCAGCGTCGGCGTGGTCAGCGTGGACACCCCGGCCGCGGCCATCGCGGCGGTCACCTCGGGGTCGGCCCGCCACGCCCGCGCCCGGTCTTTGAGGATCAAATAGGTGCGCATGTTCGACGCCGCGCTCACCCACACCCCGGCGACGTCCTCGGTGCGCAACGGCTTGTAGTCGAAATGCCGCGGCCCGTCATACCCGGCCACCCCCCCGCCGTAGGAGCCGTTCTCCAACAAGTCGACCAAGAAGAACGCGCTCAGCAAGTCGCCGTGCCCGAACACCAAGTCCTGGTCGAACTTCGGCCCGTGCTGCCCGTTGAGGTCGATGTGGAACAACTTGCCCATGCTCAACGCCTGCGCGATCCCGTGCACCATGTTCATCCCGGCCATCTGCTCATGGCCGACCTCCGGGTTGAGCCCCACCATGTCCTGATGGGTCAAGGTGGAGATGAACGCCAACGCGTGCCCGATCGTCGGCAACAAAATGTCCCCGCGCGGCTCGTTCGGCTTCGGCTCGATCGCGAACCGGATCCCATACCCCTGATCGGTCACGTACTGCGCCAGGGTGTCGATGCCCTCCGCGTAACGCGCCAACGCCGCCGCCACATCCTTCGCGGCATCCGTCTCCGCGCCCTCCCGGCCACCCCAAAACACGTACGTCTTCGCGCCCAACTCCGCCGCCAAATCCAAATTCCGCATGATCTTGCGCATCGCGAACCGGCGCACCGAACGGTCATTAGAGGTGAACGCCCCATCCTTGAACACCGGATGAGTGAACGTGTTCGTCGTCGCCATCGGCACCACCAAACCGGTCGCCTCCAACGCCTGCCGGAACCGGCCGATCAACTTCTCCCGCTCCGACTCCGAGGACCCGAACGGCACCACGTCATCATCGTGGAACGTCACCCCATACGCCCCAAGCTCGGCCAACCGGTGCACCGACTCCACCGGATCCAACGCCGGACGCGTCGCATCCCCAAACGGATCACGCGCCGGCCACCCCACCGTCCACAACCCAAACGTGAACCGATCAGCAGCCGACGGCACAAACGAATC
>NZ_JAICZA010000233.1 GCF_025933915.1 Mycobacterium sp.
CGGTGTGGGACCCGAGCATTCCCGAGCCTCGGGACTGAACGGGATTACGCTGCCGGGTAGCGGAAAGGAGATTCGCAATGACCGTCACCGTTGTCGACCGGGGGCCCCGCCAGGTGAGTCGCAGGGTCGAGGTGGCCGCACCGGCCGCCGACCTGTATGCCATGGTCGCCGATCCTCGGCGGCACCACGAACTCGACGGGTCGGGCACGGTGCGCGACAACATCGCCATGCCGCCGCAACTCCTTGAGGGATCGAAGTTTTCGACGCACATGAAGATGTTCGGCTTGCCCTACCGCATCACCAGCACGATCACAGCGCTGACGCCGAACGAAGTGGTCGAATGGCGCCACCCGGTGGGTCACCGCTGGCGGTGGGAATTCGAGGCGGTATCACCCACCCTGACGCAGGTCACCGAGACGTTCGACTATCGCGATGCCGGTGCGCTCAAGAACAAACTGAAGTACTACGAGCGGATGGGTTTCGCCAAGGCGAATGCGTCGGGCATCGAGGCGACGCTGACCAAACTGCGGGATCGCTACGCGGGGTGATCAATCCGCCGCCGGATCGGCGGCGTCCCAGGGGATCACGCCGGACACCCAATGGCTCAGTTCTCGGGCCCGGTCGTTGCGGTGCAGATGCCGCGGGGGTGTCGCGTAGGTGGAGTAGGGCCGGCATCGGATGACGACGCGGTCCTCACGTTCGCACATCGCCTGGATGTGCGGGCGGGCCTCGTCACCGAGTGGCTGGCCGGACATCCGGCCGGCGACCGCCATCATCACGTCGACCGCCAGATCCCGGTCCTGCTCGACGGTGGCGTCGGCGTAGACCTGCAGGTAGGCGAACGGCCACCGCTCGTCGAGGACGCACAGGCTGACTTTGCCGTCCCGCTCGACGACGCGGGCCTTGCCCCTGCCGGCCATGGTGGAGACGAGCAATTCGTCGGTGTCGGTGGGGATGTAGTACACGACCGACATGCCCGGGCCGTCGTTGCGACGGCGGTAGCCGAACACGCAGGTGCGGTGGGTGCGCACGAACTCGCGGCGCTCCGAGGGACGCATGTCGCGCTCGGTCGGAGCGGTGAAGGGCTCTGCCGCCAGGGGGAGGAGCATGACGAATTGTCCTTGCCGTCAAGGGGGTTGATCCGGATGGTAATTATGGATACAGTGTCTTCGTAATGCACGATGATGTCAACCGGCCGCGCAGACCTCGTGGCCGCCCGGCCCTGCCGATGGACCGCATCCTGGGCGCGGCCGTCGAACTCCTCGATGAGGAGGGGGCCGAGGCATTGTCGATGCGGTCGCTGGCGCAGCGCCTGGGATCGGGCACCGCCACGCTGTACCGCCACTTTTCCAACCGCTCCGAATTGGTGTCTCTGGTGATCGACCAGATACTCGGCGAGATCGATCTCGATGCGCGGGCGCTGGCCGCTTTACCCTGGCAGCAATCCTGTATCTTGTTCGCGCAGCATATGTTTGATGCACTGAGCCGGCATGGCAATGTCGCCGCCCTGCTGATCGAGTACACGCCGATGGGGCCGAATGCGTTGGCCAATCGCGAGCGATGCCTGGCCGTCCTGCTCGACAACGGGTTTGCGCCCGCGGTCGCGGCCCACGCGTATGCCACGCTGGCCCGTTATGTGCTGGGCTTTGCGATCCAGCTCTCCAGAGCGACGGCCGATGGCGGTCAACAGGACGCGGAACTCTCCGCGGCGTTTCACCGGCTCGACTCGGCGCGCTATCCCGCGACCGTCACCGTCGCCGACGAGCTTCCCGTTCCGTTGGCCGACGAATTCGCTTTCGGGTTGCGGCTCATCGTGGCCGGGCTCGAACGATTGCGCGAGTGATCGCGTTCATGCCGACTCCACAGCCGCTACGGTCATGCCGGTCCCGCGAAGAGGGTTCCCCGCAGTAGCTCCCTGGCCGAGCTCAGCGTGGCCGCATACGCATCCGGGTCCAGGTTGGCCGCCCGTTCCGTGAGGCCGCGGACCAGCGCGTGGATCGCGTTCACCGCGGCGGCCGGATCGGTGTCGGCAGGGAGCCCGCCTCGCGCGTGGGCATCCCAGACAACCTCAGTGATGATGTCGCGCAACGCTTTCAGCCCGGGATAGTGCACCCGGGTGCGGCCGTGGTGCTCGTTGCCTGCCACCCGGATCGCCCGCTCGAAGGCGGCCAGGTACGGATAGTCGCGCATCAACCGGCTCGACTCGTCCAGCACCGCCACGAGGCGCTCGACGGCGTCGCCGTCCTGCCCGGCAGCGGACCGCAGCCGGGGGAGTGCGATGCGCTCCATTTCGCTGACGGTCGCCTCGAGCAATTCCGACTTGTTCGGAAAGTAGTGATACAGGCTGCCGCTGGTCATATCGGCCGCCCGGGCGATCTCCCGAATCGTCGCGCGGGCGTAGCCCGCCTCGGCAACGCAGCGCATCACCGCGGTGATGATGCGCGCGCGGGTTTGCTCACCATCGGCGCCGACGGGCCGGCCCAATTGCGACGGCGTCACGGCCATGCCGCGCTACCCGCCGCAGAGCTGTTGGTCACGCACCGCGCACCTCCGCGCCGAAACCGTCAAGCAAAATTGATCACCCGATTATATTCGATGTGTCGGGCCGTCGGCCGACGGACAGGATGCAACCAGTGGAGGTAGCGCCGTGACACGGGCGCAACTCGGACGCCCGATTGGTGCCAGCGGCGAGGAAACCCGCCAGCGGATCATCGTCGCCACCATGCGGTGCGTGGCCTCCGTGGGATACGCCCGCGCGACGATCCGCGAGATCGCCCGCACCGCCGGAGTGACCAGTGCGAGCCTGTACAACTACTTCCCGAACAAGTCCGAGTTGATGAAGGCCGCGGTGGCGGCGCGGACCGACGTCGCGGTCCCCCGGCTGCGCCAGGCGGCCGCCCGTCCCGGCGACGCCGTCGCGCGAATAGAAGCGGTCCTCGACGAGTCGGGCCGGCTGATGCGCGAGTACCCCGACCTCGCGGCGTTCGAATGGGTGATCCGGGCGGAAAGCGCGATCGCCGGTGACACCCACGACGCGGACAACTCGGGGTTCCGGGCATTCCGCGAAATCATCGACGGCATCGTCGACGACGCTTTCCGCGGCGGCGAGCGCGCCGGTGATCGGCACGGCGTCGTCGAGGCGCTCTACGCGCTGGTTTACGGCTTGGTCGAGTTGGGGGCGACGCTGCCGGCCGAGGAGTACCACGCGGCGCTGGCCTCGGCCAAGGGGCTGATCAGGGGAACGCTTCTCGCCGCGGAGCAGCGGGCGTAGCGGCCGGCAAACGGCGCCGATGCCGCGACCTTCCCTTGATATGATCAATCGATTGATTATATAGTCGTGGCCACGGAGAGGAACCCGAGTCCGTGACTGAGACCGTTGGCCAGGCTCTAGACGTCGACGCGCTGCGACGCCGGTATGCCGAGGAACGCGCGCGCCGCTTGCGCGCGGACGGCATCGCCCAGTACATGGAGATGACGGGCGCGTTCGCCCGATTCGCCGAGGACCCGTGGGCGGGCGAGGACGCCGCCCGCGAGCCGCTCACCGACGAAGTCGACGTGGCCATCATCGGCGCCGGGTTCGGCGGACTGCTGACCGGGGCGCGGCTACGCCAGCAAGGCGTGCAGAGCGTGCGGCTGATCGACAGAGCGGCTGACGTCGGCGGCACCTGGTACTGGAACCGCTATCCCGGAATCGCTTGTGACGTCGAGTCTTACGTGTACATGCCGTTGCTCGAGGAGCTCGGCTACACGCCCACCGAAAAGTACGCCAAAGGTCCCGAGATCTTCGCGCACTGCCAGCGCATCGCCCGCCACTACGACCTCTACCGTGACGCCTGCCTGCGGACAGATGTACGGGAGATCCGTTGGGAGCCGGGCGAATCGCGCTGGATCATCCGCACAGACCGGGGCGACGAGATGCGGGCCAGGTTCGTGTCCATGGCCAACGGGTACCAGGCCAAGCCCAAATTGCCGGGGATCGAGGGACTCGGGGCGTTCGGCGGGCATGCGTTCCACACCAGCCGTTGGGACTACGCCTACACCGGGAAGAACTTGCAGAATCTGGTCGGTCGGCGCGTCGGCATCATCGGAACCGGCGCCACGGCGATCCAGTGTGTACCGCACCTCGGCTCGGCGGCGGGGCGGCTCTACGTGTTCCAGCGCACGCCGTCATCGGTGGATGTGCGGGCCAATAGCGTCACGGATCCACAGTGGGCCAGTGCATTACGGCCAGGCTGGCAACGCGAGCGGATCCAGAACTTCCAAACCCTCACCGCCGGAGGACAAGCCGACGAGGATCTGGTCGCCGATGCCTGGACGAGCATCACCCGCAAGCTTCCGGTCATGCGTCACGACGGTGACGGCCTCGCGGATCCCGAACAACGCGGCCGCGACATCGAGCTGGCCGACTTCGCCAAGATGGACGAGATCCGCGCACGGGTCGACGCGATCGTCGCGGATCCCGCTACCGCCGAGGCGCTCAAACCGTGGTACGGCTACTTCTGCAAGAGACCCTGCTTCCACGACGAGTATCTGCAGACGTTCAACCGTGCCAACGTCACACTGGTCGACACCCAGGGGCGTGGGGTGCAGCGCATCACCGACGCCGGGGTGGTTGTCGACGGTGCGACCTACGAACTCGACTGCCTCATCTTCGCAACGGGTTTCGAGGTGGGCACCGACTACTGCCGCCGCACCGGATTCGAGCTGATCGGCCGAGACGGCGTGACGCTGACCGAGCACTGGGACGATGGCGTGCGCACCTTCCAAGGACTGTGCACGACCGGCTTCCCGAACTGCTTCATCGAGAGCATCGCCCAGGCCGGCCTGACGGTGAACTTCCCTTACCTGCTCGACGTGCAGGCGACCCATGTCGCCTGGATCATCGCGGCCGCACTCGCCGGCGGCATCACCGAGCTCGAGGCCTCTCCCGGAGCCGAAGCCGCCTGGGTCGACACGGTGGTGGCGCGGTCGGTGGCGAGCGCCGAGCGCGCCAAGACGTGTACGCCCGGCTACTACAACCGGGAGGGAAAGGCCGACGCCAAGACGCGGCAGGGCAGCTTCTTCTTCGGCGCACCGACCGAGTACGCCGACATTCTGCAGCAATGGCGCGCCGACGGGGACCTGGCGGGGCTGCTGATCCACCGCACGCAGGACGAACCGTGACAAGCCGAAAAGCCCGACGGCTCTACGCTATTGGCCGGATTCGGGCGGTGACGCGGCGGCGCCGGCCGCCGACTGTGGCGATCATCGGCGCGGGCTTCGGGGGTCTGGGCGCCGCGGTCGCGCTACGCCGTGCCGGCATCGACGACGTGGCGATCATCGAGGGCTCCGACGGGGTCGGCGGCACCTGGCGACGCAACACCTATCCCGGTGCCGCCTGCGACATCCAGAGCCACCTCTATTCGTTCTCCTTCGCGCCCAACACATCCTGGAGCCGCACCTACGCGCGGCAGCCCGAGATCCTGGCCTACCTCGAATCGGTGGCCGACGATTTC
>NZ_JAICZA010000063.1 GCF_025933915.1 Mycobacterium sp.
CGCGAATTCGGCCCCGGCCAGCATCAGGCCCAGCATCAGCGCCTCGTTGTGCACACCGGCCACCAGATGCATGATCAGCAGCGGATTGGCCGCGCCCAGCCATAGAGCGCTGACCTCGGCGACGCCGCAGCGCCGGGCCAGCCGCGGTGTCGCCCACACGATCAGTCCGACGCCAAGCAGCTCCACCAGCCGATGACACAGCACGGCGGCGACGATGTTTTCGCCGGTGATCGCGGAAATACCGCGCCCCATCCACAAGAACAGCGGGCCGTAGGGCGCGGGCGTCTCGCGCCACAGGGTCGGCACGGACAGGGTGAAGATGTGGGACAGGCCCAGCCCCGAGGCCGGGCCGACCCGGTACGGGTCGAGCCCCTCCAGGGAGATCTGGCTCTGCGCCAAATAGGAGTAGACGTCCTTGCTGTACATCGGTGGCGCGATCAACAGCGGCAGCACCCACACGAGCAGGGTGCGGTCCAGGTCGCCGCGCGACATCCGCCGGCTGCCCAGCGCGAACCGGCCGAGCATCAGCCAGGCCAGCGCCATCATGACCGCGCCCGTCGTCGTCATCGTCAACGACACGGTCTGGATCCGGGACGGCAGGTTGAGCAACCGCACCCCGAACGTGGGGTCCTGCACGACCGGCCGGGCGCCGGCGCCCAGCGCGCCGATCGCCATCAGCACGGTGCCGGTGGCACCGAACAGGCGGGTGCGGCGAAGCGTGGTGAGCTCGGTATTGTTCAGCGGCGAACCCACCGTTTGCTCGTCGCCGTGCAGACTCGCGATCGACGAGCTCAGCGTGTGGTGGCGGGCTGCCATCAGAGCAGCGTAGCCGCCGGGCGCTGCGGGTCGCCGCGCGTGCTGCTGGTGTGACCAGTGCAACTCCAACACAGGCGACCCTTGGTAGACCGATCGCCGGAATTGCGTCACACTGGTGTTGTGAAAATCCGAACCAGCCTCGATGAGGCCGCCGGTGCCGGCGCGGCCGACGTCGCCGCTGCCACGGGTCTCACAGCGGATGGTCACACTCGCCGCGCCATCGTGCGTCTGCTGCTGGAATCCGGATCGATCACCGCCGGCGAGATCGGTGACCGGCTGGGCCTGGCCGCCGCCGGTGTGCGGCGCCACCTCGACGCCCTGGTGGAGGCGGGGGATGCCGAGTCCGCGGCCGCTGCGGCATGGCAGCAGGCGGGGCGCGGGCGTCCCGCCAAGCGGTACCGGTTGACCGCGGGCGGCCGGGCCAAGCTCGACCACGCCTACGACGACTTGGCGGCGGCGGCCATGCGGCAGCTGCGCGAGATCGGCGGTGAAGAGGCGGTGCAGGCGTTCGCCCGGCAACGGATCGACGCCATTTTGACCGACGTCTCCGCGGCCGACAGTGCGGCGGACGACGACGTCGAGGCGGCCGCGGAACGGATCGCCACCGCGCTCACCAAAGCCGGCTATGTCGCCAGCACCACGCAGGTCGGTGGGCCGATTCACGGTGTGCAGATCTGCCAGCATCACTGCCCGGTCTCCCACGTTGCCGAGGAATTCCCGGAGTTGTGCGAAGCCGAGCGGCAGGCGATGGCCGAGGTGCTGGGCACCCACGTGCAGCGGTTGGCGACCATCGTCAACGGCGACTGCGCGTGCACCACGCACGTGCCCCTGACCCAGGCATCAAACAAGGCGCCCAGCCCGCGCCGCGACACTACGAGCAGAGGAGCGTCACTATGACACTCAGCCCAGAAGCCACCAAGGCCGCGGTTGGCGCCGAGCCGTTGACCCAGGAAGAGGCGATTGCCTCGCTGGGCCGATACGAGTACGGGTGGGCCGACTCCGACGTCGCGGGTGCCAGCGCGAAGCGCGGGCTGTCCGAAGCGGTCGTCCGCGACATCTCGATGAAGAAGAGCGAGCCCCAGTGGATGCTGGAAGCCCGGCTGAAGGCGCTATCGACCTTCCTCAAGAAGCCGATGCCCACGTGGGGCTCGGACCTCGGCGGCATCGACTTCGACAACATCAAGTACTTCGTGCGCTCCACCGAGGCCCAGGCCCAGAGTTGGGAGGAGCTGCCCGAGGACATCCGCAACACCTACGACCGGTTGGGTATCCCGGAGGCCGAGAAGAATCGCTACGTCGCCGGTGTGGCGGCTCAGTACGAGTCCGAGGTGGTCTACCACAAGATCCGCGAGGACCTGGAGGCCCTGGGCGTGATCTTCGTCGACACCGACACCGGTCTGCGCGAGTACGAGGATTTGTTCAAGCAGTACTTCGCCACAGTGATCCCGGCCGGGGACAACAAGTTCTCGGCGCTGAACACCGCCGTGTGGAGCGGCGGGTCGTTCATCTACGTGCCGCCGGGCGTGCACGTCGACATCCCGCTGCAGGCCTATTTTCGGATCAACACCGAGAACATGGGCCAGTTCGAGCGGACGCTGATCATCGTCGACGAGGGCGCGTACGTGCACTATGTGGAGGGCTGCACCGCACCGGTGTACTCCTCGGCCTCGCTGCACTCGGCGGTGGTGGAGATCATCGTCAAGCCCGGTGGCCGATGCCGTTACACCACCATCCAAAACTGGTCCAACAACGTCTACAACCTGGTCACCAAGCGTGCGCGCGCCGAAGCCGGCGCCACCATGGAGTGGGTCGACGGCAACATCGGGTCCAAGGTGACCATGAAGTACCCCGCCGTCTGGATGACCGGAGAGCACGCCAAGGGCGAGGTGCTGTCGGTCGCGTTCGCCGGGGACGGCCAGCACCAGGATGCCGGTGCCAAGATGCTGCACCTGGCGCCGAACACTTCCAGCAACATCGTCTCGAAGTCGGTGGCCCGCGGGGGCGGCCGCACCTCGTACCGCGGTCTCGTTCAAATGAACAAGGGCGCCCACGGGTCCCGATCGAGCGTGAAATGCGATGCGCTGCTGGTGGATACGATCAGCCGCAGTGATACCTACCCCTACGTCGACATCCGCGAGGACGACGTAACGATGGGTCACGAGGCCACCGTGTCGAAGGTCAGCGAGAGCCAGCTGTTCTACCTGATGAGCCGCGGGCTGACCGAGGAAGAGGCGATGGCGATGGTGGTGCGCGGTTTTGTCGAGCCGATCGCCAAGGAATTGCCCATGGAGTACGCGCTGGAGCTCAACCGGCTGATCGAATTGCAGATGGAAGGCGCGGTCGGCTAGTGACGAATCTGACAGAAGCGGTTGAGGGTTCGGCCTTGGCCGCAGTCAACAAGGGCGAGGTCTTCTCCTCGTTCGACGTGGACGCGTTCGAGGTTCCGCACGGCCGCGACGAGATCTGGCGATTCACCCCGCTGCGACGGCTGCGCGGCCTGCACGACGGTTCGGCGCATGCCACCGGCAGGGCCGAGATCAGCGTCGGCGAACAACCCGGCCTGCGGGTCGAGACCGTCCGCCGTGGTGACGAGCGCCTCGGCCAGGGCGGTGTCCCGGCTGACCGTGTTGCGGCACAAGCGTTTTCGTCGTTTAACTCCGCAACGTTGGTCACCGTCGAGCGAGACACGCGCATCGCCGAGCCGGTCGGCATCACCGTTACCGGCCCCGGCGCGGGTGCGGTGGCGTACGGGCACCTGCAGATTCGTGTCAGCGAGCTCGCCGAGGCGGTCGTCGTCATCGACCACCGGGGCAGTGGAACCTTCGCCGACAACGTCGAGTTCATCGTCGACGACGCAGCCCGGCTCACCGTGGTGTGGCTCGCCGACTGGGCCGACGACGCCGTGCATGTCAGCATGCACCACGCCAAGCTGGGCAAGGACGCGGTGCTGCGCCACGTCGCCGTCACGCTCGGCGGTGAGGTGGTGCGGATGACGGCCAACGTGCGGTATTCCGCACCCGGCGGGGACGCCGAACTGCTGGGCCTGTACTTCGCCGACGACGGCCAGCACCTCGAGTCGCGGCTACTCGTCGACCACGCGCAGCCGAACTGCAAGTCCTATGCGCTCTATAAGGGTGCATTGCAAGGAGATTCGGCGTCGCAGCGCCCGGATGCTCACACCGTCTGGGTCGGTGACGTGTTGATCCGGGCCGACGCCACCGGCACCGATACCTTCGAGGTGAACCGCAATCTGGTTCTGACCGATGGCGCGCGGGCCGACTCGATACCCAACTTGGAGATCGAGACCGGAGAGATCGTCGGCGCCGGACATGCCAGCGCCACCGGGCGTTTCGACGACGAGCAACTGTTCTACCTGCGTTCCCGCGGCATCCCGGAAGAGGAGGCACGCCGGCTGGTGATCCGCGGATTCTTCGGCGAGATCATCTCCAAGATCGCGGTGCCCGAGATACGGGAACGCCTCACCGCAGCCATCGAACACGAATTGGCCATTACCGAATCGAGAGCAACAGTTTCATGACGACCTTGGAAATCAAAGACCTGCACGTCAGCGTTGAGAACCCCAACGCCGCCGAGGGGGAACAGCAGATCCCTATCCTCAACGGCGTCGACTTGACGGTGAAATCCGGTGAGACGCATGCCCTGATGGGCCCCAACGGTTCGGGCAAGTCGACGTTGTCCTATGCGATCGCCGGCCACCCCAAGTACACGGTGACGTCGGGATCCATCACGCTGGACGGCGAGAACGTGCTGGAGATGAGCGTCGATCAGCGCGCGCGGGCCGGGATATTTCTGGCCATGCAATATCCCGTCGAGGTGCCGGGCGTCTCGGTGTCGAACTTCCTGCGTTCGGCGGTGACCACGATGCGTGGTGAGGCCCCGAAGCTGCGGCAGTGGGTCAAGGAGTTCAGGGGTGCGATGTCCGCACTCGAGATCGACCCGGCCTTCGCCGAGCGCAATGTGAACGAGGGATTCTCCGGCGGTGAGAAGAAGCGCCACGAGATCTTGCAACTCGAACTGCTCAAGCCCAAGATCGCCATCCTGGATGAAACCGACTCCGGGCTGGACGTCGATGCGCTGCGGGTGGTCAGCGACGGCGTGAACCGCTACGCCGAAACCGGCTGGGATGATGGCACCGGTCAGCGGGTGCGGGCCGGCGTACTGCTCATCACGCACTACACCCGCATCCTGCGCTACATCCATCCCGAATACGTGCACGTGTTCGTCGGCGGCCGCATCGCGGAATCCGGCGGGCCGGAACTGGCCGACGAACTCGAACAGAACGGCTACGAACGCTTTTCGCAAGCGGCGACCACCGGGGCGTAAGGATGTCAGCCCCCGTGACTCCGCTGGATGTGGCGGCGATCCGCGCCGACTTTCCGATCCTCAAGCGCGTCATGCGCGGTGGAAATCAGCTGGCGTACCTGGATTCCGGGGCGACGGCGCAGCGCCCGCTGCAGGTGCTCGACGCCGAGCGCGAATTTCTGCTCACCTCCAACGGCGGCGTGCATCGCGGCGCGCATCAGCTGATGGAGGAGGCCACCGACGCCTATGAGCAGGGCCGCGCCGACATCGCGGCGTTCGTCGGCGCCGACGCGCAAGAGCTGGTCTTCACCAAGAACGCCACCGAGGCGCTCAACCTGGTCTCCTATGTGCTGGGCGACGACCGGTTCGAACGTGCGCTCGGCCCCGGCGACGTCATCGTCATCACCGAACTCGAGCACCACGCCAACCTCGTCCCGTGGCAGGAGTTGGCCCGACGCACCGGGGCAACGCTGCGCTGGTATGGGGTCACCGAAGAGGGCCGCATCGACCTGGACTCGCTGCAACTCGACGAACGGGTCAAAGTCGTTGCCTTCAGCCACCATTCGAATGTCACCGGTGCGCTCGCACCCGTGGGTGAGCTGGTCTCCCGCGCCAAGGCGGTGGGTGCATTCACCGTCCTGGACGCCTGCCAGTCGGTGCCGCACCGGCCGGTCGACTTCCACGGACTCGACGTCGACTTCGCCGCCTTCTCCGGGCATAAAATGCTGGGCCCCAACGGGATCGGTGTGCTGTACGGACGCGGCGAGCTGCTGTCGGAGCTACCGCCGTTCCTCACCGGCGGTTCGATGATCGAGAACGTCACCATGGAAGCCTCCACCTACGCGCCGGTGCCGCAGCGTTTCGAGGCCGGTACCCCGATGACGTCCCAAGTGGTCGGGCTGGCCGCGGCCGCCCGCTATCTCAACGACATCGGCATGGACACCGTCGAGGCCCACGAGCGCGAACTGGTCACCGCCGCCATCGAGGGTCTGTCCGGTATCGACGGCGTGCGGATCATCGGGCCGACATCACTGGAAAACCGTGGCTCCCCGGTGGCATTCGTCGTCGACAGCGTGCACGCGCACGATGTCGGGCAGGTGCTCGACGACGACGGCGTCGCGGTGCGCGTCGGGCACCACTGCGCGATGCCGCTACACCGCCGGTTCGGTCTGGCCGCCACCGCCCGAGCGTCGTTCGCGGTGTACAACACCCTCGACGAGGTCGAGCGTTTGGTGGCCGGCGTGCACCGCGCGCTGGATTTCTTCGTCGGCGATCGCAAGCGCGGCGAAGCCGGGCGCAGCGGGTCGCCGTCATGGGGTGGGAGAGACTGACCTTGCGCCTAGAGCAGATGTATCAGGACGTGATCCTCGATCACTACAAGCACCCGCAGCACCGGGGGCTGCGGGAGCCGTTCGGCGCCGAGGTGTTTCACGTCAACCCGGTCTGCGGTGACGAGATCACCCTGCGCGTCGCGTTGTCCGACGATGGCGAGACCATCGCCGACGTGTCGTATGACGGGCAGGGCTGCTCCATCAGCCAGGCGGCCACCTCGGTCCTCACCGAGCAGGTGATCGGCCAAAGTGTCGGCGACGCGCTCAAGACCATCACCGCGTTCAACGAAATGGTGTCCTCGCGGGGAACCATCGACGGCGACGAGGATGTCCTGGGTGATGGCGTCGCGTTCGCCGGAGTGGCCAAGTACCCGGCGCGGGTGAAGTGCGCGCTGCTGGGATGGTTGGCATGTAAGGATGCGTTGGCTCGCGCCAGCGCGGCTAAAGATGTACTGGCCCAGGTCAGTCAAGCCCTCGAGGAGGTTACAGATGAGCGAAACCACCACACCGCATGACGAGTTGCTGGCCGAAGTCGCGGAGGCGATGCATGATGTCATCGACCCCGAGCTCGGTATCAACGTCATGGATCTGGGCCTGGTGTATGGCCTAGAGGTTGAGCACGGCGAGATGGGCCCGGTGGCCTTGCTCGACATGACGCTTACGTCGGCGGCCTGCCCGCTGCAAGACGTCATCGCAGACCAGTCGCAGAACGCGGTGGTCGGTGCCGGTTTGGTCGACGAGCTGCGGATCAATTGGGTGTGGAATCCGCCGTGGGGCCCGGACAAGATCACCGATGACGGGCGTGAGCAACTGCGCGCCCTCGGCTTCACGGTCTGAATCCGGCTTTTCGCACCGGTGCCGGCTAGGCGTCGACGCGAAGGCTCACACCGGAGCGCACCCATCATCTCTGCGCAGAACGGAGATGGCGCCTTTGGCTTCGAAGATTGCGAGATTGATGTGTTCCGCGTTGGGGTGCCCGTGGAGCCGTAAGACGGCCTCCAAGTCGGCGGGGGTCAATCCACACTGACGGAGGCTGCGGCGGTCCACTTGTCCGTCGCGGATGAGCACTTTCAGAGGTGGGTCAATGAACCGCCGAATGCCCGGAACGAAGCGTAACCTTGCCAACACCGCATGGGTGACCAGGAGGCAGATAAGAGCCACGGTTGCGCTGAGCCACGACGTGTCACTGGCGGTGGCAGCCCTACCGACGATGGCTCCCGCAGCGACCGCGGCGATCCAGTCAAACGGCGCGAATTCCGCGAGCGTGCGCCGCTCCGTGAAGCGAAACAGCATCGCAGCCGTGAGGAACAGGGTCGAGGTTTTGACGGCGGCGCCGACGGCGCCGCCGGGGTCACCGATCAGAGCGTGAAATATCTGGTCCACGCGTGCCTCCGTTTCAGGGTTTCAGGGTTGAGCGTTCGCATCGTTCGGTTTGGTGGCGCGAGCTGATTGGCCACGTCGCACGGGCTTTCGGTAGTGAGCGTCGCCCGAACCTCTGCGAACTGTCATCACCCTCGACGGCCGTTCACCCGGGTGATGACTTTTCAAGCTGTGGCCATCGCTCCGATGCGCTGACGAGCGTGTCTCCGGGAGTGATCTGCGTTGTGCCACAAAGAATCCCGATGCTCAGCTCGGCGTGCCGAGCGGGCCGAACACCCGCCCGATCGGCTCGCGCTTGACCTTGCCTCAGTCACCCGGGTGAATGATCGGCTGGGGTGATGACGGTTCACCCCGCTGCGCGTCACGCTCAGTGATGAGCAGACGTGCAAAGGCCATCGCCTCGCTGGCCGGACATCACCGCCGTCATGAGAAATCACAGGAGAACCACGACATGCTCACCGGCTTCAAGGCCCAGAAGGTCGCGGCAACGCCCACCGACAGTGGGCCTCAGTCGATGTCAGTAAACGGCGCCCGTGTGGTGATGATCGAGCACTACGGAACCCTCGTCGGCGACGGCGCCGTTGCAAGCCGAAGCGCAAGCCCGCCGGTGAGCGAACCGATTGCCACTCCCTGGGGCATCGAACATCTCGATTTCGCTCTCGAGTGTCAGCTGGCGTTCCTCGACAACGGCTTTCGGTGCGCCCGGCCGGCGGCGGCGTATGTGGAATTCCACATGGTCGGCTACTGCAAACGTTTCGACTGCGACGAAAGCGGCAACGCGACCGGCTACGTGTGTGCCGGCCATCTCGATGCGTTGGAGTACACGGCCGAGTGCACCGTGCGGGAGTTGCGGCCGGCGACTCCCGCACGGTGGCTATCCCACCATGCCGTTCGATGCCCGACCTGCGACCGGTCGATCCGATGTGTCTCTGACATTCTGCAAGTCGTGGTGATGATCTAGTGGACACCGCGCCGGCGGTATCGTCAGGGCAGCACAGCGCAACCGCTTTGAGCCTCGTCAGCGGGGTTTCAAGTTCGCCGACTCGCCGAAGCCGTTCGACGCCAATCGGCTCGAATCCACGGAATGCCCTGTGTGGTACCTGGTTTCAACCAGCCAGCGTTCGGCGTCCAGGGCGGCCGCGCAGCCGCTGGCGGCCGCGGTGATGGCCTGCCGGTAGCGGCGGTCGACCAGGTCGCCGGCGGCGAAGACGCCGTCGACCGAGGTGTGGCTGACGCCGTCTCGGGTAAGGACATAACCGCGAGGATCGAGATCGAGCAGGCCCGCAAGCAGCTCGGAACGGGGGCGTTGCCCGACGGCCACGATCACTGCGGAAACCGGCAGCTCGCGCTCGACGCCGTTGCTGCGCTGCCGCAGCCGCAAACCGGTGACCCTCCGCTCACCTCGCACGGAGATGACCGACGTGTCGGTCAGCACGGTGACCTTGTCATGCGCGCGAACACGGGCGGTCGTGATCGCCGATGAGCGAAACGTGTCGCGGTGATGAATGATGGTGATGCTGTGCGCGATCCCGGTCAGGAAGAGCGCCTCTTCCATGGCGGCATCCCCTCCGCCGACGACCGCGACGTCCTTGTCGTGCAACAACAATCCTTCACCCTTGGCGGTGGTACTGATGCCTCGGCCTTGCAGCCTCTTTTCACCCGGGACCCCAAGCTCCCGCGGGGCCGACCCCATGGCGAGGATCACGGCGCGGGAATGCCAGACGCTCGCGGCCGCCGCCACGATCTTGATGTCACCGTCCAGCCGGAAACAGTCGACATCGTAGGGGTGCAGGCGGGCGCCGAACCGTTCGGCCTGGGCGCCCATGTCTTGCACCAGAAGTGGTCCGCTGGTGCCCTCGGCGAAGCCGGGATAGTTCTCGACGACCGTGGTGGTCATCAGGGACCCGCCGCGCGACGTGCCCTCGATCAGCACGGTGTCGAGTTGCGCTCGCGCCGCATAGATCGCCGCAGTGCAGCCTGCCGGTCCCGATCCGACGATGATGATGTCGTGGACACGACTCGCCCGGATCTCCGGCATCGCGCTCACGACGTATTCGCGCTCGCATACCGGACGTGGGACTCAGCGCGCAATCGGTTGACCATGTCCGGGTAGTGCAATTCGAAGGCGGGCCGTTCGGAACGGATGCGGGGAAGTTCGGTGAAGTTGTGTCGCGGCGGCGGGCTGGTGGTGGCCCATTCCAACGAGTTGCCGTGTCCCCATGGATCATCGACAGTGGCCGGTTCGCCGTACCGCCAGCTCTTGAACACGTTCCACACGAACGGCAGCATCGACAAGCCGAGGATGAACGCCCCGATCGTCGAGACGACATTGAGCGGCTGGAAGCCATCGGTGGGTAGGTAGTCCGGATACCGTCGGGGCATGCCCATGTTGCCCAGCCAGTGCTGCACCAAAAATGTGGTGTGAAAGCCGATCAGGGTCAGCCAGAAATGCAGCTTGCCCAACCGCTCGTCGAGCAGCCGCCCGGTCATCTTCGGGAACCAGAAGTACACCCCGGCGTAGGTCGCGAACACGATCGTGCCGAACAGCACGTAGTGGAAGTGTGCCACCACGAAATAGGTGTCGGTGACGTGGAAGTCGATCGGAGGGCTGGCCAGCATCACTCCGGACAACCCGCCCAGCAGAAACGTGACCAAGAAGCCCATCGCGAACAGCATCGGGGTTTCGAAGGTCAGTTGGCCCTTCCACATGGTGCCGACCCAGTTGACGAACTTGATCCCGGTGGGGACGGCGATCAAGAACGTCGTGAACGAGAAGAACGGCAGCAGGACCGCACCGGTGGCATAGAGGTGATGCGCCCAGACCGCAATCGACAGCGCCCCGATGCTGATGGTGGCGTACACCATCGTGGAGTAGCCGAACAGTGGCTTGCGGGAAAAGACGGGGATGACCTCGGTGATAATGCCGAAAAACGGCAGCGCGATGATGTAGACCTCGGGGTGACCGAAGAACCAGAACAGGTGTTGCCACAACAGGACTCCGCCATTGGCCGCGTCGAAGATGTGCGCACCGAGGTGGCGGTCGGCGGCAGAGCCGAACAGCGCGGCCGTCAGCAGCGGGAACGCCACTATCACCATGATGCTGGTGACCAGGATGTTCCAGGTGAAGACCGGCAAGCGGAACATCGTCATACCTGGTGCCCGCAGGCAGACCACCGTGGTGATCATGTTGACCCCGCCCAGGATGGTGCCCAATCCACCGACGATCAGCCCCAGGATCCACAGATCGCCTCCGGCGCCCGGGGAATGGACGGCGCTGGAAAGCGGGGTGTAGGCGGTCCAGCCGAAATCCGCGGCGCCGCCGGGGGTGACGAATCCCGCCAGGGCGATCAACGCGCCAAACACGAAGAGCCAGAACGACAATGCGTTGAGCCGTGGAAAGGCGACATCGGGGGCGCCGATCTGCAAAGGCAGCACAAGATTGGCGAACCCGAATACGATCGGGGTGGCATAAAACAGCAGCATCACCGTGCCGTGCATGGTGAATAGCTGGTTGTACTGCTCGTTCGACAAAAACTGCAGCCCCGGTGCGGCCAGCTCGGTACGGATGAACAGCGCCATCAGCCCGCCGATGAAAAAGAAGGCGAAGCAGGCGACGATGTACATGATGCCGATCAGCTTGTGATCGGTCGTGGTGATCAGGCGGTAGATCAGGTTGCCCTTGGGCCCGATGCGCGCCGGGAACGCCCGGCGGGCGCGAAGCTCTCCCAACGGGGGTGCATGCGCGGACATGAGATCGGTCTCCTAATGCTGGATTTGTCTCCGCCCGGTCAGCGGCATCGGTGTCGGACGATCACGATCATCCATCGCGGTTCGCGCGCGTCGATGTCGATGTGACATCGCGAAAGCCGCGGCGGTGGGGCAACTTCCAGTCAGCCCGGATGTAGTGGCACGTATAGCCGGATGGGTAGCGCTCCAAATAGTCCTGGTGCTCAGGCTCCGCCTCCCAAAACTCGCCGGCCGCGGTCACCTCCGTGGCCACCTTGCCGGGCCACAGCCCCGACGCCTCGACGTCAGCGATCGTGTCGAAGGCGATCTGCTTCTGCTCGTCGTCCAGATAGAAGATCGCCGAGCGGTAGCTGGTTCCGACGTCGTTGCCCTGGCGGTTCTTGGTGGTCGGGTCGTGGATCTGGAAGAAGAACTCCAGCAGCGCCCGATAGTCGGTCTTGTCTGGGTCGTAGGTGATCTCGATCGCCTCGGCGTGGCCGGGATGGTTGCGATAGGTGGGGTGCGCGTTCTGGCCGCCGGTGTAGCCGACCCGGGTGGACACCACTCCGGGCTGCTTGCGGATGAGATCCTGAATGCCCCAAAAGCATCCACCCGCCAGAACCGCCACCTTGTCGTGGTGCGTCATGACTGCTGCTCGCTCACGATTCCCTCGTCGCGCCGCGTCGGATCCACGCTCGTGAACAGGCTCAGGTATTGCCCGTAGCCTTCGGCTTCGAGGTTGTCACGGTGGATGAAGCGCAGCGATGCCGAGTTGATGCAGTAGCGCAGGCCGCCGGCCTGGCGCGGGCCGTCGCTAAAGACGTGCCCGAGGTGGCTGTCGCCGTGGGCGGAACGCACCTCGGTGCGCTCCATGAAGTGGCTCCGGTCGCGCTTCTCGACGACGTTGTCGGTGTCGATGGGCTGGGTGAAACTGGGCCAGCCGGTGCCGCTCTCGAACTTGTCGACCGATGCGAACAGCGGCTCACCGGAGACGACGTCGACGTAGATGCCGGGTTCCTTGTTGGCCCAGTACTCGCCGCTGAACGGACGCTCGGTCCCGCTCTCCTGGGTGACGTGGTACTGCTCGGGGTTCAACGCATCGATCGCGGCCGGGTTTTTGTTGTATTCGTTTGACACGGACGTTCCTTCGCTGAGTGGATGGTTATTTGGATAGCGCGCCGGAACTTCTAGTTGCGGCCGGCCATGATGCCGCCGTCGACGTTGAGGATTGCGCCGGTGACCCAACTGGCCGCGTCGGACAGCAGATAGGTGACGGCGTTGGCGACGTCGACGGGGGTGCCCACCCGCCCTAGCGGATGAAGCGGTGCGAAAGTCGCGAGGGTGGCGTCGATCTCGTCCTTCGGAATAAACCCTTCATAGAGCGGGGTCTTGACGACGGCCGGTGCCACCGCGTTCACGCGAATGTTATGCCCCGCAAGCTCGATCGCAAGATTGTGCGTTAACGCATGCAGGCCCGCCTTTTGCATCGAATACACAGACGACGGGGTCAAACCGATGGCCTGGTGCGCCCACATGCTGCCGATGTTGACGATGGAGCCGCCTTTGCCGTTGGCGATCATTCCCTCAACGACGGTCTGGGTCAGGAAAAACAGGGCATAGTTGAGCTCCATGTACGAGTCATAGGTCAGCGCGTCGTACTCGAGAAATGCTTTGGGGACGAAGAATCCGGCGGCGTTGACCAGCAGTGTCGCGTCGTCGTGCTGCTCAGCAAGCGCGCGCTGCACATCCGAGACGGCAGCGCGATCGGTCAGCTCGGCGGCAATGCCCCAGGCCTGGCCACGGCGGTTCGTCAGCTCAGCGACGGTATCGTCGACCCGGTCTTTGGAGCGTCCGACGATCACCGCGCTGCCGCCGTGGTCGACGACGTCAAGTGCGACCTGCCGACCCATGCCGGCACTTCCGCCCACAACAATGACCTTCTTGGTGTCGAAATGCATTTCGGGTCCCTTCCTGGTTGTCCCTGACGGCTCCGGCTTGGGCCGCCGACGTCTAAAATGCGAGCGAGGGCCCGACGTTGCTGCCCGCTTCCCGTCCTAATGAGGCTGCAACGTCGCGGGGTGACCTGGCATCACCCCAACCGCCCGTTCACCCGGGTGATTGATGCGGAGTTGCGCGCCGCGAATAGCCGGCACGTAGCCGCCGGAGCCTGCGCCGAGCACGATGAGGTCATAGTGGTCGGGCAGTCTGGCGGTGTCATGTTGGCTTCTTTTGCTGTGCGACAAGTGGTTTCGGCGGGCGAGGCGATCCCTCCGGATCGGCCTCTCCGCGCCGGCCGTCAACGACCGCCACAGCATCGCGGTGGCGTAGGACGCATCAGCGAAGAGTGTCAGTTTGACTTGGCGGCGCCCGCCCGTTGGCGGGTTGCGTCGATCGCATCCGCCAGCAGCCACAGTGCTAGACCTAGGAGCGCGATGTCCTTCATCAAAAACTCGCCGTCGGCGGACAAAACGGGAAAGCCGCCGGCGGACGCCTCGCCGGTGCCGGGGGTCGTGATCATGAAACTCAGCGTGGTCACGAAGAACAGCGAGGCGAATATGCCGCCCACCACGGAAGCCTTCGGGTACCACGGTTTGACGGCCAGCAGTGCTGCAGTAACCAATTCTATTGATCCGTTGAACCGACCAAAGGCGTCGATGGATATAACGTTGTAGAGCCAACCCATGAGGGGGCTATTGGCCACCCAATGTGAAATACCGTGGGCTTCATAGGTAGTGAACTTCATAGCGCCGAACCAGGCCAGGACTATGGCCAGACCATACCGTGGAAGAAGAGGCGCGACGGCAGCCGTTCGAGACGTTCCTGGCCCATCAGTCATCATGGCGGTGGCCTCATTTTGTGACATGCCGTCTCCGTTCCGCGTGTGTGTCGTTTCACCGCATGGCCGCTGCCGAACTCGAACTGTCTTGGTTGGCGGCGCACTTGGTCGAGGGCGTGATCCGGGCGGCTTACGGCCGCGAGCTCAGATCAACGACCACTATCTCTGCGTAGGGGGTGAGTTGTCCTCATCCGGGCGCGCAATTCACCCGGGTGAGAGGACGCAACCGGCACCGGCGCACGACGATGCGCTTCCGGTCGAGTTCATCGCGCACAAGCCGGCTCCGGTAGGTCTAGGTCGGCCTTCGTCAGGCGGTAGACCTGGAGCGTGAGGTTGTAGTACTTGTCGGTTTCGCCGACCCATTCCATCCCAATTCGCCGGGCGGTAGCCACCCCACGGCGATTCTCCGGTCGCACGACCGCAAAGACCTCACTGATACCGGGGTTTTCGAATGCCTGATGGGCAACCGCGTGACCGGCTTCCGCGCCGTATCCGTAGCCCCAGGCATTCGGAGACAGCTGCCACCCGATTTCCAGATCCGTGCCGCCCGGCGGCAGAGGAAGCAGGGCCACGCCCCCGATCACGCCTCCGGAGCTTTTGTCGATGATCGCCCATCGACCCAACGGCAGCCCGGTCGGGTCGCTTTCGGCTATCCACCCGCCCAGGACGCGTCGCATTTCGGCCCCATCGACGATGGCGGGCAAGGCCGGACACAGCCAACGCGCCACTTCGGGCGCACCGTATATGGCATATGCGGCGAGATCGTCATCGAGCTGCCACGGCCGCAACACCAGCCGGGGTGTCGTGATGTGCCGCGTGGCGGCGTCCCATTCGACGTGGTGATGCTCAACCATTCCGGCCCCTCGCGTTGTCGTGTATGGTGCCCAAAAGTTGCGGGCGTCTGCGCCGATCAGTCAGTTCTCGTTGTGTTGCTGTGTATCTGGTGTTTCACCCCTGATGGCCGCGACGGTCTCCGCGTCCTCCAGAACCACCTCGTTGGCGGCGCGCAGCACTGCGCGCACGTCGCCGGCGGGTATCACCGCAGCGCCTGAGGCGTCGGCGAAGACATAGTCGCCAGGGCGGACCGCCACCCCTGCGACCACCACCGGACGGTTCGCCTCGTACGGGGTGACGACGTCGCCGCCCGCCCGCGTTGTCTCGCCGCGGCAATAGATGGCGAGGTCGTAGTGCTCGAGTTCGGCGAAGTCGCGCAGCCTCCCGTCCGCGAGAATGCCGGCGAGCCGCTGGTTTTGGACACGCGACAGCTTTGTCCCGCCGCCCAGCGACGCATCGCTGTAGCCGTTGCTGGCCAGGACCAGCACGCGCCCGTCGGCGCCGCCTTCGATGGCGTCGTAGAACAACCTCTTGAAGTTGTAGCGCTCGGGCGGGAGGGCGGCCCGGCACGCCGGGAAGTAGGAGATGGTCAGGGCGGGGCCGAAGAGCCGGCGACCGGGCGTCGGGCTCACCACGTCGAGGAGGTGACAACGATGTTGGTGCCGTCGCCCCATGGCGTCCACGATGTCGGCGGTGCGCACGCGACCGGCGAGCGCCTCGAGCGACTCCATCAGCGGGCCGGGACACGCCAGGACTGGGCGCCGCGGAAGTCGAGCCACACATCGGTGGGCGTTTGCACCAGCCGGGCCAGCACGTCTTCGCAGCCCGGGCAGCGCACCACGATGCCGGGCCCGCGGTTATAGACATGACTCTCGGCGAAGGCCGTGGCGTGGCAACATTTCCCGCAGGTGAGCATCGCGGTGGTGACATCGAATCCCAGGACTTCCGCGAAGGCGCCCGCGGCCGCGTTACCGTCGACGTGTGTTGGCTCGGTCATCATTCCTCGTTTCCGGATTAGTTGCTCGGCCCGAATCGCTCGGTCCGGATGGCTGACGGCTGATGCCCCTGCTCGATCAGCGTCGCTGTCACCGATTCCACGAATCCCGTTGGGCCGCAGACATAGACGCGTGCGCCATGCTCGGGGATCGGCGCGAGGTCGCCGTAGCCGACCCGGCCGGGCGGCCGGGTGGTCTCCGGCGCGGCCGTACGGGTGTAGACCAGCGCGACCTGAAGCCAATCACATTCGCGCTCGAGCCGGTCCAGCTCGTGGGCGTAGTAGACGTCGGCCGGACTGCGCACCGAGTAGACCAGCCGGAAGTCAGCGCTGCCCGCGACTATCCGTTGCCGCAGCATGGCCATCAACGGCACGATTCCCGATCCGCCGCCGACGAGTAGAACCTGAGTCTTTTCGCCCGGCCGCCAGACGAACCAGCCACCGATGGGTCCGCGCAGTTCGATCTCGTCGCCGGCAGTGAGTCCGATGAGATAGGGCGAGACCTCTCCGTCGACGATCCGCTGCACGGTGAGTTCGATGTGCTCACCGTCGGCCGGTCTGCCCAGTGAGTAGCTGCGTTGCGCGCTGTACCCGTCCTCGGCGGTCAGCTTGAGATCGATGTGCTGGCCTGCCAAGTGGCCGCCCCATCCGGGCACGGTCAGCCCGATCGTTTGTGCAGATCCGGTCTCGGGTTGAGAGTTCACCACACGCGCGACCCGCCACTGCAGCGTCGGTGTGACGTGGACATTCACAGTCGCCGTCAGTCCCCGGCGTAGCGCTGTTCTCGCCACGGGTCGCCGTAGTTGTGGTAGCCCAACCGTTCCCAGAATCCCGGTGCGTCGCTGTCGCGAAGCTCAATGGATCTCACCCACTTCGCGGACTTCCAGAAATACAGGTGCGGCACCAGCAGCCGTGCCGGGCCGCCGTGCGCCGGGCTGAGCGGTGCGCCGCCGTAGGCGTAGACGATCCACGCCTTGCCACCGAGAAGGTCGTGCAGCGGGAGGTTGGTGGTATAGCCGCCATAGGAACCGACCAGTGCGAATCCGGCAGCGGTGTCGGTCGATTCGAAGAGTGTGTCCAGAGAAACGCCCTCCCACATGGTATTCAGCTTGGACCACGTGGTGACGCAGTGGATGTCGACAGTGGGCTGCTCGCTGGGCAACAGCTTCAGCTCGGCCCAGGTCCACGCGTGTTCGGCGCCACGTTCGTCGCGAATGGTGAACCGCCAGTGATCGAGATCGATGCGCGGAGTGGGCCCTGCCTGCAGGACAGGGAAGTCCGCGGTCAGATGCTGACCGGGCGGCAGCGTGCGCGATGACTCGGCGCGGCGTCCGCGAAAGCCCTTGTTGACGACGCTCACTGGTGCTCCTTGTGGGGATCTGGGGGACCGGGATAGGACCCGAGCAGTTGCCGCCAGGATGCTGCGAAGTTGGCGACGCCGTCATCTTCGAGCACCCTGACAACGTCCTCGAGCTCCACGCCGGCTGCGCTGATGTCGTCGAGCCCCGCTCGGGCGTCGGCGGCCGTCCCGGTGATGGAGTCGCCGCTGACCACACCGTGATCAGCGAGTGCCTCCAACGTTTTTTCCGGGATCGTGCTGACAGTGTGTGGTGCGACCAGCTCGGTGATGTACATGGTGTCGGGATAAGAGGGGTTTTTTACCCCGGTCGAGGCCCACAAAGGGCGCTGCACATGGGCCCCGTCGTGGCTGAGCGCGGCGTAGCGGTGTCCGGCGTGGAACACCTCCTGGTATGCGGCATAGGCGAGCCGGGCGGTGGCGATTCCGGCACGTCCGCGCAGGGCCATGGCTGCCTCGGTGCCGATTGTCTCCAGCCGCCGGTCGATCTCGGTGTCGATGCGGGAGACGAACAGGGAGGCCACGGAATGGATGTGGGCGAGGTCTTTGCCGGCGCGTTGCGCGGCCTCCAGCCCGGCAAGGTAGGCGTTCATCACCGCACGATGGCGCTCGACCGAGAAGATAAGGGTCACATTGACTGAAATGCCTTCGGCCACAGTGGCGGTGATCGCGGACATACCCGCTGACGTCGCGGGAATTTTGACGAACAGGTTCGGGCGATCCACGATCTTCCACAGCTCGATGGCTTGACTGACCGTCTCCTCGGCGTCGTGGGCTACCCGCGGGTCGACCTCGATCGAAACCCGTCCGTCGACGCCGGCGGAGGCTTCCCACTGCGGGCGCAGGACGTCGCATGCTTGCCGGACGTCGTCGGTGATGACGGTGCGGATCGCCGATTCGGCGTCGGCACCGCGTTCGGCCAGTTCGGTGATCTGCCGATCGTAGGCATGGCCGTGTGAGATCGCCCGCTGGAAGATCGAGGGGTTGGTGGTGACGCCGACGACGCTCCTGGTGTCGATCAGCTGCTGCAGGTTGCCCGATACCAGACGGTCGCGGGACAGGTCGTCCAGCCAAACGGACACGCCGGCCGCCGACAGCGCGGTCAGGGTGGGGTCTTGCGTCATTGGACCGCGCACTCTTGTCGGCGACGGCGGCGTGGGGTTCGGCCGGTGATCAGCAAGGCGGCGAACGCGATCACCGGCCAGTACGCGCCGGCCAGCATGCGCCGATCCCGTGCCGTCAAGCAAAAGCGGCGTGCAGTTTGCGTCACACGTCCTCCGTTGTCAGGCGTTCGCAGAGCGCTGTTTTCACGACCGCGCGTGCAAGCCGGTTGATGCGGAACTCATTCCGCCAGGTCGATGGCCGGGCTGTGTATCGGCACCTGCCGGGCGGTGTTCTGAGCGTGGCCCGAACGCGGTACTGCTGTCATCACCCTCCGCCACCATTCACCCGGGTGATAATGCTCGAGCCGCACGACTCCAGGACCATTCGACGGTGTGCGAGTTATTGCGGCACAAAGCGCAACTCCGCGGCGCCGAAGGACACACCGAAGCGGTCGCACCACAGAATGACGCTGCCGACTCCGCCGGTGTCGACATCGTCGGGTATCGCGTAGTTGGCGTTGCCCCGGTTGGCGCGCAGGGGGCCGAGATCTATGTGATTGCTGCGACCAAACTTTCGAGATCGGCTACCGCCGTTGGTCACTCGTGCGTCACTTAGCCAGACGCGCAGCTGCGGTCCCAAAGTGGCATGAAGATTCTCCAGCCGCAGAATCCGTAACCCATCAGGCAAGGTCGCTAGCCGCGCGGTACCGCTGGTTCGGTGAATGTGGCTGGTGAATTCTCCTGACTGGGTGGTCTGCGCTCCAGGCGGCGGCATCTCATCGATTGTGGTCCTGATGAACAACTTCCACGGTGCCAGCCACCATAGGGCCACCGGCATTGCGCCGAGGACAAACGCCGCCCGGGCCACGCGACGCGGCGCGAACCGCCGCCTCGCGTCAGTCCAGATCATGGTGAGCTATCAGCCGGCGGGCCGCCTCGGTGATCGAGCCCGACAGCGACGGATAGATGGCGAGCGTCTGCGCCAGCTCGTTGACGGTGATGCGGTTCTGCACGGCCACCGCGATCGGCAGGATCAGCTCGGAGGCGATCGGGGCGACCACCACACCGCCGATCACCACGCCGGTGGCTTGTTGGCAGAAGAGCTTGACGAAGCCGTGGCGCAGCTCCGACATCTTGGCGCGCGCATTGGTTTCCAGTGGCAGCATGATGGTCCGGGCCAGCACCGAGCCGTCGTCGATCGCCGTCTGCGGAACCCCGACAGCGGCGATCTCGGGCCTGGTGAACACCGTCGCCGCCACCGTGCGCAGCCGGATCGGGTTGACGGCCTCGCCCAGCGCGTGATACATCGCGATGCGGCCCTGCATCGCGGCGACCGAGGCCAGCGGCAACAGGCCGGTGCAATCCCCGGCGGCGTAGATGCCGGGCACCGATGTCCGCGACACCCGGTCCACGGTCAGGTGATTGCCGCGGCCCAGCTCGATGCCCACCCGCTCCAGGCCCAGGCCGCCGGTGTTGGGCTCCGACCCGATGGTCATCAGTGCGTGGCTGCCCTCGACGGTGCGGCCGTCGGTCATCGTCACCACCACTCCGCCCGCACTGCGGACAACCGATTGCGCGCGTGCGTTTTTGACCAGTTTGACGCCGCGTTCGGCGAACGACTCCTCCAGCACCCACGCGGCGTCGGCGTCCTCGTAGGGCAGCACCCGGTCCCGGCTGGCCACGACGGTCACCGTGACACCGAGTTCGGTGTAGGCGTGCACGAACTCGGCGCCGGTGACCCCCGACCCGACGACGATGAGGTGGTTTGGCAGCACGGCCAGGTCGTAAAGCTGGCGCCAGGTCAGGATGCGCTCGTCGTCGGGCTGCGCCGACGGCAGGATCCGCGGGCTGGCGCCGGTCGCGATCAGCACGACGTCGGCGTCTCGCCTCGTCGTGGTGCCGTCGGGTGCGGTCACCTTGATGCGGTGGCGCGCAAGCCCGGGAGTCGCGTCGATTAACTCACCGCGACCGGCGATCAGCTCGACGCCCATGCTGAGCAGGTCGGCGGTGATGTCGGCGGACTGCGCGGCCGCCAAGGTCTTGACCCGCTGGTGGATTTCGGGCAACGAGATCTCCGCGTCGGCGATATCGATGTCCAGCCCCAGCGGCGCGCGGCGCAGTTCGGTGCGCAGCCCGGTGGAGGCGATGAACGTCTTTGACGGCACGCAGTCGCACAGCACGGCCGCACCGCCGATACCGTCGGCGTCCACGACGCTCACCTGCGCGACCTCAGGCCCTCGGGCGGCGGCGACCAGTGCCGCCTCGTAACCGGCCGGGCCACCGCCGAGGATCACAATGTGGGTCGGCACAGCTCAAACCTCACCAACCGGCCGGACGACAGGTCATCAAAGACGCCATCCCCCACCGGCGTTGGTGTCTTCATCGCCGATGATATGAATGGCGGCTTCCTCAGCCGACGCGGCGCCACCGTCAACGCCGACGTCGTAGGCAAGGTAATCCGTAGCCGGATCCGTAGGGTCGACGTCGAAGGCGACGAGCCGGCCTGCGCGCCTGCCGCCGACCTGATCGTCGATCGGCTCGCCATCGCTGTCGGCGCTATCACCGATTCCGTCGCCGTCCCACTGGTCGGTCACGTCGGGCAGCTCGCGGGCCAGCCGGCGCGCCAGACTTTCGTGGGTGCGAGCTTCCCTCGCGGTGAGACCCCACGCCCGCAATTCCTGCGGGCTTTCCGGAGGTGAGTAGCCTTCGTCCAGGTCGATGCCCGTCTGTTCAGAGTCCACGCTTTCTTCTGGCTCGAGCAGGTGGGCCCCGACATCGTCGAATTCAGAAATCCCCATCAGCGCCGTCTCCATTCCTTATCTGCAAGGTCACACTCGCGCAGCGAAGTCGCGCGCCGGCTTGGTGGTTGTCTCAACCGAGCGCCTCGACAAGGTCGCGGCAGGCTTGTTCACAGCGACGGCATACCTCGGCGCACACGCGGCAATGCTCGTGTTTCGCCGCATGCTTGTCGCACTCGTCTGCGCTTGTCTTACAGGCGGTGGCGCACGTTTGCAGCACGGTCCTGGTCAAGTTGGCGTCGTAGTCCGTGTGCCGGGATAGCACGCGGCCGGTTGTCGCGCAGACATCCGCGCAGTCAAGGCAGGTACGGATGCATTTGGTTAAGTGATTGACGTCGTCTTCACTGAGGCAGGCGTCGGCACACGCTGTGCACGCTTGGTCGCATTCAATACAGGCGTCGATACATGCGACCAGCTTGGCTCTATCGATCTGGCCTAGATCTCGTGGATAGGTCTCCAGCATTCTCTTGGCGGCGCTCACTGTGTCCTCCTGGTATGGCGAGCTTGTCTCACACAACAGAACACGGCTGCGCGGGTGTAGACGCTAAGAGCATGGCGCGCAAAAGGGTGAACTGTCTTCGCCCGCCTCCGTTACTCACCCGGGTGATAAACGACGTGACGAATCGATCACCACCGACGGAGCATGGTCGGTCGAATCATGCACCTAAGCCGTCTCGAACTGCTGCAGACGAAGGACGGCGAGCATCATGCGCAGTTGCGGCTCCTCTGGGCTACCGGCGTAGCCATTCAGCCAGCCGGTCAGCTTTGACAGTATCGCCACCGGCAACGCCGTCCGCGTTGACAGGAGGGCGGTGAGGATGCGTTTGATCACGAGATAACTTTCCCCGCAGCCTAATTCGACGAAAACAACAGTGCGCTCATAGCCGGTGAGACACGAATTCACCCCGTCGACCAGTAACCACGCCATGTCCTCGTCGGAGATACTCGACGGCTCAACCGTGGGGTGCGATTGTGCCCGCGAACCACGACTTGGGAAGCTCCGTGTCCTCGATGACACTAATCGGGCCCGAGGCCTCCTAGCGGCAGTAAGCATGTCCTGGTCCCCTTCCCGGTTTCCCTGGCCCCCGCTGGGCCACTGCTCTTCTGTGAGGGTGCCGCCGTGTGGGATGAATCGTCATCACCCCCAGCGTGTGTACACCCGGGTGGTTAATCAACGGTGTTCTCAGACAAGGCGATTCGTGACCAGGCACATCTTCCGCACCGCCCGGGCAGGCGACCTACAACAGGCCGAGTTCTCGCGCCCGGCTGACCGCCGCGCCGCGGTGCTCAACGCCCAGCTTGCGGTAGACGGCGCGCTGGTGGGTCTTCACGGTATTGAGCGAGACGTAGAGCCGCTCACCGATCTCACGTCGCGATAAGCGGGTGGCAAGCAGGCGAAGAACCTCAAGCTCCTTGGGGGTCAGCTCCTCACCGACCGCGCACCCCTCGTTGCGCGAAGTAACCGCGACGCCCGTGCTCCGCTCGGCCGAAGCGAGCAGCGTCGAGGCGATGGAAGCCTCCGGGCACCCGCGCACCAGCGTGTCGACCTCCTCGAGGACGGCCTTCGCGGCCTGGTGGTCGCCGAGATCCGCGAAGATCTCCGCTCTGACCAACAGTGCCTTGGCCACCTCGAGGATCGCTCCACCTTGGCGGGCCGACATGACGGCCATGTCGGCGGCGGCCGCCGCCGCAGTCGCATCACCGCGCCTGGCGAGAAGTTCGGCCGTGGCAAGCGACACCATCACGTCCACGAGGTGTTCCGCATCCGCCAGGTCTCGGGAGCTGCCCGAAGCCTCGCGGATCTGACGCTCGGCGTCTGCGAGCTGACGACGTTCGGCCGAAATCAGCGCCAGATAGCCCAACGCGTAAATCCGGGCTCGACGATCGCCCACCTTCTCGGCAAGCTGCACCGCCCGCTTGAAGGCGGCTTGCGCCTCGGGGGTGCTGCCCGAAAAGTACAGCGCGCACCCATAAACGCAAAAGGCGCTCGATAGGCCGTGCGGTGCTTCGCCGAAATCGAGGGCGATCGCCCGGCCTGCTGTCTCGAGCGCCGCGGCGACGTCAGCGGTCTTGAACGAGTGAACCGCGCGCAACACGGCGACTTGAGCGCTGATGGCGCGGCCATCTGCGGTGTCGGCCGCGGATCGGGCCTCGACTGCCTCGATCCACTCGGCGGCGTCATCGAGCTGACCGACGCTTAAGGCGATCCAGGCCCGGGCCGCGCTCAGCCGCGGATCCTGTAAAACGGTCTCCTCGGGAAGCAGATCGAGGTAGCCGGAGATGGTCGACAGGCCACCGCCGTTGAATTCGCCGACCCAGTCCGCGGCGATCAGGTCAGCGCTACGCGCGATGTCACCCGCAGCGAGCAGGTGGCGCACCGCCTCATCGATAAGGCCCTCGGACTCGAACCACGCCGCGGCTCGGCGGTGCAGGTCGGCGACGAGATCCGGCTCGGTGCGGCGCAGCTCGGTGCGCAGCAACTCCCCGAAGAGCTGGTGATAGCGATACCAGTGACGCGACGTGTCCAGTGGCACCACAAACAGGTTTTCGCGCTCGATCTTCTGCAAGACCGAAGCCGAGCCAGACGTTTGCAGCACCGCGTCGCACAGCGCACCGTTGAGTCGTCCCAGGACCGACGTACGTAGCAAAAAGCTGCGCAGGGGCTCTGGCTGGCCCTCGAGCACCTCGGCCATCAAGTAGTCGACGATATGACGGTTATCGCCTGCGAATGTCCTGATGAACGTGGCGGTATCAGCACGCCCGGCAAGCGACAGGGCGGCAAGGTAGAGACCGGCGGCCCACCCTTCGGTGCGTCGGTGCAACAGGTGAATATCTGTGGGGGCCAAGCCCAACCCGAGGACATCGTTCAGCAGATGGTCCGCCTCAATCGGCCCGAAACGTAAATCGTCGGTTCGCACCTCGGCAAGCCCGCCGCTGGCCCTCAACCGAGCCAACGGCAACATCGGATCGGATCGGGTGGCCAACACCAGGTGAAGATTCGCCGGCATTCGGCTGATAAAGAACCCAAGCTGCTCGTGCACCGCCCGCCGTAGCACCAGGTGGTAGTCATCCAGAATGAGCACGACTGGGCTAGCGAGTGTGTCCAGGTCATTCAACAGGGTCGGCAAAACGACCTGCACTGGGTCGGCACCCATCGCTAGGAGTTCGACCGCGCGAATCCCCACCCCGGGACCGACCTGCTGCAGCGCGGCGACCACGTACATCCAAAACCACACCGGGTCGTTGTCGGAAGGGTCAAGCGACAGCCAGCTGAACCGCTCATCCTCACCCGCACCCAAAGCCCACTGCGCCAGCAATGTCGTCTTGCCCCAGCCCGCCGGGGCACTCAGTAGGGTCAGCTTGCGGGTACGCCCCGCCGACAGCGCGTCCAGCAGGGCGGCCCGGTGAACCAGCTGCGCCCCGATGGCCGGGACGTGCAGCTTGGTAGCGAGCAGGACTGCTCGCGCAGCGGCTTCTCCGACGCCGTTGTCGTTGCGCCCAGCTGAGCCGCTCATGTCCGAACTCCGCGAATATGTCGAATCCAGCAGCCGGGCGGGAAAAGTCGGCGTTGACGCGTCCTGGGTGGACGCCCTCTCGGCATCCCAGTTTGTCCTTGCGGGGCCGCCCGGGCTCGTTCTGCTCGGTAATCGCGGCGACTCTATTGAATCAGATGCGTTGTCCGGAAATGCCGCGGGCGCACGCTGGCGGTGCCCGTTTGGGCTGGCGGACCCGCGTCCCGCCAAGGACTCAATGGTTGTCTCGTGAGCCGCGCTCACGCTGTGCCCGCTCACCGTATTTCTCCTCTTTCCCATCGATGGGATGACTCCTGCAAGTCATCACACCGCGGCGCGC
>NZ_JAICZA010000195.1 GCF_025933915.1 Mycobacterium sp.
CACCCCCAGGATCGCGTTGATCCGGGTGAACACGTTGGCCCGGACGATATCGGTGATGCTGCGCGTCGCACGTTTCCGTACCGCGTTGCTCTGGCCGTCGGCAACGCGCTGGGCCACCTCGGCATCGGTCAGGCCGTGGATCAGCGATAGGCTCATCGGGCGAAGGTCCCCAGCTTCTCCGAGTCGTAGTACTCCAGGTTGAGGGTGTTGCCGGAGAACACAGCTTTGGAAATCGTTCCGGGCGGTGCGTTTTCGTCGGTCAATGGGAACGCGAAGGTGTCGCCGTCCCAGTGGGTGAGGGTGACCGTCCGGTTTTTCGGGCCCATCGCCAATTGCAGGGCGCCGTCGTGTTCGGTCACGATGGCCGGGCCCCAGTAGTCGCTGGCGTAGACGCCGGTGTAGTCGCCGAGCGGCTTGGCCGGGGCGGCGTTGGCGGGGGGTTGCTTGCCGACCAGCGAGCCCACCGGATCGTTCAGCCAGCCGATCGCCTTCTTGTACAAGGGGCCCCAATCCTCGCGGATCTGGCCGTACTGGACGAGGTCCATGAATTCGGCGGTCAGCGTTTCCGGGATGCCGTAGGGCGCACCGTTGGTCAGCGCGATGATGCCCAAGTCCTCCGACGGCATCGCCACGAAGTTCGTCGCCGCCCCCAAATCGAAAGCGCCGGAATGGCTGTACTCGGTGCGGCCCGAGGAGTCGACCGACGCGTTGAAGCCGTATCCGTAGAATCCCGTGCGCGCCTTGGGGTTCGTCGCGGGCGCCGACACCATCTGCGGGCTGGTGGCGGGCAGCAACGCTTCCGGCGAGGCGATCCGCCGGCCGTTGTACGTTCCGTTGCCCAGAACCATCATCAGCCAGTGCGCCATGTCGTTCACCGAGGAACTCACGCCGCCCGCGGGTGATTGGGGGTCGGGGTCACGCTGGAAGCGGGCCTCCCACTTGTCGGCGACCTTGATGTGGTTGACCGCACGGTTGGGCCGGGCGATGAAGTCGGCGAAGCGCGAACTCGTCGACGTCATTCCCAGGGGGCGGTAGAGCACCTCGTCGGACAGGTCCTCCCATGATCTGCCCGCCGCGGCCGCCACCGCCTCCGCGCCGGCGGTGACCCCATAGTTGGTGTAGGCGTAGCTGATCCGGAAGGGATCCAGCGGAAGGTACTTGAGCCGCTCGAGGGTTTGACGACGGTCATAGCCCAGGTCTTCGAGCTTGTCGCCGGCGTGGTCGGGCAGCCCGGAGCGGTGCGAATACACGTCGGCGACGGTCACGTGGCCGGTGACATAGGGATCGCTCAGCGTGAACCACGGCAGCTTCGAGCCCACGGGCGTATCCCACGCGACGACGTTGTCGCTGACCTCGTGCGCGATCACCGTCGCGCCGACCGATTTGGACACCGAGGCCAACTGGAAGACCGTGTCGGCGTCCACCCTGTTGTCTCGCCCCTGCCCCTTGCTCGCGTCCCTGACGCCGAAGCCCTTGGCGTACAACACTTTCCCGCCGTGGACAATGGCTACCGCCATTCCCGGGACACCGGTGCTTTTCATCAGGTCGCCGACCAGGCCGTCGACCTTGGCGACGGCGTCGTCGACGCGGCCGGCGGGAATCGCCACACCGGACACCTGGTTGGGCGGAACGTCAGACAGTGCGGACGGCGGCGCGGCTGTCGGCTGCGCCGAGCCGCATCCCGTCAACCCGAGCAGCGCCGCCGTGACAGCGGCCGCGGCCGCGCGGTTGGTCATGGCGCGACCTTAGCCCGGTGACGATGCGCGCCGCAGGCGGCGCGAGGAGGAGGCGGGCAATCGAGCCCCGCCCGGTGACGATGCGCGCCGCAGGAATCAGAGCTGCCACCACGGGTTCGATTTCACCGGGGCCGCGAGATCAATGCGCTGACCGGGCGCGGGCACCGCCACGTTCACCCGCTCGGGCTCCGCTGCGGCGAGCAGCCGCTCGACCGGTTCGGCCCACGGGTGCGGCGCCAACCGGAAAGTGCCCCAGTGGACCGGCACCAGCAGTCCCCCGTCGGTGACGTCCAGATGCGCCCGCACCGCCTCCTCGGGGTTCATGTGCACGTCGGGCCACGCCGTGTTGTAGGCCCCGATGGGCAGCAGGGTCAGGTCGAACGGCCCGTGGTCGGCGCCGATCTGCGCGAAGCTCTTGGTGTAGCCGGTGTCGCCGCCGAAGTACGCGCGATGGGTCGGCCCACGAAAGACCCAGGATGCCCAGAGCGTGTTGTTGCGTCCGAAAAAGCGTCCCGAGAAGTGCCGCGCCGGTACACAAACGACCGTGAGCTCGTCGACCTTTGCGCTCTGGTGCCAATCGAGCTCGACGATGCGGTGCCCGGGGATGCCCCACTTGCGCAGGTGGGCGCCGACGCCGAGCGGGACGACGAACGGCGACCGCTGAGTGCGGGCCAACGCCGTGATCGTGTCGAGGTCGAGATGGTCGTAGTGGTCGTGGCTGATCACCACCGCGTCGACGGCGGGCAGCCCTTCGAGTTGAATCGGCGGCGGATGGAGCCGCTGCGGCCCGACGATGTCCGACGGTGAACACCGGTCGCTCCACACCGGATCGGTGAGCACCCGGTAGCCGTCGATTTCCAGCAGCGCCGTGGAGTGGCCGAACCAGCTGACGGCCAGCCGGCTGGGATCGGCACCGAAGATTCCCGGCGCCGTCAGCGGAATCGGCCCCCGCGGCCGGCTCCCACCGCGGTTTCCCATCAGCTCCCACGCGATGAGCCGCAGTTGCTCGCGGTCCATCTTGGTGTCCGAGGCGGGCTCGAGGTTGACGAAGACGCCGTCGCGATAGTGCGGGGACCCGGCCGCCACCGCGGCAATCGAGGCGGGGTGCGCGCCGAGAGCATCCGGCGCGCCGTGCAGCGCGCGCACCAGCCAACCCCCGCCCGCCAGCGACGCCGTGCCGGCGACCAGCCGTAGCGTCCCCCGCATGGTTCGTCAGGCCCCTTGGAACTTCGGTGGCCGCTTCTCTATCCGGGCCACCTGGGCTTCGACGACGTCTTGACTGCCCCAGGCCTTGTCGAAGAGCTCCCTATGCACTGGCCCGGCCTCTTCGATGGCGCCGTCGTCGTTGAGCACCCGCTTGGCGTGCTGGATCGCCAGCGGGGCCAGGCCGGCGATCTCGGCGGCCCAGGCCTGCGCGTCGGCGAGCGTCCCGATGCGGTTGGCCATCCCGGTCTGCAGCGCCACGTCCGCGGTCAGCTTTTCCGCGGCCAGCAGCATCGCCCTGGCCCGGCCATGGCCAACCAGTGACGACAGTCGACGGATACTCCAGTTGTCAAGGGCCAGACCATATTTCGACGTCGGAAACTGGAAAAACGCGTCCGGCGCGACGACCCGGAGATCGCACTGCATGGCCAGCTGCAAACCCGCGCCGATGGCCGGGCCGTTGATGGCACCGATCACCGGGATGAGGGTCGCGTCCAAAACCTTGTGCAGCTCGATGAGCCGGTCGGGATAGTCGGCGGCGAACGCGTCACCGCTCAGGTCCGCGCCGGCGCAGAACACCGTGCCCTGACCGGTCAGCACGATCGCGCGGACGGAGCCGTCGCCCGCCTTCGACACGGCCTCGCGCAGCTCCTCGACGAGCTGCGAGTTCAAGGCGTTGCGACGCTCGGGTCGCTGCAACTCGATGGTCAAAACGGCTTCGGCCTGACTGACACCGATCATGGCAGCCACCCTATATAGCCTCGTCACGTGAGTCGTATCACGGCTACCCAATTGCGCGACGCGGTGCTGGACGAGAATTCCTTCACCCGCTGGGACAGTGAGCCGCTCGCCGTGCCGCTCAGCGCCTCCTATGCGCGGGAGCTGGCCGACGCCCGGGCCGCGACCGGTCTAGACGAATCGGTACTGACCGGCGAAGGGCGGATCTTCGGGCGCCGGGTCGCGGTGGTGGTCAGCGAATTCGGCTTCCTGGGCGGCTCGATCGGGGTGGCCGCGGCCGAACGGATCACCGCCGCGGTACAGCGGGCGACCGCCGAGGGTCTGCCGCTACTGGCCTCGCCGAGCTCCGGCGGCACCCGCATGCAAGAGGGCACGGTGGCGTTCTTGCAGATGGTGAAGATCGCCGCGGCCGTCCGGCTGCACACACAGGCGCACCTGCCCTACCTGGTCTATCTGCGCAATCCGACCACCGGCGGGGTGTTCGCGTCGTGGGGTTCACTGGGCCACGTCACGCTCGCCGAACCGGGCGCGCTGATCGGCTTCCTCGGGCCCCGGGTGTACCGGCTGCTCTATGGCGAACCGTTCCCCGAGGGGGTCCAGACCGCGGAGAACCTGCAGCGGCACGGCGTGATCGACGGCGTCATCCCGCTCGACGAGCTGCGTCGCACGCTGGACCGTGCGATGACCGTCATCGCCGACGCTCCCGCGCCGCTGCCCGCGCCGCCACCACCCGAAGCGACACCCGACGTCGCGGCCTGGGACTCGGTGGTGGCATCGCGGCGGCCCGACCGGCCGGGCGTCGGTCTCCTGTTGCGGCACGGCGGCACCGACCAGGTGCTGCTGTCGGGGACCGGCCGAGGAGAGGCGGCGACCACGTTGTTGGCGCTGGCCCGATTCTCCGGCCAGCCCGTCGTGGTGCTCGGCCAACAGCGGATAGCGGGCGGGCGGGCAAGCACCGTGGGCCCGGCTTCGTTGCGCGCGGCGCGGCGCGGCATGGCGCTGGCCGCCGAGTTGCGTCTGCCGCTGGTGCTGGTGATCGACACCGCGGGGCCCGCTCTGTCGGCCGAAGCCGAACAGGGTGGGCTCGCCGGCCAGATCGCCCAATGCCTGGCCGAGCTGGTGACGCTGGATACCCCGACGGTGTCGGTGCTGCTCGGCCAGGGCAGTGGCGGGCCGGCGCTGGCGATGGTCCCCGCCGACCGGGTGTTGGCGGCGTTGCATGGCTGGCTGGCGCCGCTACCGCCGGAAGGCGCCAGCGCGATCGTCTTCCGCGACACCGATCACGCCGCTGAACTCGCTGCGGCGCAAGGCATTCGGTCGGCTGATCTGTTGGATTCCGGAATTGTTGACGTCGTCGTCGCGGAACATCCCGATGCCGCCGACGAGCCGGTCGAATTCTCGCGCCGATTGTCGCGCGCCATCGCCGCCGAGGTGCATGCGCTGCGCGCGATCTCCGCCGCCGAGCGACTGGCCGCCCGGTTGCAGCGCTACCGCAACATCGGTCTGCCCTGACTCCTCGCGAGCAGCCGCGGAATCGCACAAAACCAGCGGCTTTGATGCGATTTTGCGTCTGCTCGCGTCACGGTGGCGACCAGCTCGCGCCTCCCACCCCCGCACGCAACAATCAGGCAAGATGGGCGGCATGGACACAGGAGCTAGCTCACCGCGGGTCTTGGTCGTCGACGACGACTCTGATGTGCTCGCGTCGCTGGAACGTGGCCTGCGGCTGTCCGGATTCGAGGTGTCGACTGCGGTCGATGGCGCCGAGGCATTGCGCAGCGCCACCGAGACGCGACCGGACGCGATCGTGCTCGACATCAACATGCCGGTGCTGGACGGCGTCAGCGTCGTCACCGCGCTGCGCGCCATGGACAACGACGTCCCGGTCTGTGTGCTGTCCGCCCGCAGCTCGGTCGACGACCGGGTGGCGGGCCTGGAAGCCGGAGCCGACGATTACCTGGTCAAGCCGTTCGTGCTGGCCGAGCTGGTCGCGCGGGTCAAGGCGCTCCTGCGCCGCCGCGGCGCCACCGCCACCTCCTCCTCGGAAACCATCACGGTGGGTCCGCTGGAAGTCGACATCCCCGGTCGGCGTGCCCGCGTCAACGGCGTCGACGTCGACCTGACCAAGCGGGAATTCGACCTGCTGGCGGTGCTGGCCGAACACAAGACAGCGGTGTTGTCCCGCGCGCAGCTGCTCGAGCTGGTGTGGGGTTATGACTTCGCCGCCGACACCAACGTCGTCGACGTTTTCATCGGATACCTGCGCCGCAAGCTGGAGGCCAACGGCGGGCCCCGCCTACTGCACACAGTGCGCGGAGTGGGATTCGTGCTGCGCATGCAGTAACCCGGTCGAGCGGCCATGAACTTCCTGTCCCGGATCCTGACCCGTACGCCGTCGCTACGGGCCCGGGTCGCCGTCGCGACAGCGATCGGCACCGCCATCGTGGTGGTCATCGCGGGAGCGGTGGTGTGGTTCGGCATCACCAGCGCCTGGAAGGAGCGGCTGGATCGCCGCCTGGACGAGGCGGCGGGTTTCGCCATTCCCTTCCTGCCGCGCGGGCTCGGCGAGATTCCGCGTGCCCCTAACGACCAGGACACCGTCATCACGGTGCGGCGCGACGGCCAGGTCAAGTCCAACTCGGACATCACGCTGCCCCCGCTGGAGGAGGGCTATGCCGACACCTACATCAACGGGGTGCGCTATCGCGTGCGAACCCTGGAACTCCGCACGCCGCAGCCGGCGACGGTGGAAGTGGGTGCCACCTACGACGACACGATCGCCCAGACCAACAACTTGCATCGCCGGGTGATCCTGATCTGCGCGCTATCGATCGGCGCGGCCGCGGTATTCGCTTGGCTCCTGGCGGCTTTCGCGGTGCGACCGTTCAAGCGGTTGGCCCAGCAAGCCCGCTCGATCGACGCCGACGAGCGGCCACAGGTGGCGGTCCGCGGCGCCACCGAGGCCGTCGAGGTCGCCGAGGCCATGCGCGGCATGCTGCAGCGCATCTGGACCGAACAGGACCGGACCAAGGAGGCGCTCGCGTCGGCGCGCGACTTCGCTGCCGTGTCCTCGCACGAGTTGCGCACTCCCCTGACCGCGATGCGCACCAACCTCGAAGTGCTGTCCACCCTGGACATGCCGGATGACCAACGCAAAGAGGTGCTGGGCGACGTCATCCGCACCCAGTCGCGGATCGAGGCCACACTGAGCGCCCTCGAGCGGCTGGCCCAGGGCGAACTTTCGACGTCCGACGATCACGTCGCGGTCGACATCACCGAGCTGCTCGACCGCGCCGCCCACGACGCCACCCGCATCTACCCGGGGCTCGATGTCTCGCTGGTGCCCTCGCCGACCTGCATCATCGTCGGGTTGCCGGCCGGGTTGCGCCTCGCCGTCGACAACGCGATCGCCAACGCCGTCAAGCATGGCGGCGCCACCCGGGTCGAGCTGTCGGCGGTCAGCTCGCGTGCCGGCGTGGAGATCGCCGTCGACGACAACGGCGGCGGCGTGCCCGAGGACGAGCGCACAGTGGTGTTCGCCCGGTTCTCCCGCGGATCCACGGCCTCCCATTCCGGGTCGGGCCTGGGGTTGGCCTTGGTGGCCCAGCAGGCCGAGCTGCACGGCGGGACGGCCGCGCTGGAAAGCAGCCCGTTGGGTGGTGCCCGGCTGGTGCTGCGCCTCCCCGGGCCGAGCTAG
>NZ_JAICZA010000292.1 GCF_025933915.1 Mycobacterium sp.
CAAGTGGTCTTCGCCCGCGGCACCGGCGAAGCCCCGGGCGTGGGCCCCACCGGACAAGCCTTCACCGACGGGCTGCGCCAACGCGTCGGCGACCGCTCCTTTGACGTCTACCCCGTCAACTACCCCGCCACCGAGCAGTGGGACACCGGCCTCGACGGCATCAGAGACGCCAGCACCCACATCGTCTCGATGGCCCACGACTGCCCCAACACCAAAATGGTCCTCGGCGGCTACTCCCAAGGCGCAGCCGTCATGGGCTTTGTCACCTCCGCCGCCGTCCCCGACGGCGTCGACCCCGCCACCGTCCCCAAACCCCTGGCCCCCGACATCGCCAACCACGTCTCCTCGGTCGTGCTCTTCGGCATGCCCAACGTGCGCGCCATGAACTTCCTGGGCGAACCCCCCGTCGTCATCGGGCCCACCTACCAGGACAAAACCCTCAAAGTCTGCGCCACCGAAGACCCCGTCTGCTCCGACGGCATGAACTTCGCCGCCCACGACACCTACGCCGACGACGGCTCCATCATCGCCAAAGGCGTCACCTTCGCCTCCAGCCACCTCGGCACGGGCGGGCCGGCGCCGCTGCCGACGGGCGGAGGCTTCGGCGAGTGAGCCGCCGCTCCTCGGTTAGCCGGTCGCGGCTTTGGTGTTCAGAAAGGCGACTATCCCCCGGGTGACCGCGACGGCGTATTTCGCCCGGCCGTCCGCGCTTTGCATCCGCGCGACGTCGCCCGCGTTTTTCATGTTGCCGAGTTCGACGAGGACCGCCGGGTACTGAGCGAGGTTCAGCCCGGCGAGGTCGTCGCGGCCGTACAAACCGTCCGAGCCGATGTAGTTGGCCGGCGGTAAACCCGTCTGGGCCAAGGCATCCCGCATCGCATGGGCCAGCTGCACCGCGGGACCGGCCTGGACGTCGTTCAGCGGCGGGCTGGAGTAGTTGACGTGGAACCCGCTGCCCGACGGGGGCCCACCGTCGGCGTGGATGCTCACGATCGCGTCCGGGCGCATGGCGTTGGCCGCCGCCGCGCGTTGGTCGATGCACGGGCCGACGCCGTTGTCGCCGTCGCGAGACAGCTGGGTGCGGACGCCCATCTGGTTCAGCGCATCGCTGATCAGCCCCACCACCGCCCAGGTGAACGCGTGCTCGGGATAGCCGTCATCTGCCGCGGCGCCCGAGGTCTGGCACGGCTTGGTGCCACCGCGGCCGTTGGGAACCTGCCGGCTGATCGACGCGTCGTTGACGGCGTTGTGGCCGGGGTCGAGGAAGACGGACATCCCGGCGACGCCGGCGGCCGCGCGCGGGGTGGGCAGGACCGCGGCGGCGCCCAAGACCGCCGGCATGACACCGGCGATCTTCAGGATGTCGCGGCGTGCGATGGATCGCAGACCACCGGGGCGATCGTTCACCGCGCGATGGTAGCAATCGGCGATGGAGCCGCGCGCCCACAATTACATACTAAAAAGTATGTTACGGTCGGGTGCATGTCCGTGGTCGACAGCCGCCCCCTGCACGGCATCACCGACGAATTCGTCGCGCGGCTCGCCGATCGCGCCGAGGAGGCCGAGCGGTTGCGGCGGCTGCCCGCCGCGACGGTCGACGATTTCCAGCAGACCGACCTGTTCCGGTTGTTGCTTCCGGCCCGGTTCGGCGGGCTTCAAGCGTCCTTTCCCGAACTGCTGCAGCCGATTCGGCGGATGGCGCATGGCTGCGCCTCGAGTGCCTGGACGCTGGGTTTCTACGCGCTGCACAACTGGATGCTGTCGTTGTTCGATGCGCGGGCGCAGGAGGAGGTGTTCGCGTCAGGCTCAGTGCTGGCGCCGGCACCCCTGGCCCCGACCGGGCGTGGCACCCCGGCCGACGGCGGCGTGCGGGTGACCGGCAGGTGGTCGTGGGCGACGGGCGCGATGGATGCCGACTGGGTGGTCGTCGGCGCGCTGATCGAGCGCGAGGACCGGATCGATCCGGCGCTCGTGGTGGTGCCCGCCGGCCAGGTCGAGGTCCTCGACACCTGGCACACCGCCGGTATGCGCGGCACCGGTTCGCATGACCTGGTCATCGACGACGTCCTCGTCCCCGAGCATCGATTGGTCGCCGTGGCCGACATCTACGGCGGGACGGCGCCCGGCGCGCGTGAGCACGGGGTCCCGACCTACCGGTGGCCGATGGTTCCCGCGCTGGCGCTGACGGCGTCGATGCCCGTGCTCGGGACCGCGGAACGGGTGACCGAGCTCTTCGCCGAGCGGCTGAGCGGACGGGTGCTGCCCTACAGCGGGGTCGCGCAAAAGGATCAGCCCGCCGCGCAGATCCGGCTCGGCGATGCCCGGGTGCGACTGAGCGCGCTGCGAGCGTTGATCGCCAAGACCGCCGACGAGATCGAGGCGATCGTCGTCAGCGGCGAGCGGGTGAGCCGATCGGTGCGGGGCGATGCCCGGCTGGCGGCCGCCCGCACCGTGCACGAGTGCCGGGCGATCATCGCCGATCTCTTGGAAGCGTCCGGCGCCAGCGCCCACTTCCTGTCCAGCCCCCTGCAGCGGGCCAAGCGCGATGTGGACATCGCCGCGGGTCATGTCGTGTTCGACTACGACACGAGTCGAGAGTTGGCCGG
>NZ_JAICZA010000193.1 GCF_025933915.1 Mycobacterium sp.
GGATCGTGACGGCCCGCCACGCCCGGCTACGCCGCGCTCGCGACCGTCACCGGGTGGGATCGTGACGGCCCGCCACGCCCGGCTACGCCGCGCTCGCGACCGTCACCGGGTGGGATCGTGACGGCCCGCCACGCCCGGCTACGCCGCGCTCGCGACCGTCACTAGGCTCATCCGAATGCGCCTTGGTCGAATCGCCAGCCCGGACGGTGTCGCCTTCGTCAGTATCGAAGGCGAACTCGACGACCCAGCCGAGATGATCGTCCGCGAGATCGCCGAGCATCCATTCGGCACGCCGAACTTCACCGGCCGGTCATGGCCGTTGGCCGACGTCCGGCTGCTCGCCCCGATACTCGCCAGCAAGGTGGTGTGCGTCGGGAAGAACTACACCGACCACATCGCCGAGATGAAAGACCTGACGGGCCCCGCACCGGTGGACCCGGTGATCTTCCTCAAACCGAGCACCGCCATCATCGGGCCCAACGTGCCGATTCGGTTGCCCGCCAACGCATCACCGGTGCACTTCGAGGGCGAGCTGGCGGTGGTCATCGGCCGGCCCTGCAAGGACGTCTCGGCCGCCCAGGCGGCGGAGAACATCCTTGGCTACACCATTGGAAATGACGTGTCGGCGCGCGATCAACAAAAATCCGACGGTCAATGGACCAGAGCCAAGGGACACGACACCTTCTGCCCGGTCGGGCCGTGGATCGTCACCGACCTCAAGCCGCTGGACCCGGGCGATCTCGAATTGCGCACCGAGGTCAACGGTGACGTCAAGCAACACAGCCGTACTTCGCTGCTGATCCACGACATCGGCTCCATCGTCGAGTGGATTTCGGCCGTGATGACATTGCTGCCCGGCGATCTCATCCTGACCGGAACCCCGGCGGGTGTCGGTCCCATTGAGGACGGCGACACCGTTTCCATCACCATCGAGGGCATCGGCACCCTCACCAATCCCGTGGTCCGCAAAGGAAAATCGTGACTGCATCCGCGAACGCACCCCTGGTCCGGGTCCGATTCTGCCCGTCGCCCACCGGCACCCCGCACGTCGGAATGGTCCGCACGGCGCTGTTCAACTGGGCCTACGCCCGACACACCGGGGGCACCTTCGTCTTTCGCATCGAGGACACCGACGCCCAGCGCGACAGCGAGGAAAGCTATCTGGCGCTGCTGGACGCGCTGCGCTGGCTCGGCCTGGACTGGGACGAGGGACCCGAGGTGGGCGGCCCCTATGGCCCGTACCGGCAGTCGCAGCGCAGCGAGATCTACCGCGACGTGGTGGCCAGGCTGGTCGAAGCGGGGGAGGCCTATTACGCCTTTTCGACACCGGACGAGGTCGAGGCACGCCATAGGGCGGCGGGCCGTAATCCCAAGCTGGGGTACGACAATTTCGACCGGCAGCTGACCGACTCCCAGCGCGCGGCCTTTCTTGCGGAGGGCCGTCAGCCCGTGGTGCGGCTGCGGATGCCCGACGAAGATCTTGGCTGGGACGACCTGGTGCGCGGAACCACCACCTTCACGGCCGGGTCCGTGCCCGACTTCGCGTTGACCCGCGCCAACGGAGATCCGTTGTACACCTTGGTCAACCCCTGTGACGACGCGCTGATGAAGATCACCCATGTGCTGCGTGGCGAGGACCTGCTGCCGTCGACTCCGCGTCAGCTCGCGCTGTATCAGGCGCTGATCCGGATCGGTGTCGCCGAGCGTGTTCCGCAGTTCGCGCACCTTCCAACGGTATTGGGCGAGGGCACCAAAAAGCTGTCCAAGCGTGACCCGCAGTCGAATCTGTTCGCCCACCGCGACCGCGGCTTCATCCCAGAAGGGCTGCTCAACTACCTGGCGTTGCTCGGCTGGGCCATCGCCGACGACCACGACGTGTTCAGTCTCGACGAGATGGTGGCCGCGTTCGACGTGGTCGACGTCAACTCCAATCCGGCCCGCTTCGACCAGAAGAAGGCCGACGCGATCAACGCCGAGCACATTCGGATGTTGACCGTAAGCGACTTCACCACCCGACTGCGCGACTACTTCGGCGTCCACGGTCATCGCCTCGAGTTGGACGACGGCGCGTTCGCCACCGCCGCCGATCTGGTGCAGACCCGGATCGTGGTGCTCGGTGATGCCTGGGACCTGCTGAAGTTCCTCAACGACGACGAGTACGCGATCGACCCCAAGGCCGCCGCCAAAGAGCTGGGACCGGAGGGGGCCGCGGTGCTCGATGCGGCGCTCGCCGCACTGGACCACGTGGCGGACTGGGCGGCACCCCAGATCGAGGCCGCCCTCAAGACCGCGCTCATCGACGGGCTCGGCCTCAAACCGCGCAAGGCGTTTGGACCCATCCGGGTGGGGGCCACCGGAACGACGGTCAGCCCGCCGTTGTTCGAGTCGCTCGAGCTGCTGGGCCGGGACCGCAGCGTGCGGCGGCTGCGCGCGGCTCGCGCGACGGGCGGTTAGGACAGACCCGGACCACGCGTGCGGATTGTCCGGCGAGACTTTGGTAGTCTGCACTGCGGTTTACAGTGCGGTTTACCAAGGCCGACAACGACTGGCAGCGGCGGTCTTCGGAGTAGCTTGATAAGGCTCAGAATGATTGCTGACCAGCCGTTTTAGGCAGCCAATGGGGTATGGTGTAATTGGCAACACAGCTGATTCTGGTTCAGCCATTCTAGGTTCGAGTCCTGGTACCCCAGCAAAACTCTCGCCGCCTCAAGCGATTAGGTGGGCCTAGCGCGGTGAGCTATGCTGACTGCTCGGATCGTTTCTGGCCCCGTCGTCTAGCGGCCTAGGACGCCGCCCTCTCACGGCGGTAGCGTGGGTTCGAATCCCATCGGGGCTACAAACAATAGCCGCAGTTACTGGTCGGTCCCCAGTACGGCCGGCGCTGTCGATCCACCCACCGGCATGTGCGGCAAGCCGAGTTTGCGGTGATCCCACGAACGCGCCCGGCGGGCCACAATGCGAACGCAGACCCGCTTGTTCATCATCTGCTCGACGAACGGCTTCGCGTCGTCGGTGTAGGGACCGGTGTAGCGCTCCCACACGCTGACCCCCACCCGGTGTGAGACGTCGGGATCGTCCACGATCTCCGCGACCCCTTCGAAGGACACCCCGCGAAGCGTGTCGTAGGTGTGGCCGTCCTCGATCAAAAAGCTCACCCGCGGGTCCCGCGTGAGGTTGATGGCCTTCTGCGACTTGGCTTTGGTCTCCAGCCAGATCTCGCCGTCGACCACGGCGTACCACATGGCGGTCAGATGGGGCTGGCCGTCGGGGCCGATGGTGGCCAGCGTGCCGGTGCGGCTCTTGACGACGAAATCGGCGATCTCGTCTTCCGACATGACGATGCTCGCGCGCTGATTGGTTCCCATGCCGGTCAGTCTGTCAGGCCACGTGCGGCGCCCCGCTGCAGCACCCCGCGGGAGAACCCAGAGACTAGAGCCGGCGGGCCAGTGCTTCGGCGGCCGACAGCAGATCGGCGGCCCACCGCGCTCCCGGGCGCCGGCCGATCCGGTCGATGGGGCCCGACACCGAGATGGCCGCGACGACGGTGCCGCGGCTGTCGCGCACCGGCGCGGAGACACTCGCCACCCCCGGCTCACGCTCGGCCACACTTTGCGCCCAGCCACGCCGGCGCACTTCGGCCAGCGTTCGTTCGGTGAATTTGGCGGTCGCCAGCACCGCTTTCTGGGTGGCCGCGTCGCTATGGGCCAGTAGCACTTTGGCGCCCGACCCCGCCGTCATCGGCAGTCGCGCCCCGACCGGGACCGTATCGCGAAGGCCCGCAGCGGGTTCCAGGGCGGCCACACAGACCCGGTCGGTGCCCTCCCGGCGGTACAGCTGCACGCTTTCGCCGGTGGTCTCGCGCAACAGGGGCAGCACCGCGCTGCTGGCGGCCAGCAGCGGATCGTTGACGTGGGCCGCGAGTTCTGTGACGGCCGGACCGAGCCCCCAGCGTCCTTCGGCGTCGCGCGCCAGCAGGCGATGGACTTCGAGGGCCGCGGCCAGCCGGTAGGCGGTGGCTCGGGGCAGCGCGGTCCGTTCACACAGTTCGGCCAATCCACAGGGGGATTGGGCGACGGTGTGCAGGACACCCACGGCTTTGTCCAGGACGCCGATCCCGCTATGCTGTCTCACAGGGAGATATTAGCGTCTCGTATCCTGAGATCACAGCCCTCATGATCAGCGAGCCGCGGATGAAGCGAATTGAGGCGAGTTCGATATGACCATCGACACAGAGGCGGCCGCCAAACCGCGCACTCTGGCCGAAAAAGTCTGGGACGACCATGTTGTGGTGTCCGGGAGTGCCTCGGGGCAAGCGGCGGCACCCGACTTGATCTACATCGACCTGCACCTGGTGCACGAGGTCACCAGCCCGCAGGCTTTCGACGGCCTGCGCCTGTCCGGCCGGCCGGTGCGACGCCCCGATTTGACGCTGGCCACCGAGGATCACAACGTCCCGACCATCGACATCGACAAGCCGATCGCCGACCCGGTGTCGCGCACCCAGGTCGAGACATTGCGGCGAAATTGTGCCGAATTCGGTGTGCGGCTATATCCGATGGGCGACATCGAGCAGGGCATCGTGCATGTCGTCGGGCCGCAACTGGGCCTCACCCAACCGGGAATGACGATCGTCTGTGGGGACAGTCACACCTCGACGCACGGCGCATTCGGCGCGCTGGCCATGGGAATTGGCACCTCGGAGGTCGAGCACGTGCTGGCGACTCAGACGTTGCCGCTGCGGCCGTTCAAGACGATGGCGGTCAATGTCGACGGGCAGCTGCCCCCGGGCGTCACGTCCAAGGACATCATCCTCGCGCTGATCGCCAAGATCGGCACCGGCGGCGGGCAGGGGCATGTCATCGAATATCGCGGCAGCGCCATCGAATCGCTGTCGATGGAAAGCCGGATGACCGTCTGCAACATGAGCATCGAGGCCGGCGCCCGGGCGGGGATGGTGGCCCCCGACGAAACCACCTACGAGTTCCTGCGCGAGCGCCCGCACGCTCCGAAAGGGGCGCAATGGGATGCGGCCATGCGTTATTGGCAGCAGTTGCGCACCGACCCGGGCGCCGTATTCGACACCGAGGTCCATCTCGATGCGGAGTCGCTGAGCCCGTTCGTGACGTGGGGCACAAACCCCGGCCAGGGCGTGCCGTTGGCCGCCGCCGTGCCCGACCCCGAGCTGATGACCGACGACGCGCAGCGCCAGGCCGCTGAGAAAGCGTTGGCATACATGGACCTTCGACCGGGCACGCCGATGCGTGACGTCGCCGTCGACACGGTGTTCGTCGGCTCCTGTACCAACGGCCGCATCGAAGATCTGCGGATCGTCGCCGACGTGCTGCGTGGCCGCAAGGTCGCGCAGGGGGTGCGGATGCTCGTCGTGCCGGGCTCCATGCGCGTCCGCGCGCAGGCCGAAGCCGAAGGGCTGGGCGAGGTTTTCACCGCCGCCGGCGCCGAATGGCGGCAGGCGGGATGCTCAATGTGCCTGGGAATGAATCCCGACCAGCTGGCGCCGGGCGAGCGGTGTGCGGCGACGTCCAACCGCAACTTCGAAGGGCGCCAGGGTAAAGGCGGGCGCACGCATTTGGTGTCTCCGGCCGTTGCCGCAGCGACAGCAGTTCGCGGCACATTGTCCGCCCCGGCCGATTTGAGCTGACGTATTCGACGTCTGAAGGGATGAGCATGGAAGCATTTCACACCCACACCGGTATCGGTGTGCCGCTGCGGCGCTCCAATGTCGACACCGACCAGATCATTCCGGCGGTGTATTTGAAGCGTGTCACCCGAACCGGTTTCGAGGACGGCTTATTCGCGAGCTGGCGGTCGGATCCGTCATTCGTGCTAAACCTCAGCCCCTTTGACCGGGGGTCGGTCTTAGTCGCGGGACCCGATTTCGGGACGGGTTCGTCCCGGGAGCACGCGGTGTGGGCGCTGATGGACTACGGCTTCCGGGTGGTCATCTCGTCTCGATTCGGTGACATTTTCCGGGGCAATGCCGGCAAGGCCGGGCTGCTGGCGGCCGAAGTTTCCCAAGACGGGGTGGAGCTCCTCTGGAAGCTGATCGAGCAGAGCCCCGGCTTGGAAATCACTGCCAATCTTCAAGATCGAAATATCACCGCGGGAACGACGGTGCTGCCGTTCAAGATTGACGACCACACCGCTTGGCGGTTACTCGAGGGCCTCGACGATATAGCCCTTACGCTGCGAGAACTCGACGAAATCGAGTCTTTCGAGGCGGCCTACCCGGACTGGAAGCCGCGCACTCTGTCCACCTCCTGAACGGCCGAACGGAGCCGAAGTTCTGCTCGATCGGCTAACTAAACCGGCCGATTTTTATGACCCTCCACCGGTCAAGGGCGGCAACCAGATTGCGAAAAATATCGGACGCCCTGCCCTGAAATTGCGCGTGGCTCTTGGAAATTTGCTGGGTGAGGGTTTACCGTGTCCACTAGTCGGTTCAAATCGAGGACCACTAGCGTCGGAGGGATTGATGAATAAGGCAGAGCTCATTGATGTGCTCACACAGAAATTGAACACGGACCGTCGGCAGGCGACCGCAGCGGTCGAGAACGTTGTCGACACCATTGTGCGTGCGGTACACAAGGGCGACAGCGTCACGATTACCGGGTTCGGTGTGTTCGAACAGCGGCGCCGCGCAGCGCGCGTGGCTCGCAACCCGCGTACCGGTGAGACGGTGAAGGTGAAGCCGACGTCCGTCCCCGCGTTCCGTCCCGGTGCCCAATTCAAAGCGGTTGTGTCTGGCGCACAGCGTCTCCCGTCGGAAGGCCCCGCCGTCAAGCGTGGCGTGGTAGGGGGCGCGGCCAAGAAGACCGCGGCCAAGAAGGCTCCCGCCAAGAAGGCTGCGGCCAAGAAGGCTCCCGCCAAGAAGGCTGCGGCCAAGAAGGCTCCCGCCAAGAAGGCTGCAGTGAAGAAGGCCCCGGCCCGCAAGGCTGCAGTGAAGAAGGCCCCGGCCCGCAAGGTCGCGGCGAAGAAGGCCCCGGCCAAGAAGACTGCGGCGAAGAAGGCTCCGGCCCGCAAGGTCGCGGCGAAGAAGGCCCCGGCCAAGAAGACTGCGGCGAAGAAGGCTCCGGCCCGCAAGGCTCCCGCCAAGAAGGCGACCGCGCGCCGCGGCCGCAGGTAGGCAGAGCACGTTCTAGACACGAATACCCTTCGGGCGGCAGCGCTGCCCCCGGAGGGTATTCGTGTGCTGGCACGCTCGCGGCGGTCCTAAGCGGCGGGCCGCCGCCGTCAGGCTAGGCCCGCACGTTGGCGGCCAGTGCGCCGCCGATGTGATCGGCTGCCACCAACCGCCCGTCTGACAACGACAGCACCCAGACGCTGCCTTTGTGATTGCGCGATTTGTCCGGCCGCACTCCATCGCGATCACACCACCACGCGATCAGGTCCGGAATCACCTTGCCCTGTGTACAGACAACGGGTGTGCCTTGCTCCTCGGCGATA
>NZ_JAICZA010000100.1 GCF_025933915.1 Mycobacterium sp.
GCGGGGGCTACCATGCCGCGCCGACTCGCGATTGCGGCCATGGGGGCCTCCCTGCTGTCCGGTCTCGTGGCTGCCACCGGCGGTTTCCCCACCGCGGCGGCCTTCTCAAAGCCGGGGCTTCCAGTGGAGTACCTGGAGGTGCCGTCGCCGTCGATGGGCCGCAATATCAAGGTCCAGTTCCAGGGCGGTGGACCGCACGCGGTGTACCTGCTCGACGGCCTGCGCGCGCAGGAGGACTACAACGGCTGGGACATCAACACCCCGGCCTTCGAGGAGTTCTACCAGTCCGGACTTTCGGTGATCATGCCGGTGGGCGGTCAGTCCAGCTTCTACAGCAACTGGTACCAGCCGTCGTCGAGCAACGGGCAGAACTACACCTACAAGTGGGAGACATTCCTGACCCAGGAAATGCCGCTGTGGATGCAGGCCAACAAGCAGGTTTCCCCGACGGGCAACGCCGCGGTGGGGCTGTCGATGTCGGGTGGTTCAGCGCTGATCATGGCTGCGTACTACCCGCAGCAGTTCCCTTACGCTGCCGCCCTGTCGGGTTTCCTCAACCCGTCCGAGGGTTGGTGGCCCACCCTGATCGGTCTGGCGATGAGCGACTCCGGCGGTTACAGCGCCAACAGCATGTGGGGTCCGTCCACCGACCCGGCATGGAAGCGCAACGACCCGATGATCCAGATTCCGCGGCTGGTGGCCAACAACACCCGCCTCTGGGTCTACTGCGGTAACGGCACTCCCAGCGACCTGGGCGGTGACAACATGCCGGCCAAGTTCCTGGAAGGTCTCACGCTGCGCACCAACCAGCAGTTCCAGAACACCTACGCGGCCGCCGGTGGGCGCAACGGGGTGTTCAACTTCCCGGCCAACGGGACACACTCGTGGCCCTACTGGAACCAGCAGTTGATGGCCATGAAGCCCGACATGCAGCAGGTGCTGCTGGCCGGCAACACCACCGCGCAACCGGCACAGCCGGCGCAACCAGCCACCTAAAAACCCGGCGAACCAGCATCGGCAGTAGCGCACCGGTCAGCGCTACTGCCGATGCTCCTTTTCGCACTCGGCGAGCAGGGCGCGCCGGTCGGAGTGAAAGTAGGTGTAGCCGGTGGTCAGTGCGCATGCCACCGAGGCGGCCGCCAGCATCTGATATCCGGCGAGCACCAGGCTGACGAACCCACCCAGCGTCGCGCCCAGGGCGAAGCTGGCCAACAGCAGGAAGTAGCCGAGCCAATCCGATGCTGCTCCCCCGGCGAGGTGACGTTCGATGCCCTGCCCCATCTTGACCAGCGTGCCGGTCACATAGCTCAGCGAGATCGACACCTCGCCATCCTTGACGAACGAGGTGTTCAGCGCGCCAATACCGAAGGCCACGAGCAGAATTGGCATCAAATGGAGTTGACGTTCCGTCCACCCACTGATGACGACGTCAAGCGCGGTGGCGGCCACCAGGCTGAACGTCGTCAGCGCGGTCGGGCCGTGGGGATGCGCGACCCAGAAATGCCGCCTGAACACCGATGCGATCACCACGCCGGCGACGAAGCACAGCAGCAACAGCCCCGCGGTGATTGCCAGCACCGCGTCACCCGTGAAGTAGCCCAGCACCGCGCGCTGCGCGTTGCCGGTCATGAAGGTAACGAAGAACCCCTCGGAGTGGGTATATGCGGTCGCCCCCAGCACGCCGGCCAGCGCCGCCAGCACCCAGGACAACCTCGCCTCGCTGTCGAAAATCTCGGTTCGCACCGGCACATGCTTTCAGACATCGGCGGTGCGCGCAGCGCACGCAGGCGGTTCGGCCCGCGGTCAGGCGGCGGTCAGACGTGCGATGGAGCGCAACGGGATTGGCAGCCAGCCGGGCCGGTGCCGCGCCTCGTAGCCGGCTTCATAGACGGCCTTGTCGAGTTCGTAGGCGGCCAGCAGCTGCGCCGAATCGCGTGGGTCGATCCCGGAGGCGGCCGCGTAGCCGTCGCAGAACGCGGTGCGATTGCGTTCGACCCATTCGCGGGCCCGGGCCGCCAACTGCTTGTCATTCGCCTGGTCCACCAGTGGCCCGTAGGCGGCGTATTCGAATGACCGCAGGACGCCGGCCACGTCGCGCAGCGGTGAATCGGGCGCGCGGCGTTCCTCGAGTGGCTGCCCCGGTTCGCCTTCGAAGTCGATGAGCAACCAGCTCTCCGGCGTGCGCAGCACCTGGCCCAGGTGCAGATCACCATGGACGCGCTGCACGGTGATCGTCTCGGTGACCAGCTTGCCGAATCGCTCTTCGATGGTCGCCGCGCAGTCCTCGAGCTCGGGAACCAGGGCCGCGGTCGACGCGAGCCGCGCCAGCACGTTGTCCACCGGGAAGACCGCTTTCGAGGTGCCCAGGGTCTCGGCCAAGGTGGCGTGCACGGACGCCACGGCCTCACCGAGGCGGAAGGACTCGCCGGCGAAGTCGCCGCCGACTTCGTACGCATACAGATCGCCTTCGGCGAACAGGTCACGAACGCTGGCGGTGGCCATCGCCCAGCCTTCCGCGGCGTTGGCGGCGAACTCGGTGACCATGCCCAACGGCCACACCTCGTCGGCGGTGTCGCCCGAACCCGTCATCTCGTAGGTGCCCAGCAGCCGCGCGACATGCGGGTTGCCCGCGCGGCCCAACACGCGGTTCAGCTCGATGTCGGGGTTGATGCCGCTGCTGACGCGGCGGAAGACCTTGAAGATCGCGTCCCGGTCGAAGATGACGCTGGTATTGGACTGCTCGGCGTCGGACACGTGCGGCATCGCCTCCACCGGCAGCTCGACGTCGGGCTCTTTGGCGAACCGCACCTCGACACCGGACGCGCCGCGCACGGCCGAAGAGTCGATCAGGGATAGCAGGAACCGGGGGGCATCGGCGTCATACATCGCGTCGAAGCCGGTCCGGTCGTCGGCGGCGCCGATGGTGGCGACGTTGCTGTACTCGGAGACCGGGGCGGAATCCCACCGCACGATCACCTGGTAGCGGTGCCGGGAACCGTCGGCGTAGTCGGCGTCGACGAGGACGAGGTCCAGGTCGTCGCGCAGCCCGACGATGACGCTCGGTTCAGCCGTGGACAGCTGGCGGTTGCGGCCGGCGTACCAACGTTGCTGCGGAAGCCACTCGGACCAGGGCAGCTTGCCCGGCTCTGTCATAAGCGCCACTCCTCTAACTCAGTTGGCGTCGCATCGTTGCCGGCGCGAGTGGTCATGCGTCCTCCTCGCATCCGGTCAACCGGAACCAATAGAACCCGTGGCCCGGCAGTGTCAGGAGATAGGGCAGGTGACCGATGCGCGGAAACTCCACCTGCCCGGTCAGCTCGACCGGCGTGCAACCACTCCATTGCTGGAGATTCAGTTCGATCGGCTGCGGGAACCGCGACAGGTTGTTGACGCACACCACGGTGTCGCCCCCCTCGGACACTTGCCGCACGAACGCCAGCACCGACGGGTTCGAGCCGCCCAATTCTTCGAAACTCCCGACGGCGAAGGCTTCGTGCCGGCGCCGCACGACCAGCATCGTGCGGGTGAAGTTGAGCAGCGACGTCGACGTGTCACGCTGGGCCTCGACATTGACCGCCTGATAGCCGTAGACCGAGTCCTGGCTGGCCGGCAGATACAACCGGCCGGGGTTGGCTTTGGAGAAGCCGGCGTTGCGGTCCGGTGTCCACTGCATCGGGGTACGTACCCCGTCGCGGTCCCCCAACCAGATCACGTCGCCCATGCCGATCTCGTCACCGTAGTACAGGACCGGCGAGCCGGGCAGCGACAGCAGCAGCGCGGTGAACAGCTCGATCTGGTTGCGGTCGTTGTCCAGCAGCGGCGCCAGGCGGCGGCGGATGCCGACGTTCGCCTTCATCCGCGGATCCTTGGCGTACTCCGAGTACATGTAGTCACGTTCTTCGTCGGTGACCATTTCCAGCGTCAACTCGTCGTGGTTGCGCAGGAAGATGCCCCACTGGGCCATATCGGGGATCTCGGGCGTCTGGGCCAGGATCTCCGAAATCGGGAACCGCGATTCGCGGCGGACCGCCATGAAGATGCGCGGCATCAGCGGGAAGTGAAACGCCATGTGGCATTCGTCGCCGCCGGTGCTGGCATCGCCGAAGTACTCGACGACGTCGGCCGGCCACTGGTTGGCCTCGGCCAGCAGCACCCGGCCCGGGAATTCGTCGTCGACGACCTTGCGGACGCGCTTGAGGAAGGCGTGCGTCTCCGGCAGGTTCTCGCAGTTGGTGCCCTCCCGTTCGAACAGGTAGGGCACCGCGTCCAGCCGGAACCCGTCGATGCCGAGGCCGAGCCAAAACCGGAGCACGTCGATCATGGCTTCCTGCACGGCCGGGTTGTCGTAGTTCAGGTCCGGCTGGTGAGAGAAGAACCGGTGCCAGTAGAACTGGCGGCGCACCGGGTCGAAGGTCCAGTTGGACTCCTCGGTGTCGACGAAGATGATCCGGGCGTCGGTGTAGCGCTCGCTGGTGTCGCTCCACACGTAGTAGTCGCCGTACGGGCCGTCGGGGTCGTGGCGCGACTCCTGAAACCACGGATGCGACTCCGAGGTGTGGTTCATCACCAGGTCGGTGATCACGCGGATGCCCCGCTCGTGCGCGGCGTTGAGCAGCGCGACGAAATCCTCGACCGTCCCGAATTCGGGCAGCACTTTGTAGAAGTCCCGGATGTCATAGCCGCCGTCACGCAGGGGTGAGTCGTAGAACGGTGGCAGCCAAATGCAGTCGATGCCCAACCACTGCAGGTAGTCCAGCTGTCCCAGCAGTCCGCGCAGGTCACCGGCGCCGTCGGCGTTGGCGTCGAAGAACGCGCGGACCAGCACCTCGTAGAACACGGCGTGCTTGAACCAGGTCGGGTCGGTGGGTAGCGCGGCGGCGTTGTTGAAGTCATCGGCGTCGGGGTGTTCGACGACGCCGTCCTGGACGTGGCTGCCCCCCTCGGGATGGTGCTCGACAGCGTCTCGTGCGTCGTTCATCAAATCCACGATGCCACGGGTACCCGAGGTGCGACATTCGGAATCACGCCCACACCTCGGCGACGAATCACGCCCGGTGGCAAACGAATTGGCCGCCGGTTGGATGTCGTCGCCGTGTATCTCAGGCCGGCGGTCCCTCCGCCAGGGTGATGTTCACGGTGCGGTCGACGCCGTCATTGGCGCGGTAATGCACCGCGATCGTGTCCCCGGGGTGGTGCGGGACGAGCACCTCGGTCATGGACGTCGCCCCGGTGATCGCGACGTTGTCGACGCCGGTGATGACGTCGCCGGCGCTGATCCCGGCGGCCCCGGCGGGACCGGCGTTGACCACACGCTGCACTCGTGCGCCGTTGCCGTTGTTGTCCATCACCCCGAGGCCGAGGAACGCGGTGGGGCCGATGTGAACGGTGTTGGAGCCCGCGCCGGACCTGATCTGGCCGGCAACCGCCATCGCGCGGCCGATGGGAATGGCGAAGCCCTGCCCGCCCGACATCTTGTAGCTGTCGGTGGCGGCGGTGTTCACGCCGATCACCTGCCCGGCGTTGTTCACCATGGGCCCACCGGAGTCGCCCGGCCTGATCGGGGAGTCGGCCTGAATCAGGCCGCCCAGATTCTCCTGCGCGCCGGTCAGCGTGTCGGTCGCCGAGACGCTCTGGTTGAGCGCGACGACCTTGCCGGTGACCGCGCTGGGCGTTCCGCCCTGACCGCCGGCGTTCCCCAGCGCGACGATCGGCTCGCCCACCGTGGCCTCGCCACCGATCGCGGCGGTGGGAAGCCCGGCCGCGCCGCGAAGTTGCAGCACCGCGATGTCTTGCGTCCGGTCGTAGCCGACCACGTCGACCGCATACGTCTGGCCGTTGCCGACGTCGAACGCGCTGATGTCGGTGGCTCCCGAGATCACGTGATTGTTGGTCAGCACGACACCGTTCGGATCGATCACGATCCCGGTGCCGGCGCCCACCGCGTTGTTGTAGCCGAACTTGGTGTCGATGTTCACCACCTGCGGCCCCACCTGACCGACCATCGCCGACGGGTCGAGCGGCAGGGCGGGCGGTGACGCGGTCGCCGGCGCAAGGCCGATGCCGGCGTCCAGGCCGAGGCCGAGTGCGACCACAGCCAGCACGCTGACCGCCCATGACCACCAGGCCGAGCGGTGGTGCGATTTGCCCATCGGTGTCACCCTCCTGCTTCGCCGTAACCAACAAACTGTCCCGGCCTCAGGCTCTGGGCGGCACAATATTTGTGTATATAACCGTAATGCAGGTAGCTATGTGCGGCACATCCCAGGTTCTCGCGGGTCTCCCACGCGCACTGCCCCTATCCACCGTGCGCCCTAAGCTGGTGCGGTGGGCGAATTCGACCCCAGAACCAGGTTCACCGAGTCGCCGGTAGCCCGGCTGGCCACGGTCACGCCGGGCGGACGACCGCACCTGGTGCCGGTGGTCTTCGCGCTCGCCACCGACCCGGGCGGCGGCCAGGACGTGGCGTACACGGCCGTCGACGCGAAGCCGAAGACGACGCGGCGGCTGCGCCGGCTGGCCAACATCGAGGGCAACCCCGAGGTGAGCTTGCTGGTGGACCACTACGCCGACGATTGGACGCGGTTGTGGTGGGTGCGGGTCGACGGTGTCGCCACCATCCACGACGACGGGCTGGCTCTGGGCGTCGGGCGACGGCTGCTGCGTGCGAAATACCCTCAGTATCAATCGGTTTCGCTGGACGGTCCGGTGATCGCCGTCGCCGTGCACCACTGGTCCAGCTGGCATCACTGAGTCGCGGCGCCGCGCGGTCCGTGCGCCCGCGGATGACCCGGGCTTTCGATCTGGCCCGACGGTCTTGTGGTCGACGGAAGTTGGGTGAATGGTAGCTAGATAGGTGCAGGCTAGGTCAGCGACGGAGCGCCCCGGGCAACCTGGAGGAAAGTCATGGCGGACAAGACAAATACTTCCCAGGGCGCGGGAAACGCTCCGACCGCCAACGGGCCGGGCCAGATTCGCAACGTGGTTCTGGTGGGACCGTCGGGGGGCGGTAAAACCACGCTCGTGGAAGCCCTGTTGGTCGCCGCCGGCGTGTTGACCCGGAGCGGCTCGGTGGCCGACGGCAGCACGGTCTGCGACTACGACGAGGCCGAGATTCGGCAGCAACGGTCGGTGGGCGTCGCCGTGGCGTCCCTGTCGCACGACGGCGTCAAGGTCAACCTGGTCGACACACCCGGCTACGCCGACTTCGTCGGGGAGTTGCGGGCCGGGTTGCGGGCCGCCGATTGCGCGCTTTTCGTGATCGCGGCCAACGAAGGCGTCGACGAGCCCACCAAATCGCTGTGGCAGGAATGCAACCAGGTCGGCATGCCCCGCGCGGTGGTGATCACCAAGCTCGACCACACCCGCGCTAACTACCAGGAGGCGCTGGCCGCGGCGCAGAATGCGTTCGGCGACAAGGTCTTACCGCTTTACCTGCCGACCGAGCTGCCCTCCTGCCACGGCTTGATCGGTTTGTTGTCGCAGGCGCGCTACGAATACGCCGCCGGCAAGCGAACCGTGCAGGCACCGGACCCGTCGGACGCCGAGCAGATCGAGGAAGCGCGCGGCGCGCTGATCGAAGGGATCATCGAGGAGTCCGAGGACGAGTCGCTGATGGAGCGTTATCTGGGCGGTGAGTCCATCGACGAATCCGTCCTCATCGCCGACCTGGAGCGGGCCGTCGCCCGAGGATCGTTCTTCCCGGTGATCCCGGTCTGCAGCACCACCGGCGTCGGCACCCTGGAACTGCTGGAGGTCGCCACCCGCGGGTTCCCGTCGCCGATGGAACACCCGCTGCCGGAAGTCTTTACGCAACTCGGCGCTCCGCACGCCAGCCTCACGTGTGACACCGACGCGCCGTTGCTCGCCGAGGTGGTGAAGACGACCTCGGACCCCTATGTGGGAAGGGTCAGCCTGGTCCGGGTGTTCTCCGGAACCATCAGGCCCGACACGACGATTCACGTGTCGGGCCATTTTGCGTCGTTCTTCGGCGGTCCCGAAGGGACTCAAGGCAATGGGCATGCACATCCCGATCACGACGAGGACGAACGCGTCGGGGCGCTGTCCTTCCCGCTGGGCAAGCAGCAGCGCCCGGCCGCGGCCGTGGTGGCGGGTGACATCTGCGCGATCGGCAAGCTGAGCCGCGCCGAGACGGGTGACACCCTCTCGGACAAGTCGGAGCCGCTGGTCCTGAAGCCCTGGACCATGCCCGAGCCGCTGCTACCGGTCGCGATCGCCGCCCACGCCAAGACCGACGAGGACAAGTTGTCGGTGGGGCTGGGCCGGTTGGCCGCCGAGGATCCGACGCTGCGGATCGAGCAGAACCCCGAAACCCACCAGATCGTGCTGTGGTGCATGGGTGAGTCCCACGCCGGCGTGGTCCTGGACGCGCTGGCCAATCGGTACGGCGTCACGGTGGACACCGTCCAGTTACGCGTCCCGCTGCGAGAAACCTTCGGCGGCAAGGCGAAAGGCCATGGCCGTCACGTCAAGCAATCCGGCGGGCACGGACAGTACGCGGTGTGCGACATCGAGGTGGAGCCGCTGCCGGAAGGCTCCGGATTCGAGTTCGTCGACAAGGTGGTCGGCGGGGCGGTGCCGCGGCAATTCATTTCGAGCGTGGAGAAGGGCGTGCGCGCCCAGATGGAGAAGGGAGTGCACGCGGGCTACCCGGTGGTCGACATCCGCGTCAGCCTGCTCGACGGCAAAGCGCACAGCGTGGACTCGTCGGACTTCGCGTTCCAGATGGCCGGCTCGTTGGCGCTGCGGGAGGCCGCGGCCGCGACGAAGGTGGCGCTGCTCGAGCCCATCGACGAGATCTCGGTGCTGGTGCCCGACGATTTCGTCGGCGCGGTGATGGGCGATCTGTCCAGCCGGCGCGGCCGAGTCCTCGGATCCGACACCGCGGGCAGCGCACGCACGGTGGTCAAGGCCGAGGTGCCCCAGGTGGAGCTGACGCGCTACGCCATCGACTTGCGGTCCCTGGCGCACGGCGCCGCCTCGTTCACCCGGTCGTTCGCCCGCTACGAGCCCATGCCGGAATCCGCCGCCGCCCGGGTGAATGCCGGGGTCTGAGCGGCCCCTGCTAGGTCCCGCGACCGAACTGTGCGGCGACGGCGCGACGATCCAGCGAGCCTTTGGCGGTGTGCGGTAGCTCCGCCGCCAGGTGAAATCCGGCCGGCACCTCGAAGGGGGCCAACCGGTCGCGACAGAACGAGGTCAGCTCGTCGGCCGTCGGCGCGGCGGATCCGCGGGGAACGATCACCGCGGCCACGGTCTCGCCGTACAGCTGGTCCGGGCTCCCGAACACGGCCACCTCCAGGACATCGGGGTGGCTGGTCAGCACCGCCTCGACGCGCTCCGGCGAGATCTTCTCCCCGCCCCGGTTGATGAGTTCCTTGATGCGGCCGCGGATGATGAGGTCGCCGGCCGCCGACAAGGTGCCCAAATCGCCGGTGTGCAACCACCCCTGCGTGAAGTTGGCGTCGGTGATCGAGGGATCGCCGAGGTAGCCCCGCACCACGGTGGGACCGTGCAGCCAGACCTCACCGACGGTCTCGGCGGGCAGCGATCGACCGTCGGGCCCGATGATCCGGATTTCCGGTCCGGTCGACCGGCCGACGAGACCCGGTGTGGCACCCGGGTTTCCGCTGTGCCCTGCGCCGTCGACGGTGGTGGTGGCCACTTGGTGGGTCGCCTCGGTCATCCCGAACGCGCAGGCTACCGGCGCCGAGAACGTGTCCTGCAGGGCCAGCGCCGTCTCGGCGGTGAGCGGTGCGCTGCAGCTGCGGATGAAGCGCAGGGCGTGGGTGCCGCCCGGCCGCTCGGTTCTGGCGCGTTCCAACAGGATCTGGTGGATCGTCGGGACGGCCGTGTACCAGGTGGCGCGGACGGCTTCGATGTCGTCCCAGAACGTGTGTGCCGAGAAACGGCCTCGCGCCGGCAGCAACACCGATCCCCCGGACACCAGGGTGGCCAGCAGCGCGGCGAGCAGGCCGTGTCCGTGGTAGAGCGGCATCACCGCGACCGTCGAATCCCGCTCTCCCAGACCGTATCCGGCGATAATGGCCGCGACCGAGCCGGCGATGTTGTCGCGCGTCCAGGGGACCATCTTGGGGACACCGGTGGTGCCTCCCGTGAACATGATCATGGCGTCGTCGTCGCGCAGGCCCTGCGGCGTCGAAACGCTGCGCTCGGGTGCCGCGGCGACGTTCAGGCCGACCGCCGGGGCGGCGTCGTTGGGTCCGACACTCACCGCGATCTCCCAGCACGGCAGACTCCGCGATGGCGCCGGGCCGGCATCCTCGAGGTTGTCGACGAGCACCGCCCGGGCACCCACCGCCTCGCTGCGGGCGCGCTGATCGGTCACCGGCAGCGCCGGATCCAGCGGAACCACAACCAAATCCGCTCGCGACCCGGCCAACAGTCCGACGACGAATTCGGCATTGCTACCGGCGCGCAGCGCGACCCGGTCCCCCGCCCGCAGACCACCGGCCGTCAGCTGTGCGGCCAGATCGTCGACCAGCCGGGTCAAGTCGCGGTAGCTGACCGGTATGCGCTCGGCGGTGAGGACCAGGGCACACGCCTGCGACGACCGGCGGCCCGTCGCCGCGACCAGGTCGGCGATGCGCGGGCTCGCGGCTTCGGTGACCTCGCCGCCGGCTGTCGTATCGGACCTCATCGGCGCGCTCCTTTCCATTTGTCCCGTCGCTGCCACCCTGCCGGGCGGCCTTCTCGCCCGTCCAATACCGATTCACTCACGACTGATAACCGTGAGCTATCGAATCCTCGTGGCGGCGCGCTGACCTGCGGCGATAGACGACGTCAATCGCCGGATAGCGGCTTCGACTTGGACACGCGCCGGGCGCCGGGGTCACAGTGATGGTTACGGCAGTTCCGCCCCGCATGCACCCGAGGAGTCGCCACATGTCCACAGTTCCGGCATCGGGAAGCGCGCAGGAGCCGACCCGCCTGATCGACGGCTTCCACCTCGTGGTGGAGGCGCTCAAGGCCAACGACGTCGAGACCATCTACGGCATCGTCGGCATCCCGATCACCGACCTCGCCCGGGCCGCTCAGGCGTCGGGCATCCGCTACATCGGCTTTCGGCAGGAGGCCTCGGCCGGCAACGCGGCGGCCGCCGCCGGATTCCTCACCCGCCGCCCCGGCATCTGCCTCACGACGTCCGGGCCCGGCTTCCTCAATGCTCTGCCCGCGCTGGCCAACGCCACGACGAACTGCTTCCCGATGCTCCAGATCTCGGGCTCGAGCAATCGGGCGCTGGTGGATCTGCAGCGCGGCGATTACCAGGACCTCGACCAGCTCAACGCCGCAAGGCCGTTCGCGAAGGCGGCCTACCGGATCAACCGGATCGAGGACATCGGGCGCGGCGTCGCCCGCGCCATCCGCACCGCGGTCTCCGGGCGCCCCGGCGGCGTCTACCTCGACATCCCCGGCGACGTCTTGGGCCAGAGCCTGGAGGCCACGGCCGCTGCCGGCACTATCTGGCGAGTCATCGACCCCGCTCCCCGCCAGCTGCCGGCACCGGACGCCGTCGATCGCGCGCTGGGCGTGCTGGCCCGGGCCGAGCGACCGTTGATCGTGCTCGGCAAGGGCGCGGCGTATGCCCAGGCCGACAATGTGATTCGGCGATTCGTCGAGGCCACCGGGATACCGTTCCTGCCCATGTCGATGGCCAAGGGGCTGCTGCCGGATTCCCACCAGCAGTCCGCCGCGGCCGCACGCTCGCTGGTGATCGCGCGGGCCGACGTGGTCCTGCTAGTCGGTGCCCGATTGAATTGGCTTCTGGGCCACGGGGAGTCACCGCAATGGGCCGCCGACACCAAATTCGTCCAGGTCGATATCGCGCCGTCCGAGTTCGACAGCAACCAGCCGATCGCGGCGCCGCTGGTCGGCGATATCGGGTCGGTGATGTCCGCGCTGTGTGACGCCGTGAGCGCCCATCCGCTCGCCGCGCCGACGGAATGGACCCGTGAGGTGGCCGACCGCAAAGCACGCAACGACGCCAAGATGTGCGAGCGCCTGGCCGAAGACCCGAGCCCGATGCGGTTTTACAACGCCCTTGGCGCGATTCGCGCTGTGCTGCAGGATAACCGCGACGTCTACGTCGTCAACGAGGGCGCCAATGCGCTCGACCTGGCCCGCAATGTCATCGACATGGAGGTGCCGCGGCACCGGCTCGACACCGGAACCTGGGGCGTTATGGGGATCGGCATGGGCTACGGGATCGCGGCGGCGGTCGAGACCGGCAGGCCGGTCGTCGCGATCGAGGGTGACAGCGCATTCGGCTTCAGCGGAATGGAGATCGAGACGATCTGCCGCTACCGGCTACCGGTGACCGTCGTCGTTCTCAACAACGGCGGCGTCTACCGCGGCGACGAGACTGCGCCCGGCACGACCGCAAACCCGTCGGATCCCGCCCCCACCGTACTGAACGCCCGGGCGCGTCACGACCTGATCGCAGAGGCGTTCGGCGGCAAGGGATATCACGTCGCCACACCCGGCGCGCTACGCGCGGCCCTGGCCGAGACGATCGGCTCGGGGGCGCCGTCGATCATCGACTGCGAGCTCGATCCGGCCGCCGGGGTGGAAAGCGGCCACCTGGCCAACCTGAACCCGGCCGGCGCGGCCACTGAAGCCACCGTCAGCGGCGTCGGGTGACACCCAAGAGTTGCGCGTCGAAAAATTCGTTCAGCGCCATCCTCCCGGCCGATGCGGCGAGCGCGCGTGCGATCGGTGACCCGGGCCCGCTCGAGTTGGTCGCGAACACGACGTCTGCTGTGAGCACCGGATCGACCATCTCCACCGCCCGGAGTTCGGGGCCCAGCAGCGAGGTCCACAGCCAGGTGTGCGGCACGATGGATGCCCAGTTTCCGGCGGATGCCGCAGCGAATAGTGAAGCGACGGAGTCGGTTTCCACCTGGGGGCTGACGGTGATGCCATGGTCGGCGAATGCCTTGTCGATGATCTGGCGGTCCCGCATATCGGGGGTGAGCAACGCCAGCGGCAGTTGCGCGGCCCGGGCCCATGTCATGGTCGCCGCACCGGATCCCAACATGTCCGCCGGCGCCAGCAGCACGTAGCGCTCCCGGTACAGGGGAATCAGGTGCACGTCGTGCGCTTCGTGGGGTGACGCGTGCACGATGGCGGCGTCGAGTTCGAATTCGCGCAGGCGCCGGTACAGTTCGGTGGCCGCCAGCCGCGACAGGATCTGCACCTTCACCAACGGATGCGCAGAACAGAACGCCGAGAGCACCAGGGACGCCGTCGTCGAGGCGGTTGGCACGGTACCCAGCCGAAGCGTCCCGGTGATGCCCGAGCGCACGGCGTCGACCTCGGCCTTGAAGGCGTCGTGCTCGGCGAGAATCCGCCTGGCCCACACCACCAACCGCTCCCCTTCGGGCGTGAGGCCCTCGAAGCTGCGGCCGCGATTGATCAGCGTGACGTTCAGCTCACGTTCCAGCTTGGCGATCGCGGCAGAAAGTGCGGGCTGGGACACGAAGCACTTCTCGGCCGCTCGGGCGAAGTGGCGCTCGGAGGCGACCGCGACGAAATACTCCAGCTGACGGAAGAGCACCCGCACTCCTCGGTGTTCGGGCTCGGGCTTTGGGCTTTGGGCACCGATCTCGCTGAGGCTAACGCGCCGTCGACAGGTGCGCCAAGCCCGCGGCCGCGCGACGTTCGGCACCGTGATTGCAACGGCCGGGGATTCGTCGACGCGCGAGGGTAATTCGCAGGGTTGCGGCCGCGAAAGCCGAAGTATCGGTTCCGCTTTCACGCAGGTGCTGCTCGAGCGTGGTGCCGCAGGGGGCTTCTCGACTCGCCGCCCGTTTGCGCCCCTGACCCAATTGAACTCAATCGGTATTCGGATCGTGACCGTGGCGACCGCGCCGAGCTGTCATTGTTTGCTGAAAACGGCAATTCGTGGGTAACCCGTAGAATATCCGTGTGTTGATCGCACCATCTCGAAGGGTGGACGCTATGCGTCGAGGTGTTCGTTATCTATTTGTTATGGTCGCGATCACAGTCATGGGGCTGGCGGGATCGGCGGCCCCTGGTACCGCCGCCGTGCCGGTACCGCAAACCACTCCCGGAGTTGCCTCGATTTTGCCCGCTGACGGCGCCGTGGTGGGTGTGGCCCACCCCGTCGTGGTGACCTTCACCGCACCGGTGGCCGATCGCGCCGCCGCCGAGCGGTCGATCCGCGTGACGTCGCCGGGCGGTACGCCGGGGCACTTCGAGTGGGTCCGGAACGCTGTCGTGCAGTGGGTCCCCAACCAGTACTGGCCCGCACACTCCCACGTCTCGGTGGGCGTGCAGGCCCTGACGACGGGCTTCGACACCGGTGATGCACTCCTCGGTGTTGCCAGCATCTCCAAACACACCTTCACCGTCAGCAAGGACGGGGAGGTGCTGCGCACCATGCCGGCGTCGATGGGCAAGTCCAGCAGGCCCACCCCGATGGGCAGCTTCACCGCGCTGGAAAAGCAGCGCTCCGTGGTGATGGATTCTCGCACCATCGGCATTCCGCTCAGCTCCCCCGAGGGGTACAAGATCACCGCTCAGTACGCCGTTCGCGTCACCTGGAGCGGCGTTTACGTGCACTCGGCTCCGTGGTCGGTTGATTCCCAGGGCTACGCCAACGTCAGCCACGGGTGCATCAACCTCAGCCCCGACAACGCCGCGTGGTATTTCAACCAGGTCAACGTCGGCGATCCGATCCAGGTCGTGGCCTGACCGTCAGCCACGGATCCCCGGCTTGTCCCGGGCCACCGCCTCGCGCCCGACAGCCTGTGACAGTCGTCACAGGCGTTGAACGGAAGACGCGCCCGCGGCGGTGAGTTCTCGGTAGACGAGGGATCTGAACGAGAGGCGGGCCATGACCGGCGATGCGAAACGCGCGAAAGTTAGCTCCACAGGCCCGATCAGCCCGGAGCGGGAGCGAGTAGCCGAACGCATCCGCGAGTTGGCCGCCGACGACGAACAGTTCCGCAACGCCCAACCCGATCTGTCGCTGCAACAGGCGGCCCGCCAACCGGGCCTTCGGCTACCCGAGATCCTGGAGCTCCTCGTCGAGGGCTACGCCGATCGGCCCGCGCTGGGCTGGCGAGCCCGATCGCCGCGCACCGATCCCGCGACCGGGCGCACCAACACGCAGCTGCTCCCCCGGTTCGACACCATGACCTACCGCGAGCTGTGGGCCAATGTCCGCGCAATCGCCGGCGCGTGGCGGCACGACGCCGGCGACCCCGTATCGCCCGGAGACTTTGTCGCCACGGTCGGTTTCGCCAGTCCGCAGTACCTGACCCTCGACCTTGTCTGCGGCTATCTCGGACTGGTGGCCGTTCCGCTGCAGCACAACACCACCGCGTCACGGTTGCGCCCGATCCTCGAGGAGGTCGAAGCACCGATACTGGCCGCCGGGGTCGGTTATCTCGACCTTGCCGTCGAAGCGGCATCGGGTAGCCCATCGTTGCGGCGCCTCGTGGTCTTCGACTACCAGCCCGAGGTCGACGAGCACCGTGAAGCGCTGCAACGCGCCCGGACCAACCTGGCGGCCGCCGGCATGGCGGTGACCATCGAGACACTCGACGAAATCATCGAACGCGGCCGCGTCTTGCCGCCCGAGCCCTTCTACACCGGTGACACCGATCAGCGGCTGGCCATGATCATGTACACATCGGGCAGCACCGGCTTACCCAAGGGCGCCATGTACACGGAGCAGATGCTCTGCAAAGTGTGGACCAATGAGCTGATGCCCGATTTCGCGGACACGCCCGTGCTCAACGTCAATTTCATGCCGCTGAACCACCTCGGCGGCCGGATACCGCTGTCGACGGCGTTCCAGGCGGGCGGTACCAGTTACTTCGTGCCGGAAAGCGACCTGTCCACGTTGTTCGACGACTGGAACCTGGTGCGCCCCACCGAGATGGGGCTGGTGCCCCGGGTGGCGGAAATGCTCTACCAGCGCTACCAGAGCGCCGTCGACCGACTCGTGGCTTCGGGCGCCGACACCGGCTCCGCCGAGGCGCGGGCGCGAGCCGAGCTACGTGAGCAGGTCCTTGGTGGGCGCATCGTGACCGCCTTTTGCGGGACGGCACCGCTTGCCGCGGAGATGCGGGCCTTCGTCGAAACATGTTTGGACGTCCACGTTCTCGATGGCTACGGGCTGACCGAGGTCGGTATGGTGACTAAGGACGGCTGGATGAACCGTCCCCCGGTGCTGGACTACAAGCTGGTCGATGTTCCCGAGTTGGGCTATTTCCGCACCGACAAGCCTTATCCGCGTGGCGAATTGCTGGTGAAATCGCTGACCGCGACGCCGGGATACTTCAAACGCCCCGACGTCACCGCCAACGCGTTCGATCCCGACGGCTACTACCGGACCGGTGACGTGATGGCCGAGCTGGAACCGGATCGGCTGGCCTACGTTGACCGTCGCAACAACGTGTTGAAATTGGCGCAGGGCGAGTTCGTCGCCGTCGCGCGCCTGGAGGCCGTGTTCGCCAGCGCGGCGCTGGTCCGCCAGATCTTCGTCTACGGCAACAGCGAACGACCCTATCTGCTGGCCGTCGTCGTGCCAACCGACGACGCCGTGGAGCACTTCTCCGGCGATCCCGACGGACTCAAGGCCGCCCTCGCCGAATCCCTGCGCCAGTCAGCACAACTCGCCGAACTGCAGTCCTATGAGGTGCCGGTCGACTTCGTGGTCGAGACCGAGCCGTTCAGCGAGGACAACGGCCTGCTCTCGGGCGTGGGTAAGTTGCTGCGGCCAAAGCTCAAAGAGCACTACGCCGACCGGCTCGAGCAGCTCTACGCCGAGTTGGCCGAAAACCGCGTGACCGAGTTGCGTGCGCTGCGCGAGGGGGCGGCCGAGCACCCGGTGATCTTCACCCTCATCCGGGCCGCCGAGGCGCTGCTCGGCATGGCCGGCGGCCCGCCCGAGCCGGACGCTCTTTTCATCGAACTCGGCGGCGACTCCCTGTCGGCGTTGACCTTCTCCAACCTGCTGCGTGATATCTTCGGCGTCGATGTGCCCGTGGGGATGATCACCGGCCCGGCGACCGATCTGGGTCAGCTCGCGGAATACGTTGAGTCCGAGCGTAAATCGGTATCCC
>NZ_JAICZA010000218.1 GCF_025933915.1 Mycobacterium sp.
GAGCGCCAAGGAGGTCGAGACCAAGGAGCAGATCGCGGCGACAGCCGGGATCTCCGCGGGCGACCAGACCATCGGCGACCTGATCGCCGAGGCCATGGACAAGGTCGGCAACGAGGGTGTGATCACCGTCGAGGAGTCGAACACCTTCGGCCTGCAGCTGGAGCTCACCGAGGGTATGCGCTTCGACAAGGGATACATCTCGGGGTACTTCGTCACCGACGCCGAGCGTCAGGAAGCGGTCCTCGAGGACCCGTACATCCTGCTGGTCAGCTCCAAGGTGTCGACGGTCAAGGACCTGCTGCCGCTGTTGGAGAAGGTCATCCAGGGCGGTAAGCCGCTGCTGATCATCGCCGAGGACGTCGAGGGCGAGGCGCTGTCCACGCTCGTCGTCAACAAGATCCGCGGCACCTTCAAGTCGGTGGCGGTCAAGGCCCCCGGGTTCGGTGACCGGCGCAAGGCGATGCTGCAGGACATGGCCATCCTCACCGGTGGTCAGGTCGTCAGCGAGGAGGTCGGGCTCTCGCTCGAGACCGCCGACATCTCGCTGCTGGGTAAGGCCCGCAAGATCGTCGTCACCAAGGACGAGACCACCATCGTCGAGGGCGCCGGTGACTCCGACGCCATCGCCGGCCGGGTGGCTCAGATCCGCAGCGAGATCGAGAACAGCGACTCCGACTACGACCGCGAGAAGCTGCAGGAGCGCCTGGCCAAGCTGGCCGGCGGTGTTGCGGTGATCAAGGCCGGGGCCGCCACCGAGGTCGAGCTCAAGGAGCGCAAGCACCGCATCGAGGACGCGGTGCGCAACGCCAAGGCGGCCGTCGAGGAGGGCATCGTCGCCGGTGGCGGCGTGGCGCTGCTGCAGTCGGCACCGTCCCTGGAAGAGCTCAAGCTCAAGGGCGACGAGGCCACTGGCGCCAACATCGTCCGCGTGGCGCTCGAGGCTCCGCTGAAGCAGATCGCCTTCAACTCCGGGCTGGAGCCCGGCGTTGTCGCCGAGAAGGTGCGCAATGCGAAGGCCGGCACCGGCCTGAACGCGGCCACCGGCGAATACGAGGACCTGCTGAAGGCCGGCGTTGCCGACCCGGTGAAGGTGACCCGTTCGGCGCTGCAGAACGCGGCGTCCATCGCGGGCCTGTTCCTGACCACCGAGGCCGTCGTCGCCGACAAGCCGGAGAAGGCGGCCGCTCCGATGGGCGACCCCACCGGCGGCATGGGCGGCATGGACTTCTAAGTCCCACGCCGGAAAAGTCCCAAGCACGAGAAAACCCGGTCCGCGTCGCGCGGGCCGGGTTTTTTCGTGCCCACGGGCGGTGAGTGCTCTGAGCACTCGGCGCTCTAGGGTGAACGCGTGGCGCTTCCGACTCCTTCACCCACCAGCACCGCCGTCGTGACCGGCGCATCGTCGGGCATCGGCGCCGACATCGCGCGCGAGCTGGCCGACCGCGGCCACGGCGTGACGCTCGTCGCCCGCCGCGAAGACCGGCTGCGCGATCTGGCCGACGAACTCGCCGGCCGGGTGCGGGTCGAGGTGATCGCCTGCGACGTCGCGGATTGCGCCGCCCGCGCCGGCCTGTTCGACGAGGTCGGTCGGCGCGGATTGACCGCCGACATCCTGGTCAACAACGCCGGCATCGGCACCATCGGGTCGGTGACGAAGGCGGACGTCGACGACGAGATCGCTCAGGTGCGGGTCAACGTCGAGGCCGTCATCGACTTGACCACCCGCGCGATCCAGCAGATGGTGCCGCGCGGTCGCGGCGCGATCCTCAACGTCGGATCGACCGCCGGCTACCACCCGTTCCCCGGGCAGGCCGGCTACGCCGCCACCAAGGCGTTCGTGAAGACCTACACCGAAGGGGTGCGCGGCGAACTCGCCGGCACCGGTGTCACCGTCGCGCTGCTGTGCCCGGGACCGGTGCGCACCGGGTTCCTGAAGAACGCCGGCATGGACGAGCGGGATTTCGCGGACGCGTTCCCGAAGTTCATGTGGCTGCCGTCGCGCGAGGTGGCGCACACCGGAATCGACGCGCTCGACAAAGACCGCGGCACCGTAATCCCCGGGCTGCCAAGCCAATTCAGCACCCGCCTGTTTCAGTTCATGCCGCGACGGCTGCTGCTGCCGCTATTGAAGAATCAGCATCCGGGCCTCAAAAGAGACATCGGCAGGGACCGGTCAGCGAGCTGACCCCGGCCAGCGGCGCATCCAGCCCTCCACCGGCAGCGCGAGCGCGTTGCACAGCGTGCAGATCGTGCGATACCAGCCGACGGCCGTGAGCAATTCGATCCGCTGCTCGTCGTCGAGGTCGCGCCCCAGCGCCGTCCAGGTCGCCTCCGACCACGAGCCGGTGCGCTCGCACTCGTCGACCGCCGCGATCAGCGTCCGCTCGGCCGCGCTCCACCGCGGGTCGTCGGGGCCGCCGGTGACCAGCGCGTCGCACTCGTCGTCGCTGACACCGGCGATCGGACCCCAGAAGGCGGCCTGCCCGCCCCACTCGTAGGCGCAGCCCACGAGCGCGCACACGCGAAGGATGGCGATTGTCCGCGTTCGGGGCGGCAAAAGCGCTGCGGTGTAAAGGGATTCACCGAGCTTACGCAGCCGGGAGGCCAGCGAAGGATGGCGCTGCAGGCAGCGCACCAAAAGCAGCGGCTCGTAGGTGCGGTCCGGGTGACCCCAGCTGTTGATGCCGGCGGCGTCTTGTTCGCTCCACGGCGGGGCGAGTGGTGCGACGCGGCTCACGGATGAGACTGTACGGCCCTAGCCCGATGGCGGCGACCCGCAGCGCCCGGCTCGGCCCATGGTGGCGACCCGCTGCGCCCGGCTTCGCCGCGCTTGCGATCGCCACGGCCGCGCTTGCGAACGCCGCTAGGCGGGCAGCGAGAACACCACGCAGTCGTGCAGGCAGCCCTTGGCCGCTTCGGGGGAGTCGGCGTCGCGGTGCAGCAGCGCGCGGGTGGGCACCACGTCGAGCCGAACGGCGTCGGCTCGGTTTTCAAGGGACGCCGAGGCCTCGCCGTCGACGATCAGCGAATAGCCCCCGGGTTCGGGCGGTGGCCACAGCAGGGTGACGTCGCGGCGCCGGGCCAGGTTCTGCTGCGTGCGGCCGCCGACGAGGCCGACGTGGAGAGTCTCCCCGAGCAGTTCGGGCTCGACCGTCACCGTGTGCGAACGGTATTCGTCGTCGACCGTGATCAGGTAGGCGTACGGGTAGTTGACAAGCGCGTCTGCCAGCGCCTTGAAATCGACCTTCTTCTTGCTGCGCATGATGTTCCAGGATAGGCGCGAACCGATGCGGTCCGCGTCACTGCGGTGCCGGGGGCGTGAGGAACCCCGCGATGCGCGACGTGTAGCCGCGGGCGACGGCGCCGGAACTGGCCGGGCGCGTGACCGCGGTGCTGGCGTTGGAGAAGCCGAGGTTTTGCAGCACCTGATTCCAGGGCGGCAACTTGGCCACGGCCGCCGACGCGTCGGCGTGGTACCCGAACATCGCCGCCACGTCCGAGGCCCACATCTGGTCGTAGGCGGCCTCGATGTCGGCGATCGCCGGGGTGTTCTGCCCCAAATGATTGTTGGCCGCCAACGCCGACACCAACGCCCGGTTGGCCATCACCACGGCGGGCTGCACCGTGGCCGCGAGCGCCACCTCGAACGCGGTCGCGATGGCCGAGGCCTGGTGGGACACCTCTTCCGCCTGCGCGGCCGCCGCGCTGAGCCAGCTCACGTATCGGCTGGCCACGGTCATCATGGCGGTCGACGACGCGCCCTGCCATGACCCACTGGCAAGATCTGACGTCACCGAAGAAAAAGACGATGCCGACGACGCCAGCTCCCCGGCCAGCCCGTCCCACGCCGCCGCGGCAGCAAGCAGCGGCCCGGGACCAGGACCGGAGAAAATTAGTGCCGAGTTGACTTCCGGCGGCAACCACGCAAAATGCGGGTTCGTCACGGGCCCCAACTTAGCTGGTATATGCCACTTTTGGTGGCGTTATTGCAAGACCGCCGGGCCGGGTTGACGGCCACGCACCAACTTGCCCGGACGGGCAGCGGTGGGGACGCCGTGTTCAGCGATGATTTCTCCGGATACGATCGTGGCGACATAGCCGTCCGCGGTCTGGTCCAGGCGCCGACCGCCGGCGGGCAGGTCGTGGTTGATGACCGGCTTGTGCAGCCGCAGCGCGGCGTGGTCGATGATGTTGAGGTCGGCCTTGTAGCCGACGGCGATGCGGCCGCGATCGCTCAGCCCGGCGATGCGGGCCGGCACGGAAGTGAGTTCGCGAACCGCCTCGGGCACCGTGAAGCGTCCCGACTCGCGGTCGCGCGCCCAGTGCGTCAGGAAGTAGGTCGAGTAGCTGGCGTCGCAGATCATCCCGTAGTGCGCGCCGCCATCGCCGAGGCCCAGCACCACGTCGTCGCGGTGCAGCAGCTCCCCGACGGTGTCCAGCGAGTTGCCCTGCAGGTTGCTGGTCGCGACCAACAGCATGGCCCGGCCCTCGTCGTCGAGCAGCCGGTCGTAGGCCTCCTCCATCGGAGCCACACCCTTGGCGCGGGCGCGGGCCCCGATGCTGGTCGACGGGTCGGGCTCGTAATCGGGGTCCTCGTCCAGCGGGTAGATCCAGTCCCACATCTGGGCCACGAACAGGATCGGGTGACCGTGGCCGGGCTTGTCGGCCAGGATGCGGGCACGCACCTCGGGCTTGCGCATCTCGGCGACCCGCTCGGCCAGCGGCAGGTGCGCGATCTCGCGATAGCTGGGATAGAGCACGAACGGATTCGCCGACAGTTGCAGCCCGATGATCAACCCGATCGGGCGGGGCAACAGTTGCGCGGTGAATTGTGCGTCGGCGGTGTCCGCCCTGCCGTTGGCCTTCTCGATCATCGTGATGGCGTCCGGCCACGTCGGGTCCCCCGAGTTGCCGACGACGAGGGTGAAGGTGAGCGGCAGCCCGACATCCTCGGCGACGTCGAACACCGTCTGCAGCACGGGCTGGTAGCCGCCGGACGGGATGTCGGGAACGAACTGCAGCAGGCCCCCACCGCCGTCCACGACACCCCTGGCGATCTCCTCGATCTCTTCGCGGGCGGCGTCGTAACTCGGTATGGGCGAACCGCTTTCGGTCTTGTGGATGGTCAACCGCGACGACGCGAAGCCCAGCGCACCGGCCTCGATCGCCTCCTTGGCCAGCGCCCTCATCTTCGCCAGGTCGTCCTCGGTGGCCGGCTCGCGGTCGGCGCCGCGCTGACCCATCACGTACACCCGCAGCGGCGAATGCGGCAGGTACGCGGCCACATCGATATCGCGGCGGCCCGCATCGAGCGCGTCCAGGTATTCCGGGAAGGTCTCCCATGTCCACGGCAGGCCGTCGGTCATCACCACGCCGGGAATGTCTTCGACGCCGGCCATCACGTCGACCAGGACGTCGTGGTCTTCCTGACGGCAGGGCGCGAAGCCGACCCCGCAGTTGCCCATCACCACCGTGGTCACCCCGTGCGCCGAGGACGGGGTCAGCCGCTCCGACCAGATGGACTGGCCGTCGTAGTGGGTATGCAGGTCGACGAAGCCGGGCGTGACCAGCAGACCGGTGGCATCGATCTCCCGCGAGGCGGTGGCCCCGTTTATGGCGCCGACCGCCTGGATGACGTTGTCGGCCACCGCCACGTCACCGACGTACGGCTCACCCCCCAGCCCGTCGACGATGGTGCCATTGCGGATGACGAGGTCGTAAGTCATCCAAACAATCTACGACCGTGGCGCCGGGTCGTGCCAGGATCTTCTTCGCGCGCGACCCCACCGGCAATGACGTCGACGCTGTCTTCGACGCGGCGCTCCCGTAGTGTCGCGGCTATGGCCAGCACCGACGATGCCGCCGTTGTCCAAGACCTCCTGCGCGACGCATTCACCCGGTTGATCGAACACGTCGACGAGATCACCGAGGGATTGACCGACGAGGTGTCCGGCTACCGGCCGGCCCCGAACGCCAACAGCATCGCCTGGCTGATCTGGCACAGCGCGCGGGTGCAGGACATCCAGCTGGCCGACGTGGCCGGCGTCGAGCAGGTGTGGTCGCGCGACGGCTGGGTGGACCGGTTCGGACTGGACCTGCCGCGCAAC
>NZ_JAICZA010000099.1 GCF_025933915.1 Mycobacterium sp.
GAGGAGCGGCGCTATTGAGTGACGACAAAATGCTGGCGCGCATCGCCGCACTGCTGCGTCAGGCCGAAGGCACCGACAACACCCACGAGGCCGATGCGTTCATGTCCGCTGCGCAGCGGCTCGCGACGGCCGCGTCCATCGACCTCGCGGTGGCACGCTCCCATTCGGCCCAGCGCTCGGCCGCGGAAGCCCCGACCCAGCGCACCATCACCATCGGCGCGGCGGGTGCCAAAGGGTTACGAACGTATGTTCAGCTCTTCGTGCTGATCGCGGCGGCCAACGACGTGCGTTGCGACGTCGCATCGAATTCGACGTTCGTCTACGCCTACGGGTTCGCCGAGGACATCGACGCCAGCCACGCCCTGTACGCCAGCTTGGTCGTACAAATGGTGCGCGCGTCGGACGCCTACCTCGCCTCGGGTGCACATCGTCCCACGCCGACGATCACCGCCCGCCTCAACTTTCAGCTGGCCTTCGGGACGCGCGTCGGCCAGCGTCTGACCGAGGCCCGCGACCAGGCCCGCCACGATGCCACCAAGGACCGTCGGCGTGCGCCGGGCACTGCCATCGCCTTGCGGGACAAGGAGGTTGAGCTGGTGGACTACTACCGCGGTGCGTCGAAGGCGCGTGGCACCTGGCAAGCCAGTCGCGCGTCGGCCGGGTATTCCTCGGCGGCGCGTCGCGCCGGCGATCGGGCCGGTAAGCGAGCGCGGCTCGGCAATAGCCCCGAACTCCCCGGGGCGCGGAGCGCGCTGAGCGGGTGACTGCGGGGAACCCCCCACAGCGGGATTCTCAACGCTCCAAGGTTTATGCGGCCGAGGAGTTCGTCCGAACGTTGTTTGACCGCGCCGCCCAGCACGGCTCACCCGCCGTGGACTTCTTCGGCACGCAGTTGACGCTTCCGCCGGAAGGCCGATTCGGCTCGGTGGCATCCGCCCAGCGCTACGTGGACGACGTGCTGGCGCTACCGGCGGTGCGGCAACGATGGGCGCATGTGGCGCCGCTGCGGGTCCGGCCGCGGCGATCCGCCACCGCCGCGCACTACGAGAACCACGACGGCACTGGCGTTATCGCGGTTCCCGACCGTGACACCGCCGACTGGGCGCTGCGCGAGCTGGTGATGCTGCACGAAGTGGCGCATCATTTGTGCCAGGCCGAGCCGCCGCACGGCCCCGAGTTCGTTGCGACGATCTGCGAGTTGACGGAGCTGGTGATGGGACCCGAACTGGGGCATGTGCTGCGCGTCGTCTACGCCAAAGAGGGTGTGCGGTGAAAGATCCCGACGACCGGGCGCGCGAGATCGAAGCCCAGCTGACGGACGACGAGCGATTCTCGCTGCTGGTCTCGGTGATGGGGGCCGGTGACATGTGGCCGGTGCGCGACGCCCGCATCCCGGTGGACACGCCGATGAGCGCGGGATACGTGCCCGGGGTTCCCCGCCTCGGCATCCCCCCGTTGCTGATGAGCGATGCCGGCTTGGGCGTCACCAACCCCGGCTACCGTCCCGGTGACACGGCCACGGCGCTGCCCGCCGGGCTCGCGCTGGCCGCCAGCTTCAATCCGGTGCTGGCCCGGGCCGCCGGCGAAGTGATCGGCCGGGAGGCGCGCAGCCGTGGGTTCAACGTGCAGCTCGCGGGGGCGATGAACCTCGCGCGCGACCCGCGCAACGGCCGCAATTTCGAATACCTTTCCGAGGACCCGTTGTTGACCGCCACGATGATCGCGGAGTCGATCGACGGCATCCAGCGCCACGGTGTCATCTCGACGGTCAAGCACTACTCGCTCAACTGCAACGAAACCAACCGGCACTTCCTGGACGCGGTCATCGATCCCGACGCGCACCGTGAATCCGACTTGCTGGCCTTCGAGATCGCGATCGAACGGGCGGCACCCGGCGCCGTGATGACCGCATACAACAAGATCAACGGTGTCTACGCCGCGGCAAACGATGTCCTGATCAACGAGGTGCTGAAGGGCGCCTGGGCGTATCGCGGTTGGGTCATGTCCGATTGGGGCGCGACCCCGAGCTGGGAGTGCGCGCTGGCCGGTCTCGACCAAGAATGCGGGGCCCAGATCGACGCACTGTTGTGGCAGGCCGAGAACTTCGTGGCACCGCTGCGCGACGCGTACGCCGACGGCAGGCTGCCCAAGGAACGCCTGTCGGACATGGTCCGCCGAATCCTGCGATCCATGTTCGCCGTCGGTATCGACCGCACCGACGCGGCACCGACATCGGACCTGGCCGCGCACAACGAGGTTGCGTTGCACATCGCGCGGCAGGGGACCGTGTTGCTGATCAACCGGGGACTACTTCCATTGGTGCCCGAGTCGGGCATGCGCATCGCCGTCATCGGCGGGTACGCGCACATCGGTGTGCCGGCCGGTTACGGTTCCAGCACCGTCGTGCCCCCGGGCGGCTACGCGGGCGTGGTCCCGATCGGCGGCGTGGGAGTGGAGGCCGGGCTGCGCAACCTGTACCTGCTGCCCTCGATTCCGGTTGAGGAGTTGCGAAAACAGCTGCCACAGGCGCAGATTGAGTTCGACCCCGGCATCAGTGCGGCCGAGGCCGCGCTGGTCGCCCAGCGCGCCGACATCGCGATCGTGTTCGCGATCCGCGCGGAAGGGGAGGGATACGACCTGGCCGACCTGTCGCTGCCGTGGGGCCAGGACGAGATGATCGCCGCCGTGGCCGCCGCCAACCCCAACACCGTGGTGGTGCTCGAGACCGGCAATCCGGTGAGCATGCCGTGGCGTAACGCGGTGAATGCCGTTGTGCACGCGTGGTATCCGGGCCAAGCCGGCGCCCAGGCGATCGCCGAGATCCTCAGCGGGCGGGTGAATCCTTCGGGTCGGCTTCCGATCACCTTTCCCGTCGATCTCGGCCAGACGCCTCGCCCGCAGCTGTCCGGCATCGGCGAACCGTGGGGGACGGCGACCACGATCGATTATTTCGAGGGCGCCGATGTCGGCTACCGCTGGTTCGCCGGTAACGGCCACGTTCCGATGTTCGCGCTCGGTCATGGGTTGTCCTACACCAGGTTTGAGTATCGTGACCTGGTGGTCAGCGGCGGGGCGACCATTACCGTCAGTTTCAGCGTCGTCAACGCGGGCGATCGCGCCGGGGCGGACGTGCCGCAGCTGTATTTGACGGCATCGCCCGACGGACCGTGCCTACGGCTGCTGGGGTTCGAGCGGGTCGAGCTCGAACCCGGGGCCACCTGCCGGGTGACCATCGACACCGATCCGCGCCTGCTCGCCCGCTACGACGGCAGCGTCACAGGCTGGCGGATCGAACCGGGGGGTTATACGGCGGCGGTGGGGATTTCGGCGACGGCCATGCGGTTGTCGGCCACCGTCGAGCTGACCGGCCGTACGTTCGGGCGGTGATCACCCGGCTGAGTCCGAACCCACGACCGGCCCGATGTGTTACTCGACGGGGGTCAGCGCGTCGCCGCACGTGCAGCGGTATGCCTCACCCGCACCCGAGCAGTGGCAGGGGACCTCGATGCGAACGCGGCAGCCGCAGCCTTCGTGACCGCACGTCAGCAGGGTCCCGGCCTCGTAAGTTGCCATTTGACTCACCCTTTTCTCCTGGTGTGACTCTTGCGACGCGGTTCGGCCGCACCCTCACTATATACCCCCCACGGGTATATACAAGGGCCGCGATCGGGTTCCCTGGCGGCCCGGCCGTCTGCGCGAGGCCCGCCGGGCGCGGCTAGCGTTGGCGCCATGACCGAGAAACCCACCCCCGGCGACGTCGACGCATTCTTGGACAGGACGGTCGTTGGCGACGATCCGTCATCCAGCGCGGCGCTCGACGCCAGTGATGCGGCCGGATTACCGCGGATCGCGGTCTCGGTGCAGCAAGGAAAGTTCTTGAGCCTGCTCGCCGGCGCCATCGGTGCGCGGCGCATCCTCGAGATCGGCACCCTGGGAGGCTTCAGCACCATCTGGTTGGCACGCGGCGCCGGCCCGCAGGGGCGGGTGGTGACGCTGGAATACGAGCCCAAGCACGCCGAGGTCGCGCGGGGCAACCTGGAGCGCGCCGGCCTCGCCGATCGGGTGGAGGTGATCGTCGGAGCCGCACTGGATACGCTGCCGACGGTCACCGGCCCCTTCGATCTGATCTTCATCGACGCCGACAAGGAGAACAACCTCGCGTACCTGGAGTGGGCCATCCGATTGGCCCGACCCGGCGCAATCGTATTGGTAGACAATGTGATTCGTGACGGCCAGATTCTGCGCCCGGATTCCGACGATGCCCGGGTGCGGGTGACCAGGCAGACGCTGCAGGCAATGGGTGAGCACCCGCGCCTGGACACCGCGGTGATCCAGACGGTGGGGGCCAAACACTGGGACGGCTTCGCGTTGGCGCTGGTGCGGTAGCGTCAGCGCGGGGACAGGTCGGCGACCGCTTGCCCGGCGGAGGTGAGTTCGCCGATCCGCAGCGCGGTTTCACCCGCGTACAGGGCGGTGCTTTCCAGCCAGGAATCGGGTACCCCGGCCACCGGTGCCAGCGGCGTGAAGAACGGACGGGCCGGCGACTGCAGGCGCATCAGTGCGCCCGCATCGAAACGGCTCAGCACCGACAGGGGGCGGCTGGCCGCGTTGAGGGCGGCCGGCAATGCCTTCGCCCGTCCGTCCGCGCCGCACCAACGGCGGGTCGCCTCGTTGGGCACCACCCGGTGACGTAGCGGCCAGCTCAGGCCGAACAGGTTGGTTTCGATCGTCTTGTCCGCCCGCATGATTCGTCGCTGATACTCGCGGCTGGCGTTAGCCTCGTGCGTCAACAGGAATCGCGTGCCGGCGATGACGCCACTGGCGCCGCCGTCCAGCGCGGCGCGACTGTCCGTCGCGGTGGCGATGCCGCCGGCCAGAAACACCGGCCGGCCCTCGGCCGCGCGCAGGGCGTGCGGCAGGAAATCCAGGGCCGGCATGGTCCCGACCAGATGCCCGCCCGCCTCGCGTCCCTGAGCGATCAAACCGTCGGCGCCCCAGGCGATCGCGGCACGCGCCTGCACCTCGGTGCCCACCATCACGAAGACGAAGGTCCCGGCGTCCCGCAGGTGCTCGACGAGGCCCCGCTTCTCGCCGAACGCCAACACGACCACGTCCACCCGGGCATCGACACACACCGAGACGTGGTCGCGATGAACGAAGGGCAGCAGCAGATTTACCGCGACGGCCCGACCCGGCGCCTGTTCGCGCACCTGATCGATCGACGCTCGCAGCAGCCGGGGGGTTTCGATGCCCAGCGTGCCCAACCCACCCGCCTGGGCGACCGCGGCGGCCAGCGGCGCGCCCGCCAGCCCACCGCCCATGCCTGCCTGTCCCACCGGGTAATCGAGTCGCAATCGATCCGCGAGATCCATGGCCAAGACAGTACGCGGTTTCTCGAACTGGGCCGCGATCGGGCGTAATCTTGATGACAGATGGATGGGTGCAGTCCGGCTCACAGTGCTTGTCACACAACGGGCTTGCTGCATAACAGAAAGGTCGCAAAATGAGTACAGTCCATTCATCAATCGATCACCACCCTGATCTGTTGGCGCTGCGTGCCCGCTATGAGCGCGTTGCCGAGTCGATGAGTGCGCATGTCACCTTCGGCCTGGCTCTGCTGACGGGTCTGTACGTGGCCGCGTCACCGTGGATCGTGGGATTCAGCGCGACGAGATCGCTCGCCACGTCTGACCTGATCGCGGGGATCGCGGTGGCGTTCCTCGCGTACGGATTCGCGACGACGCTGGACCGTGCCCACGGTATGACGTGGACGCTGCCGGTGCTCGGCGTGTGGGTCATCGTGTCGACGTGGATCCTGCCGGACGTCGTGCTGACCACCGGCATGACCTGGTCGAATGTCGTCGCGGGCGCGTTGTTGACGTTCTTGGGCCTCAACGCCGCCTACTTCGGCATGCGTACGCGCGCCACGGCCGCCCATTGATCGCGATGGCGCGAGCTGGGGGCACCTCCCGCTTGCGGGGGAGCGTGTTTGTACGCGACACGCCGTGTGGCGCAGGCATTCTGCGCACGCTCGCGTCGAACGTTGACTAACCGCAGACCGCGCCGATCGCGGCGGAGCTGACCAGCTTGACGTACTTGGCCAGCACGCCGGTCTTATAGCGCGGCTCCGGCGGCGTGAAACCCGTTTGCCGAGAAGCGAATTCGGCCGGATCGGTCAGCACGTCGAGGACGCGGTTGGCGACGTCCAGGCGGATCTGGTCGCCGTCGCGCAGGAACGCGATCGGTCCGGCGTCCACCGCCTCGGGCGCGATGTGGCCGACGCACAGGCCGGTCGTCCCGCCGGAGAACCGGCCGTCGGTCAGCAACAGCACGTCCTTGCCGAGACCGGCGCCCTTGATCGCCCCGGTGATGGCGAGCATTTCCCGCATCCCGGGGCCGCCCTTGGGGCCTTCGTAACGGATCACCACCGCGTCGCCCTTGGTGATGGTGCCGTCCTCGAGGGCGTCCAGCGCGGCCCGCTCACCGTCGAAAACCCTTGCGGTGCCCTCGAACACGTCGGAATCGAAACCGGCCGACTTGACCACCGCGCCCTCGGGCGCCAGCGAACCACGCAGGATGGTGATTCCCCCGGTCGGGTGAATGGGATTACTCAGGGCGCGCAACACCTTGCCGTCCGGGTCGGGCGGGGCGATCTCGGCCAGGTTCTCGGCCACGGTCGCACCGGTCACCGTCAAACAGTCGCCGCGCAGCAGGCCGGCGTCCAGCAGCGCCTTCATCATCACCGGCACGCCGCCGATGTGGTCGACGTGGGACATCACATGGCGGCCGAACGGCTTGACGTCGGCCAGGTGTGGAACCTTCGACCCGATCCGGCTGAAATCATCGAGCGTCAGCGCGACGTCGGCCTCGTGGGCGATGGCCAGCAGGTGCAGCACCGCATTGGTGGAGCCGCCGAACGCCATCACCACCGCGATCGCGTTCTCGAACGCCTCCTTGGTGAGGATGTCGCGGGCGGTGATGCCGCGCCGCAGCAGTTCGACGACGGCCGCACCGCTGCGCCGCGCGAACCCGTCACGGCGGCGGTCGGTCGCCGGCGGCGAAGCACTGCCCGGCAACGACATACCGAGCGCCTCGGCGGCGCTGGCCATCGTGTTGGCGGTGTACATGCCGCCGCAGGCGCCCTCGCCGGGACAGATCGCGCGCTCGATGGCGTCGACGTCCTCGCGCGGCATGAGCCCCCGGGCGCAGGCGCCCACGGCCTCGAACGCGTCGATGATGGTGACCTCGCGCTCGCTGCCGTCGGAGAGCTTGGCGACCCCGGGCAGGATCGAGCCGGCGTAGAGGAACACCGAGGCCAGGTCCAGCCGTGCGGCGGCCATCAGCATCCCGGGCAGCGACTTGTCGCAGCCGGCCAGCAGCACCGACCCGTCGAGGCGTTCGGCCTGCATCACCGTCTCGACGCTGTCGGCGATCACCTCGCGCGACACCAGCGAGAAGTGCATCCCCTCGTGGCCCATCGAGATGCCGTCGGACACCGAGATGGTGCCGAACTCGAGGGGATACCCGCCGGCCGAGAACACCCCCTCCTTGACCGCCTTGGCGAGCCGGTCCAGGGAGAGGTTGCACGGCGTGATCTCGTTCCAGGACGACGCGACCCCGATCTGCGGCTTGGCGAAGTCTTCGTCTCCCATGCCTACGGCTCGCAGCATGCCCCGGGCGGCGGCCTTCTCCAGGCCGTCGGTGACGTCACGACTACGCGGCTTGATGTCGGCGGTTGAAGCCGAATCGGTGGTGGGCATCGTTCAAGTATGCGCTGGCCAGTCCCGTTACCAATTTCCGGGGTCATACCCCGATGGGGTATAAGGTGGGAGGGGCGCCGCGCGGCGGCAGGCAGGGGTGAAACGCAGATGACAAACGAACACGGATACTCGCAGCAGAAGGACAATTACGCCAAGCGGTTGCGGCGCATCGAGGGCCAGGTGCGGGGCATCGCCGGCATGATCGAGGAAGACAAGTACTGCATCGACGTGCTGACCCAGATCAGCGCCGCCAACAGCGCCTTACGGTCGGTCGCGCTGAATTTGCTCGACGAGCACCTGAGTCACTGCGTCACCCGCGCCGTGGCCAAGGGGGGCGACGAGGCCGACACCAAGCTCACCGAGGCCTCCGCCGCCATCGCGCGCCTGGTTCGCTCCTGAGCGCAGGGCGTGTTGCCACGCCAAGTTGGATGAACCGGTAGCCGGAGTGCGTACGGTAGGGGAGCGTGACCTGGGCGGCGACGGCGTTGCTCGACCGATTGCGCACACCCGAGCGATGACTGTGATGACTGCCGAAACCACCAACGCAGCCGCGCGAACGTGGACGCCACGGATCGCGGCTCAGCTCGCCATCCTCGCGGCCGCGGCGTTCACCTACGTCACCGCCGAGATCCTGCCGGTGGGCGCGCTGCCGGCGATCTCCCGCAACCTGAACGTCAGTCTGGTCCTGGTGGGCACCCTGCTGTCCTGGTATGCCCTGGTAGCGGCCCTGACGACGATCCCGCTGGTGCGCTGGACCGCGCACCTGCCCCGCCGCCGCGTGCTGGTGGCAAGCCTGACCTGCCTGACCGCCTCGCAGGTCATCTCGGCGCTGGCGCCCAATTTCGCGGTGCTGGCCGCCGGGCGGGTGCTCTGCGCGGTCACCCACGGCCTGCTGTGGTCGGTCATCGCGCCGATCGCGATCCGATTGGTGCCGCCCAGCCACGCCGGGCGCGCCACCATGTCGATCTACGTCGGCACCAGCCTCGCGCTGGTCGTCGGCAGCCCGCTGACCGCGGCGCTGAGCCTGATGTGGGGGTGGCGCCTGGCCGTCGTGTGCGTCACCGTCGCGGCCGCCGTCGTCACGGTCGCCGCCCGGCTGATGTTGCCGGAGATGGTGCTCACCGAGGATCAGCTGGCCCACGTCGGCCCCCGGTCCCGTCATCACCGCAACCCGCGGCTGATCACCGTGAGCGTGCTGGCGATGATCGCGGTCACCGGGCATTTCGTGTCCTACACATTCATCGTCGAGCTCATCCGCAACGTGCTCGGTGTGCGCGGGCCGAACCTGGCCTGGGTGCTGGCCGCCTACGGACTGGCCGGCCTGCTGTCGCTGCCGCTGGTGGCGCGGCCGCTGGACCACCGGCCCAGGAGCGCCGTCATCCTGTGCATGACCGGTCTGACGGCCGCGTTCGTGGTGCTGATCGCGCTGGCGTTCGCCGGTCGATCCGGCGCGACGACCGCGCTGATCGGCACCGCCGCCATCGTGCTGTGGGGAGCCATGGCCACCGCCGTGTCGCCGATGATGCAATCCGCCGCGATGCGGAACGGGGCCGACGACCCCGACGGGGCGTCGGGACTCTACGTGACGGCGTTTCAGGTCGGCATCATGGCCGGCTCACTGGCGGGTGGCCTGTTCTATGAGCGCAGCGTCACGATGATGCTGATCGCTTCGGCGAGCCTGATGGCCGTGGCGCTGGTCGGCATCGCGGCCAACCGGCGGATGCTGGACTTCCCCCGCGGGCCGGTCCAACCGACAAGCTCAGACGATTCATAGCCGGCCAGGTCGGGGGCACAATCGCGGCGCCTTCGGGGCCGCGGCCGGTCGTCGACGGCGGTCGCCGTCGCGCGCCCTATGCCACACTGTGCGGAGTAGATGAGTGGAGGTATGCATATGTCGGGCTGGACGAAGGCCTGGACTTTCAAGGGTCTCTTCGCCGCTCTGAACGTCACCGGCTGGGCTGCTGTCATGACCCTGGCACTGGTGCTGAGCGCGGCCCCCGCGCTGGCCGATCCGGACCCGGCTCCCGCCGATCCGGGCGCCGTCGCCGCGCCGCCCGCACCGCCGGACCCGTTCGCGCCGCCGCCCCCGCCCGACCCGTTGGCGCCGCCGCCCCCGCCTGACCCGCTGGCGGCCCCGCCGCCGCCCGATGCACCGGCCCCGCCGTGGCTTCCGCCCATGGCCCAGCCCGCGGCGGCCTCGGCCGCCGGGCAGAATCCCGCCCCGTTCACCGGCACCGCCCCCTTCGGGCCGCCGAAGATCCTCCCCGCCAATGGGTCGACCGTGGGTGTTGCCCAGCCGATCATCATCAACTTCCCCGGCCGGGTCGACGACTCCGGCGCCGCGGAGGGCGCCGTCCACGTCTCGTCGGCCCCGGCGGTCCCGGGCAAGTTCTACTGGATGACCCCGACCCAGCTGCGCTGGCGGCCGTTGAGCTTTTGGCCCGCCCACACGGCGGTGACCGTCGACGCCGGGGGCACCGTGTCGAGCTTCCGAACCGGAGACACGCTGGTGGCTACGGCCGACGACGCCACGCATCAGCTGATCGTCACCCGCAACGGCACGGTGGAGAAGACGATCCCGATGTCGATGGGCATGACGTCTGGTAACCACCAGACCCCCAATGGCACCTACTACGTGCAGGACAAGAAGGCGTCGGTGGTGATGGACTCCTCGACCTACGGGGTGCCGGTCAGTTCGACCTACGGCTACAAGGTGACGGTGGAAGACGCGGTCCGCTTCGACAATGTTGGCGACTACGTGCACAGCGCCCCGTGGTCGGTGGACGATCAGGGCAAGCGCGATGTCAGCCACGGCTGCATCAACATCAGCCCCTCCAACGCGAAGTGGTTCTTCGACAACTTCGGCGCGGGCGACCCGATCATCGTGAAGAACTCCACCGGCGGCAACTACAAGAAGAACGACGGCTCCGCCGACTGGATGAACTAACTCGCCAGAAATCCGCCGCGGAGCCCTTCCGCGGGCCCGGCGATTATGTATAGCATCATATATAGACTTTGACCTGAGGAGCGGTGATGCGCGGCCCACGCGAACGGATGGTCGTCTCGGCCGCGCTCTTGATCAGGGAGCGCGGCGCGCACGCCACCGCGATCTCGGATGTCCTCGAGCACAGCGGCGCACCGCGCGGATCCGCCTACCACTACTTCCCGGGCGGCCGCACGCAACTGCTCTGCGAGGCGGTCGACTTCGCCGGCGACCACGTCGCCGCGATCATCGCCGAGGCCGACAGTGGCCCCCAGCTGATCGACACCCTGACCGACAAATACCGCGCGCAGTTGCTCGACAGCGACTTTCGCGCCGGCTGCCCCATCGTGGCCGTGTCCGTGGAGGCGGGCGAGCCGGAAAACGCCGAACGGATGGCGCCCGTCGTCGAGCGCGCGGCGACGGTGTTCGACCGCTGGACCGACCTGATCGCGCAGCGCTTCATCGCCGACGGGATAGCCCGGGAACGGGCGGGCGAATTGGCGGTCCTGGCCACCACCGCCCTCGAGGGTGCGATTGTGCTGGCGCGGGTGCGCCGCGACCTGACGCCGCTCGACGTCGTCCGCCGTCAGGTGCGCGAGCTGCTGCTGGCGACTCCGTCCCACCAGGGTCCTATCGGGTGACCGGAGAGGATGTCCCGCAATGACCGGTGAATGGCAATCCAGCGCGTGCATCCTGTGCGAATGCAACTGCGGCATCGTGGTTCAAGTCGACGATCGCCGGCTGGCCCGCATCCGCGGCGACAAGGCGCACCCGGCATCGCAGGGCTACACCTGCAACAAGGCGTTGCGGCTGGACCACTATCAGAACGACCGCACCCGGCTGAGGACTCCGCTGCGCCGCCGCGCCGACGGCAGCTACGAGGAAATCGATTGGGACACCGCGATCGTGGAGATCGCCGAGGGGTTCAAACACATTCGCGACACCTATGGCGGGGACAAGATCTTCTACTACGGTGGCGGCGGGCAGGGCAACCATCTGGGCGGGGCGTACAGCGGCGCCTTCCTGAAGGCGCTCGGCTCGCGGTATCGCTCAAATGCGTTGGCGCAAGAGAAAACCGGCGAATCCTGGGTAGACGGGCAGTTGTACGGCGGTCACACCAGGGGCGAGTTCGAGCACGCCGAAGTGGCGGTGTTCGTCGGCAAGAACCCATGGATGTCGCAGAGCTTTCCGCGTGCCCGGGTGGTGCTCAACGAGATCGCCAAAGATCCGGACCGGTCGATGATCGTCATCGATCCCGTCGTTACCGACACGGCCAAGATGTCCGACTTCCATCTGCGCGTGCGACCCGGCACCGACGCGTGGTGCCTGGCGGCGCTGGCCGCCATCCTCGTCCAGGAAAACCTCTGCAACGAAACGTTTCTCACCGAGCACGTGCGCGGCGCCGACACCGTACGCGACGCGCTGCGCGAGGTTGCGGTGGCCGACTACGCGCAGCGCTGCGGGGTCGACGAGGAACTGCTGCGCGCGACGGCCCGGCGCATCGGCGCCGCCGCGAGCGTGTCGGTCTTCGAGGATCTCGGTGTGCAACAGGCGCCCAACAGCACGCTGTCCTCCTACCTGAACAAGCTGCTATGGGTCCTCACCGGCAACTTCGCGAAAAAGGGTGGCCAACACCTGCATTCGTCGTTCGCGCCGCTGTTCGGCCAGTTCTCCGGCCGCACACCGGTCACCGGTGCCCGCATCATCTCCGGGCTGGTGCCCAGCAATGCGGTTCCCGAGGAAATCCTGACCGACCACCCGGACCGCTTCCGGGCGATGATCGTCGAGAGCAGCAATCCCGCTCACTCACTGGCTAATTCGGCCGTCTGCCGCGAAGCGTTCCAGGCGCTGGAACTGATGGTGGTCATCGACGTCGCGATGACCGAGACTGCCAGGCTCGCCCACTACGTGCTTCCGGCCGCGTCCCAATTCGAGAAGCCGGAGGCCACCTTCTTCAACCTGGAATTCCCGCACAACACCTTCCAGCTGCGCCGTCCGCTGCTGGAGCCCCTGCCGGGAACACTGCCCGAGCCCGAGATCTGGGCCCGGCTGGTGCGGGCGCTCGGTGTGGTCGACGACGCGGATCTGCGGCCCCTGTGCGACGCCGCCCAGCGCGGTCGTGCGGCGTACACCGAGGCGTTCCTCAGCGCCGTTGCAGCCAATCCGACGGTGGCGCAGCTGCTTCCGTACGTGCTCTACGAGACGCTTGGGCCCACACTGCCGGACGGGCTGCGCGGCGCGGCCGCGCTGTGGGGCCTGGCCCAGAAGACCGCGATGAGCTATCCGGACGCCGTGCGGCGCGCCGGTCACGCCGACGGCAACGCGCTGTTCGATGCGATCCTGGACAACCCCTCGGGGGTGACGTTCACCGTCCACAACTACGCGGACGACTTCGCGTTGATCAGCCACTCCGACAACAAGATCGCGCTCGAAATACCGTCGATGCTCGACGAATTGAGGGCGCTGACCCGCGCCCCGTCCGAGCTGACCACCCCGGATTTCCCGATCGTGCTGTCGGTGGGAGAGCGGCGCGCCTACACCGCCAACGACATCTTCCGCGACCCGTCCTGGCGCAAACGCGACGCCGAGGGCGCGCTGCGGGTCAGCGTCGAAGACGCGCAGGCCCTCGGCCTCGTCGACGGATGCCGCGCGCGCATCAGCACCGCGGCCGGCAGCGCCGAGGCCACCGTCGAGATCACCGAGACCATGCTCGCCGGTCATGCCGCCCTGCCCAACGGTTTTGGGCTCGATTACCTCGACGACGACGGCCACGCCGTCGTTCCCGGTGTCGCACCGAACGCGCTCACCTCGACTGAATGGCGCGACCCCTACGCCGGTACGCCGTGGCACAAACACGTGCCGGCGCGCATCGAGCTGTGCCCGCTCGCGGGGGAACGCGGCCTCAGTTCCAGATCTTGACCCGGCTGTCCGGCTCCAGGAACAGCGCGCCGGCGTCGGCGCCGTCGAAGGCGTCGTAGAATGCGTCCATGTTGCGCAGCACGCCGTTGCAGCGGAACTCCGGTGGCGAGTGCGGATCCACCGCCAGGCGCCGGATCGCCTCGGCGTCACGGGATTTGGTGCGCCACACCTGAGCCCAACCGTAGAACACGCGCTGCACGCCGGTCAGGCCGTCGATGACGGGAGCGGGACGCCCGTTCAGCGACAACTGGTAGGCCAGCAGCGCGATCGACAACCCGCCCAGATCGCCGATGTTCTCCCCGACGGTGAACGCACCGTTCACGTGGTGGCCGCTGGCTAACCCCCGCGGCGTGTACGTGTCGTACTGCTCGATGAGAGCCCTTGTGCGGGAGCCGAATTCGGTCCGATCGGCGTCGGTCCACCAGTCGACCAGGTTTCCGTCGCCGTCGTATTTGGCGCCCTGATCGTCGAAGCCGTGGCCGATCTCGTGCCCGATCACCGCGCCGATACCGCCGTAGTTGGCGGCGTCGTCGGCCTCGGCGTCGAAGAACGGTGGCTGCAAAATGGCCGCCGGGAAGACGATCTCGTTCATCCCGGGGTTGTAGTAAGCGTTGACCGTCTGCGGCGTCATGAACCACTCGTCTTTGTCCACCGGGCCGCCGAGCTTGGCCAGCTCACGGTCGTGGTTGACGGCGTACCCGCGTTGGTAGTTGCCGTAGAGATCGTTGCGGTCGATCACCAGCGTGGAGTAGTCCCGCCACCGCGCCGGGTAGCCGACCTTGGCGGTGAACTTGTCCAGCTTGGCCAGCGCCCGCTCCCGGGTCCGCGGCGTCATCCACTCCAGGTCGTTGATGCTCATCCGGTAGGCCGCACGCAGATTGCTCACCAGCTCATCGATGCGGGCCTTGGCGTCGGGCGGGAAATACCGCTGCACGTAAAGCTTTCCGACGGCATCGCCCATCAGGCTCTCGACCAGCGACACCGCCCGCTTCCACCGGTCCCGGATCTGCTCGGTGCCGGTCAGCCGGCGGCCGTAGAAGTCGAAGTCCGCGGCCACCAGATCGTCGGTCAGCCAGGAGGCGCGGGCGCGGATCAGCCGCCACCGCGCCCAGCTCTTCCACACCTCGAGGTCTTCGTTGCGCCACAGCTCGGCGAATGCCCGGACGTAATCCGGTTGGCGCACAACGACCTCCGCGAGCGCATCCGCGCTGGTGCCGAGCGCGGCGGCCCACGCGACCCAGTCGAAGCCGACCGACTCGTCGCGCAATTGGGCGAACGTGCGCAAGTTGTAGGTGAGGTCGGCGTCGCGGCGCTTGACCACATCCCAATGCGCCTCGGCGAGTTTGGTCTCCAGCGCGACGATGCGCTCGGCGGTCTGGGTGTGGGTGGCCGGGCCTCCGCCGAACACCAGGCCGAACATCCGCGCGATGTGTGCGGGGTACGCGTCGAGCACCTCGGCGTGCTGCTCTTCGCGGTAGTAGGACTCGTCAGGCAACCCGAGCCCGGACTGGGTGAAGTGCACCAGGTAGCGGGCCGAGTTCTTGGCGTCGGTGTCCACATACATCGCGACACCGCCGCCCACCCCGGTGCGCTGCAGCGCGCCCAGGGCGGCCGCCAGCGCGTCGGCGTCGGCGGCGTCGTCGATCACGGCCATCTCGTCGAGCAGCGGCCGCACACCGCGGCGCTGGACGGTGTCCTCGTCGAGGAAGCTGGCATACAGGTCGCCGATGCGTTGCGCGTCGGCGTCGGCGGTGGTCGAGCCCTGCTGGCTGGCCTCGACGATCAGGTCCCGCACCTGTTCCTCGGCGCGGTCATACAGCTGCCGGAAGGCCCCGTCGGTGGCCCGATCTGCCGGTATCTCGTATTCGGCCAGCCAGCGGCCGTTGACGTGACCGAACAGGTCGTCTTGGGGGCGGATGCTTTCATCGACAAAGCTCAGGTCGATGCCCGAGCGGATGGCCGTATTCGTCACCCCGCCATCCTTCCATCTTTCCCGGGTGCAACGATCGGGCCATGTCCGAGGGCGAGCGAACCAAGCCGGGAGCCGAAGAAGATTCCGTTGACCAGGACCTCGGGGACCCCGACGACGCGGACGCGAACGCCGGGCGCCCCGAATCCGACCCCGAATCCGACGGAGGGGTCTTCTCCCATTACGGCGTCGCCTCAACGGTCCTCGGCGTGCTGTCGGTGGCCGCGGTGGTGCTCAGCGTCTTCATCTGGTCCGGCCACCGCGACCAGCTCGCCGAACGCGGCCATCTGAGCCGCGTCATGCAGACCGCCGCCGAGTGGACGAATGTGCTGATCAACATGAACAGCGGCAACGTCGCCGCCAGCCTGCAGCGGCTGCACGACGGCACCGTCGGCGAGCTCAACACCGACTTCGACGCCGCCGTACAGCCCTACCGGGCTGTCGTGGAGAAACTGCAGTCCAAGAGCGTCGGGCGGATCGACGCGGTGGCGATCGAGACCGTGCACCGCGACCTGGACTCGCGGCCGGAGGGGGCAAGGCCTCCAAGAGAGATAGTCACCACCAAGTTGCCGCCGTTCGCCAGCCGAACCGATTCGGTCATGCTGGTCGCCACGTCGGTCAGCGAAAACGTCGGCGCGAAGCCGCAGACCGTGCACTGGAGCCTGCGGCTGGACGTCTCCGACGTGGAAGGCAAGCTGATGATCTCCGGGCTGGCTTCGATTAGGTGAAAGGTCCGATGAGAAACATCTGGCGGCTCTTCGCCTTCGACATCGCGGCCCCACTGGCCACGATCGCCGCCTTGCTGGCCATCGGGGCGGTCCTCGGCTGGCCGCTGTGGTGGGTGTCGGCCTGCTCGGTGCTGGTCCTGCTGATCGTGGAAGGGGCAGGCATCAATTTCTGGCTGCTGCGCCGCGACTCGGTCAGCCTCGGCACCGACGACGACGCACCGGGGCTGCGGTTGGCGGTTGTCCTACTGTGCACGGCCGCCCTGGCGGCGGCCGCCGCGACCGGCTACACGCACTGGACGAAGACGGACCGCGACTTCACCGACGACAATCACAGGGTCGTGAAGATAGCCACCGGCATGGCGGAGGCCATGGCGTCGTTCAGTCCCGCCGCCCCGACCGATGCCATCGACCGGGCCACGGCCATGGTCGTCCCCGAGCACGCCACCGCGTTCAAGGAGCAGTACACCAAATCCAGCGCCGAGCTGGGCCAGCGCAACGTCACCGCCCAGGCCGCGACGGTGTCGGCCGGCGTCGAGGCCCTCGGGCCGTCAGCGGCCAGCGTGGCGGTGATCCTGCGTGTGACCCAGAACGCGCCGGGACAACCGCCCAGCCAGGCGGCGCCCGCCCTGCGGGTGACGCTGACCAAGCGCGGCAGCGACTGGCTCGTCGCCGACGTGCTGCCGATCAGATGAGGATCAGTTGGAGTCGGCCGAGCCTTCGGAGTTCACCTTGACGAACCGATCCGACAATCGGCGGATCCGGATCATCAGCGCGGCCGTCGGGCTGGTGCTGCCGTCGAGATAGCCGCCCAGCTCCTCGGCGCTGACCCCGATGCGGGA
>NZ_JAICZA010000161.1 GCF_025933915.1 Mycobacterium sp.
AACAGGAGGTTGTAGTCCGAACCCACCGCCACCAGGATGATGAACGTCAGCGGCAACACCAACCAGTGCAGGGGCAGGCCGATCAGGTGCTGCCAGACCAGGATGGAAAGCCCGAACGCCCCGGCATACGAGAAGGCCACCGTGCCGGGAATCACCAAGGCGGCCATCAGACTTCGGGTCAGGAACAGCATGATCAGGAAGATCAGCACGAAGGCGGCGATCGCCACGATGAGCAGATCGGATGCCGCGTATTCCTTGATGTCCTGGTCGTTCGACCCCGAGCCACCGATATAGACCCTCGCACCGGCCAACGACGTCTCTTTCAGGATCGTGGTGATCGCCCCGGGAAACTTTTCGACATGTTCCACGCCTTCGGGGCCCATGGCGTCCCCCTCGTGGGTGATGATGAAGCGAGCCGCCTTGCCGTCCGGCGACATCAGGAGCTGCATGCCCGTCTTGACGTCTTCGTTGTCGAAACCTTCCCGGGGGATGTAGAAGAAGTCATCGCTGCGGGACCGGTCGAAGTCGAGCCCCACGTTGATCAAATCGTCGAACGTCTGGTCGGTCTGCGTGGACTGCAGGGAAGACTGGCCGTAGGTGCCGACCAAAAGAGCGGCCAGAGCCTCCGAGTCGTCGGCCGTCAGTTTCAGCTGCGTGATGATTTGCGGCAACGTCTTGTCGATGACCTCGAGGGACGTCACAGCGTCCTTGATATCGTCGGCCATCTTGTCGAGGCCGTCGACCGCCTCGAACAACGATCGGAATGCCCAGCACACGGGAATATCGAAACAGTGCTTTTCCCAATAGAAATAGCTGCGGATCGGTCGGAAGAAATCTTCGAGATTCGACAGGTCCACCCTCAATTCATCGGTGACCTTTTGCATGTCCTCCATCGTGAGGACCGTCTTATGCATCTCATCCGACATCCTTTGAAAGAAGCCGATCTCTTTCCGCAAGACCGCGACGGTGTGCTCCGTGATCTGGGCCTGCTGGTCCGTATTGGCATTTTGCTGCTTGTTGAACGGGAGCTGTTGACCGTTCCCGCTGCCCTGCGTGGTGAACAAATAGGGCAGCGTGGCGTGCTCCAATGGCCGACCCAAAGGCCTGGTGATGCTTTGCACCATGGCGACGCCGGGAAGGCGAATGAGACTCTTGGCCACCCGGTCCAACGAGATGAAGTCCGCCGAGTTCCGCATGTCATGATCCGTCTCGATCATCAGCATCTCGGAAAACAATTTGCTCTTCGGGAAATGCCGATCCGCCGCCGCGAAACCCTGATTGGCGGGGGCGTTGTGCGGTTGGTAGGAGCGGTCGTCGTAGTTCTGCCGGTAGGTCGGCACGAAGACCGCCCCCAGCACGACGGCGGTCGCGCTGGCCGCGAGGATCGGCACCGGCCAGCGCACCACGCTCGCCCCGATCCGCCGATACAGATGCGCCTTGGCCGCCCGTCTCGGGTCGAAGAGTCCCAGCAGGCTGCCCACGGTCAAGATGGCCGGGCCGAGCGTCAACGCCGCGGTGATCGTGAACAGCATGGCGATGCCGACCGCCGGCCCCATGGTGTGGAAGTAGTTGAGCCGCGCAAAGGTCAAGCAGTAACAGGCCCCCGCGATCGTCAGTCCCGAGCCGATGATGATGGGCGTGACACCCTTGTACGCGATGTAGAAAGCGTCCTCCCTGCTTTCACCGGCCTGTCGCGCCTCGTGATAGCGCCCCATCAAAAAGATGCCGTAATCCGTTCCCGCCCCCAGGGTCAGCGCGACAACGATATTGACGGCGAACGACGAGAGCTCGATATACCCGAAATGCCCGAGGGTTGCGATGACCCCCTTCGCGACCAGCATCTCGATCAGAACTCCGAGCAAGGGCACCAGCAGATTGCTGATCGAGCGGTACACCAGCAGCAACATCCCGACGATGAGGAAGATCGTCACGATCGTGATGTCGTTCAAGCTGGCATTCGCGATGGCCAGGGTGTCCGACGCGAGCGGCGCGGCGCCGCTGACATAGACCTTGAGCCCGGGTGGCGGCGGGACCTTGCCGGCGATGGCCCGGACGGCGTTGACGGACTCGTTCGCCTGCATCTGGCCGATATCGCCCGCCAGACGCAACAGCACGTACGCGGCCTTGCCGTCGACGCTCTGCGCCCCCGCCGCGGTGATCGGCTTCCCCCACAGATCCATCACGTACTGCACGTGCGTCCGGTCTTGCCTGAGCCGGCGCACCAAGTCGTCGTAGTAGCGATGGTCCGCGTCGCCCAACGGCCGGTTGGCTTCCAGGACGAGCATGGTCAGGTTGGTCGAATCGGACTCGTGGAACTCCTCGCCGATCCGCAACAACGCCCGCTGCGACGGCGCGTAGTGCGGCACCATCGGCCCGGCGAGTTCTTCGGCGACCCGCTCGACCTGCGGCATGAAGGTGTTCGTCGATATGGCGAGAAGGGCCCAGAAGGCGATGATCGGTATGGCCAGGACGCGGACCATCCGGGGCACGAAGGGTCGTTTGGGCCGGGGCTCGCGCAGGGGCTCGTTGAGAGGGTCGCTCATGCGGACTTCACCCTGCACATGACGTGCGCATCCCCGTGGGTGTCGGACTGTTCGTCACGAACGATGCCATTCACCAGCATCCGGCAGCCGACGTGACCGCCATGAACCTGCGCGGAGACGCTGCCGGACACCACGGTGAGCGTCGTCGTCTCCGTGTGCGACCACGGCAACGCCGTCAGATCCACCTGGTGCGGGTGCCCGTCGATGTCCAGGTACACGAGCATCCCGCTGTCGCCGATGGACCCGAACACCTCGTAGGTGAGGTATTTGGGAGTGGATTGCTCGGGGGCCGCCGGGCCGTTGACCGTGATGACCGGCGGGGGAGCGGAGAACTGGTGCACCTTCCACATGCCGACCGCACCCAAAGTGAGCGCAACCACCGCAACCAGCGGCATCCAGGCTCGCGCCAAGAACGTCCTGCTCACTGGACGAGGGCTCACCCGACCACCTTCGCCGAACCCCGTCCGGACATCGCCTTCTCGCCCCCACTCCCGGCCTCACGCCAACGCAAATAGTAGACGGTCATGTGCCCAATGGACAGTGCCTACCTACCCGTGCGCGCCAGAAGCCTGGCCCGCGTCACCCGGAATTCTGCAGGCGCCGCTTCAACCGTGCGCTGCGGAGCAGCTGTGTCGTGAAGTTGAGGGAGGCCAGCATGGGAAATACCCCGAGAAATGTCCGCTCGGACGGTGTGGCTCCGTGCAAGTGGTAGAGGCTGCCGAACACATAGAAGCAGCCGACCGAGAACAAAGCGCCGGGGATACAGAACGCCATCAACGAGCTACGGTCCGCCAGTATGCGCTTCGCATAATAGAATTCGTCTTCCGACATCGGTTGGCGTCTGCGCACTTTGGCGACGACCGTTTTGGCGCTGCCGATTTCCTCGCCGATCGGAATGGTCTCGCGATCACCCAGCCGTTTTACGAATACGGCCGCAATGACAACGAACACCAGCGCTAGTGCGAGGCTGACGACGGTCAGAAGGCCATATAAAATTGAACCCATTTTCCAGTCCCTGCTCCGCTGTCGGACTCACGAAAACCCTGGGAGAACGCTACCTCAATCATTGCGTCGTGGCGTTAGTGCTTTCCGGAGTCCCGGCCCTTGATCACGTCGCGGATGACCAGCCCCAACAGGACGAGCAGGGCGAGCGGCACGAGCACTTTGAAGATGATGGACGCGTGGCTGTACAGCAAGCCATAGGCGATCGCGCCGATCAGCACCATGGCGAGCAGGATGCCGCGATTGATCTTGTCGGTACTCATTCGGCAAACCTTACTTCTCGATGGGCCTTGCGGTGCTTGTGATTTCGGCGCACGGTTCCGTGGTCGTCGGCCGACTGGTTGATGATTTCATCGACGCTGCCTGTCAGGGGTCGTAGGGTCGATCTGGCTACTGCCCTCAGTGGGCGCCGGTCACATTCAGCGTGACCACACCGGCGATGATCAGCAGGACACCGACGACCTTGGTCAGCGATATCGACGAACCCAGGAACAGCACGGCGATCAACACGATGAGGGCCGTGCCGATGGCCGACCACAGCGCGTAGGCGACGTCGGTCTGCATGCCGCGCGAAATCGACACCGCCAGCAGCGCGAAGGAGATGGCGTAACCGATCAGGCAAACCACGGTCGGCCACGGCCGGGAGAAACCTTCGGTGCTCTTGAGCAGGCTGGTCGCCACCACTTCGGCGAGGATCGCGCCGAGCAGGTACAGGTAGGTCAACATGCCCGACAACGCTAGCCGCGGGCAAGCCGGACCTGACAGACTGATCACCCTGGCGCGGCAGCGGTTCGGAAAGGATCGGAAAGGAAAGGATCGGAAAGGAATTGTGTGCGATGGCCTTTCCCGCTCACGTGCTGAACCTTGACGTCAGCGACGCGGTCGGCGAGCGGGCATCTTTGGCGGCGACGTATTACCCCGCGCGCACCGGCGCCGCGGCCGCCGTGCTCGTCTGCCTGCCGGGCGGTACCTACAGCCGCGAGTACTGGGACCTCGGCATTGCCGGTCATGACGGCTACAGCTTCGCCGACTTCGCCACCGAGGACGGCTACGCCGTCGTGACGATCGATCCCTTGGGCACCGGCGCAAGCTCGCGACCGGCTCGTGATTTCGATTTCACCGACATCGGCGCCGCGCTGGCCTGCGCCGTCGCCGGGCTGCCGGCCACCATCGGCATCCACGCGCCGACGGTGGCCGTGGCGCATTCGCTGGGCGGGTACCTCGCCATCACCCAGCAAGCGCTGTTCCCCAGCTACGCCGCCATGGCGATTCTCGGGTGCACCAATCAGCACGTCGCCCCGTTGAACCTGGAGACGGCGTTCATCGCGCGTGCCGCGACCCCGCAAGGCCGCGCCGAGCTCGCCCGGGAGATCCTTTCCGCGCTTCCGCAGCCGTATTTCGAGGGCCCCCGCGAGCACCTGCAGAGCTGGTTTCACCTTGCCGATGTTCCCGCCGATGTCGTCGCGGCCGACTCCGTCACCGCCAAGTCGGTCGTGCCGCGGGTGTTCGGGACGGCGATGATTCCCGGCGTCGTCGCCGAGCATGCGGCGCGGATCGACGTCCCGGTGCTCGTCGGTTTCGGCGTCGTCGACGTGTCACCGGATCCCCGCGCCGAGGCGAGCCTGTACCGGAGTAGCCCCGACATCACCACCGTGGTTTTGGCCGACAGCGCGCACTGCCACAACATGGCGTCGAGCCGGCATCGGCTGTGGCGGCGCCTGCTCGACTGGACCGCGACCGTGACGTGTCGATCGTGACGAAGGGTCTCGAGCGGCGCCTGGCCCGCCACGCCCCGGCCGTGTTGAGCGTGTTTCGCCTCGTCTACGGGTTGTTCTTTGCCGCGTACGGGTCGAGGAGCCTTTTCGATTGGCCGGTCCGCTCGCCGGTTTTCGTCGAGTTCGGATCCTGGCCCGGCTGGTATGCCGGATTGATCGAGATCGTCGCGGGCCTGCTCATCGCGGTCGGATTGTTCACCCGTACCGTCGCGTTCGTCGCCTCGGGGGAAATGGCGGTCGCCTACTTCTGGATGCATCAGCCCCAGGCGCTGTGGCCCGTCGCCGACCCACCGGCGGGCAATGGCGGAGCGCTGTCGATCCTGTTCTGCTTCGCGTTCTTGCTGCTCGTCTTCACCGGCGGGGGCAGCCACTCGATCGACGCGCTGCGCGGGCGGAGGCTTCCCCTCGACCGGCGATAATGGCATTCTCTGATGCGGAGAAGCCGTTTCCGACGCTGGGCGGCTCCGGAGGAGGTCGACGATGAGCGCTGGACGGTGCGACGGGATGGTGGCTCTCGTCACCGGGGGCAGCCGGGGCCTGGGCAAGGCGATCGCCGCGCGACTCGCCGAACGGGGGGCCACCGTGGCGCTGACCGCCCGCACGATGGATCCCGATCCCAAGTATCAGGGGTCGCTGATCCAGACGCGCGACGAGATCGTGGCCGCCGGCGGGAAAGCCATTGCGGTCCAGGCGGATCTGTCCCAATCCGAGGACAGGGAACGGCTTTTCGCCGAGGTGGCCGGCGCCGTCGGCGCACCGGACATCCTGGTGAACAACGCCGCCGTGACCTTCCTGCGGCCCCTGGACGGGTTTCCCGAGCGGCGTGCCCGCCTGATGATGGAGATGCACGTCCTCGGCCCGCTGCACCTGTGCCAGTTGGCGATCCCCGCGATGCGTGAGCGCGGACGCGGCTGGATCCTGAACCTCACCTCGGTGGGCGGCGACCTGCCGCCCGGGCCGCCCTTCTCCGAGTTCGACCGGACCGCGGGCTTCGGCATCTACGGGACGGCCAAAGCCGCGCTCAATCGGTTGACGAAAAGCCTTGCGGCCGAACTGTACGACGATGGGATCGCCGTGAACGCGGCCGCTCCGTCCAATCCCGTCGCCACACCCGGCGCCGGCACCCTCGATTTGGCCAAGACCGACACCGAAGACATCGCGCTGATCACCGAGACGGCGTTCCGATTGTGCACGGGCGACCCGAAGACCCTGACCGGGCGCATCGCGCACACCCAGCCCTTCCTCGCCGAAGTCGGCTGGACAGAACCGGCCCGCTGACTGGATGAGCAGAGCCGAGCTTGATCTGAGCGAGCTACGCGCCCGCCTCGCCGGCGCGGGCGTCACCGCCGTCGCCGCGCTGTCCGGGGGCGCCTCCAGCCTGACGTTCGCGGGCGTCCTGGCTGGCCGGCGCGTGGTGATCAAGGTCGCTCCACCGGGTGTCGAACCGGTCGCGCATCGTGACGTGCTGCGCCAGGCCCGCATCCTCAAAGCGCTTGCCGCGACCAGCGTTCCGGTTCCGGAGGTGCTGGCGGAAGACCCGGGAAATCCACCCGGCACGCCCCCGCTGTATGTCATGTCGCATATCGACGGCGACTGTGTCGAGCCGCTATTCGACGGTGGCGGGGCGTTCGAGGGCTTGACCGATCGGTACCGGAACGCGTGCCGCGCCATGGCCGCGCTGCACCGCCTCTCACCAACCGGCCTCGGACTGGGCGGTGAACCGGTCGTCGATCCGGTCGCCGAAGTTCACCGGTGGTCCGACACGTTGCGCACCGTCGACCCCGAGCTGGCGCCCGGCTGGACGGCGGTGCGCGACAGCCTGTTGGATTGCGCACCCGGCGCGATGGCGCCCCGCGTGGTGCACGGCGACTTCCGGCTGGGCAACCTGTTGGCCGTCGGGTCGCACGTCAGCGCGGTCATCGATTGGGAGATCTGGTCGATCGGCGATCCGCGCATCGACGCGGGCTGGTTCCTGATCAACTGCGACCCGGCCACCTACCGGCGGGTTCCGGAGGCGGAGGGTGTGGCTCCGCCGACCGCCGACCTCACCGACCTCTACCAGCGCGAGTTGGGTTGCGAGGTCACGGATTTGGCCTGGTTCACCGCGTTGGCGTGTTTCAAGTCGGTGGCGACGTGGTCGCTGATCGTCAAGCACAATCGCCGAAAGCGTTCGCCGCGGGCGGAATTGGAAGCCATGGCAGCCACTTTGCCGAGGTTGCTGGCGCGCGCCGGATCGATGCTGAACTAACGGGAGAGCTGATCAGCCGCAGTGGGCTGTCAGATTTTCGCAAACCATTCCGATACCGCCCCCGTTGGTCAACAGGCCGTTTTCATCGTCGTCGATCGGGTTGGTCAGTGTGGTCGGGAACTGGATCTGCCATTCGTCGATCGTCGGGATGTCGGGTTGCATGCCGGGGTCCGCAGACGCGACCGCTGCGCCGCCCGTCAAGGCTGCGACGATCATCGAACCCGCGAGCAGTAGGCGAGCGCACCTGCGAAGTATCATCGGCGCCCTCCGTCTGTGGCGAGTAATGCCTGTTAGCGCATTTCAATCCTACCTGCCGTGTCCAGATCGCATACGAGTTACAAATACACAACAACTTTGATCAGCCGCCCAGCAAATTTCGCTACTCGAAACGGCGAGTGCGTACGTTGTCGTCCGTGAGGCCGATAGCCGTGGTCATTCGTCGCGCCCTGGTGGTCGCCGTTTGCCTCGGCATGTCATTGCCTGCGGCGCCGTCAACGAGTGCCGATCCAGAAGTCGGCCCCGCCCCTCCCGACGCGGCGCCCCCGGCGGGGGCAGCGGTGCCCTCGAATCCTCCCTCGACCATCACCACTCCCGACGGCTGGATCCTAGGATTGGGCGCAAAAGACGAGATGCAAGTTCCGGTACCACCATTGACCACCGCCATCTCGTCGCGCGAATACGTATCCAGCGGTATCTTCGTCGCCTCGCTGAGAGGATCATCCGAAGAGCCCCATGGCGTCCTGGAAGTGGGCTACCAAATCGGCTGCGGGATCGATATGAGTACCTCCAACGGTGTGATCATGGAGGGTGGTGTCGGCGTCATCCCGGGCGTCACCCCGACGTTCGACACCACCGGTACGTTGCCGCCCCTGCTGCCGTTCGTTTCCACTCCCATCAACGGGGTGATGAGCGTGGGACTCAAGCCCGGCCTCGTAATCGTGGTGCCGGTGATCAAGAAGCAGTTCAAGGGTGCAAATCCCTGGGTCATGATCAGCAACTTCCACGTCAAGATCGACGGCTGCGTGGGCCAGGCGTTCATCCGCTCCTATGCGGTGCTGACGCGAGTGACCGACCTCGCCGACGTGGTGCTGTCGTACGTCGGCACCACCAAGGCCGTTTAGCCGCGCGGGATGCCCGCCAACCTGTCGGCGAACTTCGCCTCGGCCGCCGCGCGCAGCCGCAGCACATGCTCGGAGGGAAACAGGTCGGGCGCGGGCTCGCGGTCCTTCAGCAACAGCTTTGCCAGCGTCACCTTGTGAACTTCGGTCGGACCGTCGGCCAGCCCGAGCACGAACGACTCCACCAGGTACTGCACGAAGGGCATCTCGTGGGTGGTGCCCAGCGACCCGTGCAGCTGAAGCGCCCGCGAGGATACGTCGTGCAGCACCTTCTGCATCATCGCCTTCACCGCCGAGATGTCGGCCCGAACGGCCTTGTAGTCGTTGAATTGGTCGATCTTCCAAGCGGTTTGCAGGGTCAGCAGCCGGAACGCCTCGATCTCCATCCACGAGTCGGCGACCATCTCCTGCACGAGTTGCTTGTTGGCCAGCGCCTCGCCCTGGGTGTAGCGCGACACCGCCCGCTCGCAGATCATGTCGTAGATTCGGCGGACCAGGCCCACGGTGCGCATCGCGTGGTGAATCCGCCCGCCACCCAGGCGGGTCTGCGCGACAACGAATGCACCGCCGCGCGGGCCCAGCATGTGATCGGCTGGCACGCGCACGTTTTCGTAGCGGACGTAACCCTCACGCCCACCACCGGTTGGCTGGTAACCCAGCCCGACATCGCGCAGCACGTTGATGCCGGGGGTGTCGCCGGGAATGACGAACATCGAGTAGCGCTCATAGGGCGGCGCCTCGGGATCGGTCATCGCCATCACGATGAGGAACGACGCCATCGAGGCGAACGACGAAAACCACTTCTCCCCGTTGATGACCCAGTGATCGCCGTCTTGCACCGCGGTGGTGCGAAACACCTTCGGGTCGGCGCCGCCCTGGGGCTCGGTCATCGAGAAACACGAAATGATGCGGTTGTCCAGCAGCGGCTCGAGGTAACGTTCCTTGAGCTCGGGTGTGCCGTAGTGCGCCAGGATTTCGCTGTTGCCGGAGTCGGGGGCCTGGGAGCCGAAGACGATCGGCGCGCACTCCGAGCGACCCAGAATCTCGTTGAGCAGCGCCAACTTCACCTGTCCGTACCCCGGACCGCCCAGGTGCGGGCCGAGGTGGGTGGCCCACAGCCCGCGCTCTTTCACGATCTCCTGCAGCGGCGGGATCAGCGCCTGACGCACCGGGTCACCCAGGTCGTGAGATTCCTTGAC
>NZ_JAICZA010000056.1 GCF_025933915.1 Mycobacterium sp.
GAACCGCCGTATTCGTCGGGCACGGCCAGCCCGTAGATGCCTATCCGTTTCATCTGCTCGATCCACGCCTCGGGATAGGCATTGGCGTGTTCGACCTCGCGAACGCTCGGTTTGACCTCCCGGTCGATGAACGCCCGCACCGTGGCGACCAGCATGTCCTCTTCGTCATTCACCTGTGAGCACCTCACCGATTTGCGCCGAACGTCGACTTGGTGGGCAAAAACCCGCGACGTGCCACCAACAAGTCGACGTTGGGGGCTTGATCCGGATTGACCCCCGATTCCACAGCCTGCCAGCATGGGGCGTTGTGACTAGTGACGGGTATGCGCGGATTCGCGAGGGTGGGCCGTACTTCGACGACCTCTCGGTGGGGCAGGTGTTCGACTGGGCGCCGTCGATGACCCTGTCGTCCGGCTTGGCGGGTGCGCACCAGGCGATCGTGGGGGACCGGCTGCGCCTGGCGCTGGACGCCGACCTGTGTGGGGCGGTGACCGGCCTGCCCGCGCCGCTGGCGCACCCGGCGCTGGTGTGCGATGTGGCGATCGGGCAGTCGACGCTGGTGACGCAGCGGGTCAAGGCCAACCTGTTCTACCGCGGTCTGGTGTTTCACCGGTTCCCGGTCATCGGCGATTCCCTCTATACCCGCACCGAAGTGGTTGGGCTGCGGGCCAATTCGCCCAAGCCGGGCCGGGCCCCGACGGGCTTGGCGGCACTGCGGATGATCACGATCGACCAGGCCGACCAGTTGGTACTCGACTTCTACCGCTGCGGCATGCTGCCCGCCGGCCCGGACTTCGATCCCGGGCAAGCCGCGCCGCACGACGATCTGTCCACCGTCGGCGCCGACGTGCCCGGCCCGGCCCACGATCCGGCCGCGCAATGGGACGGCGAGGTTTTTCGCACCAAGGTGCCCGGACCGCACTTCGATGCCGGCCTGGCGGGCTCGGTGCTGCACAGCACCGCGGACGTCGTCAGCAGCGCCCCCGAACTCGCCCGGCTCACCCTGAATATCGCGGCCACACATCATGATTCGCGGGTTGGCGGGCGCCGGCTGGTGTACGGCGGGCATACCATCGGGCTGGCACTCGCGCAGGCGAGCAGGTTGCTGCCCAACCTGGTGACTGTCTTGGGCTGGGAGTCGTGCGATCACACCGGTCCCGTGCACGAGGGCGACACCCTCTACAGCGAGCTGCACGTCGAATCCGCCGAGCCGACCGAGCACGGGGGCGTGCTGGGGCTGCGGTCGCTGGTGTACGCGGCCGGCGACGCGGAGGGTGAGCCGGACCGCCCGGTGCTGGACTGGCGGTTTCGCGCGCTGCAGTTCTAACGCCGATGTGCGCCACGAGCACAATGGGGGGCGTGAGCTCGGCCGCAATCCACTGGGGACGTAGCGGGCTGGCCTACCTGACCGGCCTGCCCGACGGGCCCGCCGACTTCTCCCGCGCCCACGTGCTGTCCCGCGCGCGAGAGGTGGCCGCGGCCATCGCCGCCCGATGGGGCATCGACGTCGACGCGGCCGGGCTGTTGACCGGGCGGGCCGCCCTGCTGGGGTTGACCCGCGGCGGGCGGGTGTCGCCGGGCGGGGCCACCCGGTTGCTGGCGGCCCGGGACGGCTGGTGCGCGCTCACCCTCTCGCGCGCCGACGACCTCTCCGCCGTCCCCGCGCTGCTGCGGGTCGACGAGGTACCCGGCGACCCGTGGCCGGTGCTGCAACGGTGGACAGCCGCCCGTGCGACGTCCGAGATCGTCGAGCGGGCCGCGCTGCTGGACATCCCGGCGGCCGGCCTGGGCGAGGTGACGGCCGCGCCGCCGCGCACACGGCGAACCGGACCGCCCGCGGGGCCGCGTGCGCCACGGGGTCTGCTGGTGGCCGATCTGTCCTCCATGTGGGCGGGCCCGCTGTGCGGGCAGTTGCTCGCCCGTGCCGGGGCGACCGTCGTCAAGGTGGAAAGCCCGCGGCGCCCGGACGGCACCCGGGCCGGCGACCAATCCTTTTTCGACTGGATGAACGGTGAAAAACTCTGCTATGGGACCGATTTCGATACCCAGACCGACGAATTGCGCGAGCTGCTCGCCGTCAGCGACGTCGTGATCGAAGGCACCCGCCCGGCGGCGCTGGCGCGCCGGGGACTCGGACCGGACGACGTGGCGCCACGAGCGGGCCGAATCTGGTTGCAAATCACCGGCTATGACGGCCTAAGGCCGGGATTCGGCGACGATGCCGCGGTGGGCGGCGGCCTGGTGGGGACGAGCGCCCAGGGACCGGTGTTCTGCGGCGACGCCATCGCCGACCCGCTGACCGGGCTACAGGCGGCGTCGGCGGTGGCCGACTCCCTGGCCCGGGGCGGCGGTGAGCTGATCCGGCTGTCCATGGCGGCCGTCGCCGCGACCTACGCGGCGTTGCCGATCGAGCCGTCGGTCTCGCCCGCTCCCGTGTCGGCCCCGTCGGCGCCGCCGGCGTCGCGGCCGGCCTCCGGGCCCGGCGCCGACAACGAGACCGTGCGCCAGTTGGTCGGCCAAAGGCGTTGCCTGTCATGCTGATTCAACGGGCGACGCTGCTGGACGGAACGGTGACCGACATCCGGGTGGGCACGCAGATCGAGGAGATGGCGCCTTCGGGTGAGGGCCTGACCCCCAGGGCGGGGGAGGGCGTGCTCTACGCGGGCGGCGGAACCGTGCTGCCCGGGCTGCACGACCACCACGTGCACCTGCGCTCGGCGGCCTCGGCGATGGATTCGTTTTTCGTCGGGCCGCCCGGGGTCAGCACCGAATCACAGCTCACCCAACTGCTGGCGAACGCCACCCCGGGGCCCGACGGGTGGATTCGTGCTGTCGGCTACCACGATTCGGTCGCCGGGGAACTCGACCGGACCGCGCTGGACGCGATTGTCCGCAGCGTTCCGGTGCGCATCCAGCACCGCAGCGGCGCGCTGTGGATCCTCAACTCCGAGGCGCTGGGCCGGGTCGGCCTGGCCGAACACCCCGACGGGCGGCTGCGGAGCGCCGACCGCGGCTGGTCGCAAGCGCTGGACCGACGCGAAACCGACCTCGCCGAACTCAGCCGCCGCATCACCGCGACCGGCGTCACCGGCGTCACCGATGCCACCCCCGATCTCGGCGCAGACGACATGGCCTCGCTGTCGGCGGCCCACGACTGTGGCGAGTTTCGGCCACGCCTGCGCTTTCTGTCCCCGGGCAAGAAGATCCTGCACGACGACCGCCTTGACCTCGATGGCCTCACGGAATGGATTGTCCGGCAGCACAACACGGCGCGACCGGTCGCCGTGCACTGCGTGACCGCCGCCCAGCTGGTGGTGACCATCGCGGCCCTGCGCGCGGCCGGGGGCCACCCGCAAGACCGCATCGAGCACGCCGCGGTGGTGCCCCAGGAAAACGTAGCCGACCTGGCCGAGCTCGCGGTCACGGTGGTCACACAGCCCAACTTCGTCGCCGAGCGCGGCGACCAGTACCTCGCCGAGGTTCCCGCCGACGAGCACGATCAGCTGTGGCGGGTCGCCGCGCTGCGCGACGCGGGGATCCCGGTCGCGTTGTCCACCGACATGCCGTTCGGCCACGGCGACCCATGGACGGCGATGCGTGCCGCGGTGCACCGCACCACTCCGAGCGGTGCCGTTCTGGGTGCCGGCGAATGTGTATCGGCGTCAGCGGCTTTGACGATGTTTCTGGGCCAGGCGGATCAGCCGGGCCGGGTGCGCGCCGTGCAGACCGGGCAGCCGGGGGACCTGTGTGTGCTCAGTGAGCCGCCGGCGACGGCGCTGGCCGAACTCGATGCCGGCATGGTCGCCGCCACCGTCATCGGCGGTGAGCTGGTCTACTTCGCGATGTGACCGGCGATCAGGACGCCGGGGTGAGCGCCGCGCGCAGGATGTCGCATTGACTGTCGAAGAATCGTTGCGACACTTGCAGTTTCGGTGCTATCAGATCGAATCCGTGGAAGGCGCCCGGAACGATTTCGACCTGGCATGGCACCCCGGCCGCCTTCAGCCGTTCGGCATAGGCCAGGTCTTCGTCGTGGAACAGGTCGTGCGTGCCCACACCGATCCACGCCGGCGGCAACCCGCTCAGGTCGTCGCGCCGTGCGGGCACCGCGACCTGCGGGTCCGCGTTGCCCAGGTATGCGGCCCAGCCGAATCGATTGCTGCGGTTGTCCCATAGCCGGTAGTTCGCGCTGGGCGCGGTGGCCGAGCTGCGGTCGTCGAGCATGGGATAGGTCAGCAGCTGGAAGGAGGGGCTCACCTCCGCGCGGTCGCGGGCCAGCAGGGCCAGGGCGGCCGCGAGGCCGCCGCCGGCACTGGCGCCCCCGATGGCAACCCGGTACCGGTCCACCGACGGCAGCCCGGCCAGCCAGGCCAACGCGGAATAGCAGTCGTCCAGCGGCGCGGGATACGGATGTTCGGGCGCCAGGCGGTATTCCACCGACGCGACGGTGATACCCAGCCGCCTGCTGAACCCGCTGCACAGCCGGTCGTCCTGTTGGGCGGTGCCGATCACGTAGCCGCCGCCATGGATCCACAGCAGCGCGGGCGTGGGCTCGCTGACGCCGACGGGCCGGAACAGCCGGACACCGGCCCCCGACTCGAGGGTGATCACCTCGACGTCGCGGACGGGCTTGCCGAGACGCCCCCGCCAGGCCATGCCCACCCGCATGATCGGCAGGGTGCGAGGTCCGACGAGTCGCCGGGGGGCGAAACGGGCAATGCGTTGCAGGTCAGGATGAACATCGTTGTTCGGCACCGAACCAGTATCACCGACGGGGAAAATCACAGGACCGCTATCAGTGATCTGACATCAGGAGGCAGCGTGGCCCAGCTTGCGACGCGGTTCGTCGACACCACCCTCGGCGCGCTCAGGGTCCAGGTGAGCGACGGGCCCGGGCCCGCCATCCTGCTGTGGCCGAGCCTGCTGATGACGGGCGACCTGTGGGCCGGCCAGGCCGCCCGCTTCGGCGACAGCCATCGCCTGGTGCTCATCGATCCGCCCGGCCACGGCGGCAGCGCGCCGCTGCGCGCGTCGTTCAGCTTTCCCGACTGCGCGCGCTGCGTCGTCGAGCTACTGGACGGGCTCGGCATCGATCGGGCTCACTTCGTGGGCAATTCCTGGGGCGGGATGATCGGCGGCACCTTCGCCGCCCTTTACCCCGACCGGCTGAACCGTGCCGTGCTGATGAATTGCACGGCGTCCAAAGCCGGTGTCGCGCAAAAGGTGCAGTATGCGGCCATGCTGTGGCTGGCGAGAATGCTCGGCGGCATCCGGCCGCCGCTGACGCGCTCGAGCATCCGCGCCTTCCTGGGGCCGACCACGCTGCGCACCCGCCCGGATGTGGTCGAGACCGTGCGGGCGAACGTGGCTGCGGTGAACACGGATTCGGTCCGCTGGGCGGTGCGCAGCGTGGTGTCGGCCCGGCCGGATCAGCACGCCCTGCTGGGGCGTGTCACGGCGCCGGTGCTGGTGGTCGCCGGCGCCGAAGACGCCACCTTCCCGGTGGCCGAAACCCGGGCCATGGCCGAGTCGATTCCCACCGCGGCATTCACCGTGCTCGACGGGGTCGCGCACCTCGCGGCGCTGGAGGACCCCGCCCGGGTGAACGAACTGCTGGAGTCGTTCTTGTTCGAGTGAGCCGACACGTCTGTCGAACCGAAACGGCCGCTGCCACGTAGCCCTAACGGGCCCGCGCAGGGGCCCGCAAAGCAGTGGATTAACCGGGCCGCGATCGGGGTATCGGTGCAATGCTGGCGAACGTGCTTGCCGTCAGCTTGTTGGGGTTTGCCGGCTCGTCTTCGCAACGTCCCGCCAGGGGCCGAGCGTCTGCAGGCCGCCCGATCGGCCGCGACGCGAGGGACGTGACATGCTGGGGCAACTTTACGATCGGGCACTTGGCGGGGAGCGATGTTGGATCCGCCATGACGATGGCGAACTGCGGCCCCTGCCGGCACACCGCTGGTTGGGGGTGCGATGTCCCCCGAACAGCTCACACGTATCCGGTGACGCCTTCGACGAGGCTTTCGACGAAGCCGTCACGCAACTGTGCACCGGGCCGACCATCGAGCTGGGCTGCGGTCCGGGACGGTTGGTGGCGAGGCTGATCCAGCGGGGCATACCCGCGCTCGGTATCGACCGGTCCGCGACCGCGATCCAGCTGGCGGGTCGCGGCGGCGCACCGGCCCTGTTGGGCGACGTGTTCGAGGAGCTACCCGGAATGGGCTTGTGGCAGACGGTGTTACTGGTCGACGGCAATGTCGGGCTCGGCGGTGACCCGCTGCGCATTCTCGGGCGCGCCTTCGAGCTGCTGGCCCGCGGCGGCCGCTGCGTCGCCGAATTCGAGGCCGAGACCATCGGCATCCGGTCGCGATGGGTTCGCCTCGAGTCGGCGGCCGAGGTCGGGCCCTGGTTTCGCTGGGCGACCGTCGGGGTGGACAGCGCCGCCGCACTGGCCGCGCAGGTGGGACTCACGCTGACCGGCGTCCGCCTGATCGGCGAGCGGGTGATCGCCAGCCTGGCCGCGGTGTGAGCGTGTCGTGCACAGCTAAATCCGCCCCGCGCAGCGAACCGCCAAATACATTCCAAACAGGGTAAATATCTTATTCAGCGACACCGTCGGGCAAAGCGCGATCGCCACCATCGCCGGCTCTTCGTAAACGTCAGTTTCGGCGACCTACCCGGGGGTACAGTTCCCGGCATGACGGCGAATCGACCGGGCATCACACCGTGGGTGAAATGGTTGCTGCGGGCCGGTCCCGCCGACTATGCGCTGGCGCTGAGCGTCGCCGGGGCGTCGCTGCCGGTGGTCGGCAAACACCTCGAACCGCTGGCCGGCATCACCGCCATGGGTGTGTGGGGCGCGCGGCACGCACCGGAAGCGATATCCGCCGCCACCAAGGACTGGTTCACGCCGGGAGTCAACGACGTGCGGCGCCGGGACCGGGAGAGCACGCAACAGGTCTCACTCGCGGCGTTGCGGGGGGTCGTGGCGGCGGCGGACCTCGAGATGGACTGGCCTGCCGCCGAACGGACGCCGCCGATTTGGGACAGCCTGCGCCAGCGCCGCCACCTGTACCGCCGGGGCGTCCACTACGGGGACCACCCCGCGCAGGTGCTCGACGTCTGGCGTCGCAAAGACCTTCCCGCGCAACCCGCGCCGGTCCTGATCTTCCTGCCGGGCGGCGCGTGGGTGCATGGCAGGTGCATGGGTCAGGGCTCCGCCCTGATGTCACGGCTGGCCGAGCAGGGGTGGGTGTGCCTGGCGGTCGACTACCGCGTCGCGCCGCACCACCGCTGGCCGCGCCACCTCGTCGACGTCAAAACCGCCATCGCGTGGGCGCGCGCCAACGTCGACAAGTTCGGCGGCGACCGCAATTTCGTTGCGATAGCGGGGTGTTCGGCCGGCGGCCACCTGTGCGCGCTGGCCGGGCTGACCCCCGACGACCCGCAGCACCAGGCGAAGCTGCCCGAGGGCGCGGACACGTCGGTGGACGCGGTCGTGGGGATCTACGGCCGCTATGACTGGGAGGACCGCTCGACGCCGGAGCGGGCCCGCTTCGTCGATTTCCTGGAGCGGGTCGTGGTGAGAAAGTCGATCGCCCGCCACCCCGAGGTTTACCGGGCCGCGTCGCCGATCGCCCGCGTGCACCGTAATGCGCCGCCGTTCCTGGTGATTCACGGCAGCAAGGACAGCGTCATCCCCGTCGAGCAGGCGCGCAGCTTCGTCGAACGCCTGCGGGCCGTGTCGCATTCGACGGTGGGCTACCTGGAGTTGCCCGGCGCGGGCCACGGATACGACCTCATCGACGGCGAGCGTGCCGGCGCCGCGGCGCACGTCGCCTCGCTGTTCCTCAACCAGGTTTATCGCACCAAGGCACGGATCGGGGCAAAAGAGGTTATCTAAGCTGGCGCCGCTGAGTATGGTCCCTCTATGGGTAAGGGGCAGCGGTGAAGAGGCTTAGCGGCTGGGACTCGGTACTGCTGTACAGCGAAGCACCGAACGTGCACATGCACACCATCAAAGCCGCCGTCATCGAACTGGACGCCGATCGGCGTTCTTTGGACGTCGACGCGTTTCGTGCCGTCATCGGCGGGCGGCTGAGCAAGCTCGATCCGTTCTGCTACCAGCTCATCGAGGTGCCCCTCAACTTCCACCACCCGATGTGGCGGGAGAACTGCGAGGTCGACCTCGAGTACCACATTCGCCCGTGGCGGCTGCCGTCGCCCGGGGGCCGCCGCGAACTGGACGAGGCGATCGGGCAAATCGCCAGCACCCCGCTCGACCGCAGCCGCCCGCTCTGGGAGATGTACTTCGTGGAAGGCTTGGCCAACAACAGGATTGCGGTGGTCGGCAAAATTCACCATGCGCTCGCCGATGGCGTCGCGTCGGCGAATTTGTTGGCCCGCGGCATGGATCTGCAGCCGTGCCCGGAGGGCGGACCGTACATGTGCGACCCACCGCCCACCACGCGGCAGCTCGTGGCCTCGGCGTTCGCCGACCACGTGCGTCACGTCGGGCGGCTGCCGCACACGATCCGCTACACCGCGCAGGGTGTCGGCCGGGTGCGCCGCAGCGCACGCAAATTCTCCCCGGAACTGACCCGGCCGTTCGAGCCGCCGCCGACGTTCATGAACCACAAGATCACCCCGGAACGGCGGTTCGCCACCGCCACCCTGGCGCTGGCCGACGTCAAGGAGACCGGCAAGCGGCTCGGGGCGACGATCAACGACATGGTCCTGGCCATGTCGACGGGAGCGCTGCGCACCCTGCTGTTGCGCTACGACGGCAAGGCCGAACCGCTGCTGGCGTCGGTGCCGATGAGTTTCGACTTCTCGCCCGAGCGGATCTCCGGCAATCGTTTCACCGGTGTGTTGGTGGGCCTGCCGACCGATTCCGACGATCCGCTGGAGCGGGTGCGGTGCAGCCATGAGAACGCCATCGCCGCCAAGGAGAGTAACCAGCTGATGGGACCGGAGCTGGTCAGCCGGTGGGCGGCGTACATGCCACCCGGCCCCACCCAGGCCTTCTTCCGGTGGGCGTCCGGCCGCGACGGGCACAACAAGCTCCTCAACCTGAACATCTCCAATGTCCCCGGGCCGCGGGAGCGCGGCCGGGTGGGCGGGGCGCTGGTCACCGAGATCTATTCGGTGGGCCCGTTGACCGCCGGCAGCGGGCTCAACATCACCGTCTGGAGTTACGTCGATCAGCTCAACATCTCGGTGCTCGCCGACGGGGCCACGTGCGAGGACCCGCACGAGGTGACCGAAGCCATGGTCAACGACTTCATCGAAATACGCAGGGCCGCAGGGATTTCGGAAGACCTCACCACCATCGACGCGGCGATGGCGCCGGCCTGATCGGCTCGGGTCGGTCGGTACGGTTGCCCGGCGGTAACCCCAATCTCGGGGCACGTTAACGCCATTCCCGTCGACCGCTACCATCGGTCCCGACAGGAGCCACCGATACCTGAAGGAGCCGTGCGGCACCGTGAGCAGCGAAAACCAAGAGGCCAACGAACCCGAAGTCCTGGTCGAACAGCGCGACCGGATCCTCATCATCACGATCAACCGGCCGAAGGCCAAGAACGCGGTCAACTCCGCGGTGGCCAACGGCCTGGCCGCCGCCGTCGACCGGCTCGACAGCGAACCCGGACTCTCGGTGGGCATCCTCACCGGGGCGGGCGGCTCGTTCTGTGCGGGCATGGATCTCAAGGCCTTCGCCCGGGGTGAGTTGCCCATCGTCGAGGGTCGCGGCATGGGCTTCACCGAACGCCCACCGGTCAAGCCGCTGATCGCGGCGGTCGAGGGCTACGCGCTGGCCGGCGGCACCGAACTGGCATTGGCCACCGACCTGATCGTGGCCTCCAAGGACTCGGCGTTCGGCATCCCGGAGGTCAAGCGCGGCCTGGTCGCCGGGGGCGGTGGGCTGTTACGCCTGCCGCAGCGCATCCCGTCCGCGATCGCCATGCAGCTGGCATTGACCGGCGAAAACCTCAGCGCCGAGCGCGCGCACGCGCTGGGGATGGTCAACGTCCTGGCCGACCCGGGCTCGGCACTGGATGCGGCGATCGAGCTGGCCGAGAAGATCGCGGCGAACGGCCCGCTGGCGGTGGCCGCCACCAAGCAGATCATCGTCGAGTCCCGCGGCTGGAGCCCCGAGACCATGTTCGCCGAGCAGAATAAGCTGCTGGCTCCGGTGTTCTCCTCCAACGACGCCAAGGAGGGCGCCATCGCTTTTGCGGAGAAGCGCCCACCCAAGTGGACGGGCACCTGATCCATCGCCGGGCCGCACGATCCTCGCGTGATCTAAACTACAGTCAAGCATGACACTTTTGGCTAGCTTTGTAACGCGTTGATACCGGAGAAAGATCGAGGATGAGCATTTCGTTGCTGCTCGAGATGGCCGCGTCGGGCGACGCCGAGCGCACGGCGGTGGTGTCCGGCGATCTGCGGCTGACCACGCAACAGCTCAGCGATCTTGCCGACGGCGGCGCGGGGGTGATCGCGGCATCGGGCGCCAAGCACCTGGTCTACGTGGGCACCGGTGGCGCGATGCTGCCGGTGCTGATCTTCGCCGCGGCGCGTGCCGGGGTGGCCTTCACGCCGATCAACTACCGGCTCTCCGCCGACGGCATCCAGGCGTTGATCCAGCGGCTGCCCGAGCCGCTGGTGGTCGTCGACAGCCGGTATCGGGAGATGATCGGCGAGGTGTCGGACCGGGTGATGACGTCCGACGACTTCCTCGAGACCGCCCGCACCGCCGAACCCGCAGCGGAGTTTCCCGACCCGGACTCCGTCGCGATCGTGCTGTTCACCTCGGGCACCACCTCGCAGCCCAAGGCCGTCGAACTCTCGCACAACAACCTGACCAGTTACGTCACCGGGACGGTGGAGTTCGGGGCGGCCTCCGACACCGACGCAGCCCTGATCTGCGTGCCGCCGTACCACATCGCCGGGGTCAGCGCCGCGCTGTCGAATCTGTACGCCGGCCGCAAGATGGTGTACCTGCCCAATTTCGATGCGCAGGAATGGGTTCGGCTGATCAACGCCGAGCACGTGACCACCGCGACGGTGGTGCCGACGATGCTTGACCGCATCATCACCGTGCTGGAGAACGGCGACGGGACGGCCATCGAGCTGCCGTCGCTGCGCAACCTGGCCTACGGCGGCTCCAAGGTCGGCTTGCCACTGGTCCGCCGAGCCCTCGAGCTGCTGCCCAACGTGGGCTTCGTCAACGCCTACGGCCTGACGGAGACCAGCTCGACGATCGCGGTGTTGACTCCCGACGACCATCGAGCGGCGCAGGCGGCGGAGGCGCCGGACCTTGCGAGGCGGTTGGGGTCCGTCGGGCAAGCGGTGGCGGGCATCGAGCTGCAGATCCGCGACGAGGCCGGAAATGTGTTGCCGCCGGGCGAAACCGGCGAGCTGTTCGTGCGGGGCGAGCAGGTCTCGGGCCGCTACACCGGGATCGGCTCGGTGCTCGACGAGAACGGCTGGTTTCCCACCAAGGACATCGCGATGCTCGACGACGAGGGCTACCTGTTCATCGGCGGCCGCAGCGACGACACCATCATCCGCGGCGGGGAGAACATCGCGCCGGCCGAGCTGGAAGAGGTCTTGGTCGAGCACCCCCATGTGCGCGACGTCGCCGTCGTCGGTGTCGAGGACCCGCAGTGGGGCCAGGCGATCGTCGCGGTGGTGGTGCCGGCGGCGGACGTCGACCCCGACCCCGAAGAACTGCGTGAGTTCGTCCGCAAGAGTTTGCGCGGATCACGCACTCCCGACGAGGTAGTGTTTCGCGACGAGCTGCCCACCACCGCTACGGGCAAGGTCTTGCGCCGGGAGATCATCCAGACCCTCACGGGATTGCGCGCCGCGCCGGTCCAGCAGTAAGCGATCAAGGACGGAATCAATGATCAAGAACGGAACTCGTCTCGCCAGCCAGGTATGCGACACGCAGGTGATCGTCGTCAGAAGCGCCGACAGCCTCGACGACCTGCGGTGTGGCGGTGTGCCGATGGTGCCGGTGGGCGCCGAGCGCTCGGGCGAATTGGACCCGTCGTTCTCCGACGGCACGGTCATGGGCAAGCGTTACGTCGACGAAGCCGGCGCCGAGGTGCTGGTGACCAAGCCCGGCGCGGGGAGCCTGAGCATCGGCCAGACCGCACTGCACCTCAAAGAGGTCAAGCCGCTACCCGCCAGCGACTGAGAACGTCACCGCGAGCCGTCATGCTTGCCCGGAAATTTTGTTCCGGACAACGAATTCCCTTGCCTTGATCAGGAATTCGAGCTGCTCACCAACTTGGTGTAGCGGGCCGGCGTTGCGGGTCGAGCGGGAGAGCACGATGGCCCCCTCCAGCGCGGCGATCGACGTCACGGCCAGCGACGCGGCATCGACGTCGTCGAAGCCGTCGTTGACGAACGCGCGGGTGAGCGCGGTGCACCAGCGGCCCAGGATGGCACCGGCCTCGGCGGACAGCTGAGGACCATCGTCCTCGGAACAGCCGATCGCCGCCGCCACCACCGGACAGCCGGCAGTGAAGCCGCCGTCGGTGAGCAGCCGTTCCCAGAACTCGACGAACTCCTGCAGCAACGCCCGGGCGCCGCGGCCGGCGGCGTCGTCGATCATGGCGGTGATGGAGTCGCCCGAGTAGCGCAGCGCTTCGGTCAGAATCTGATTGCGCCCGTCGGGAAAGTGGTAGTAGACCGAGCCGCGCGGGGCGCCGCTGCGGGCGAGCACCGCGTCGATGGTCACGCCCGCCGCTCCGCGCTCACGCATCACCTCAGCGGCGCTGGCCAGCATCTTTGTCCGCGTGCCCACGCGCTTGGCGGGGGCCTGCTCCTTGGTGGCGTCACCGATAGCCGGCACTGTCGCACCTCCCGGGGCCGGCGTCATGCCACGGACGAATGCCGCAACGCCGGCCAGTGCATATGGCGCGGGCTGAAGCGGAATGTCCGGCGCCGCAAGTTTGGCATCTCGCGGGTGAATTGATAGCCGGCGACGTTGAGCTCGATGATCCACATGGTGTTCTCCCGGCCTAGTGCTGCTTTCATGCGCCGGGGCCGGCGGCTCATGATTATGCTGAGAATCATATAAGACATTGGTCTACTAAGCAACTTGTTAGAGGTACTAAACTCGCAGACCAGGCAAATGTGTGACGCAGGTCATTGAGCTTATCTAGCGCGAAGCTGAGCTTATCGTAAGGATTATGCTTTATTGCATAATCTAGGGTTCTGAGATTCACTTGTGCGATGGCACACACGTTCAACCGCGCTGCCGCTCAGATCCTTCCCGCTCTCGACACCGTGACCCTGGAGCGCGACGGCCACGTTTTGCTGATCGGCCTGAACCGACCGCACAAACGCAACTCGTTCGACCGCGCGATGCTCGCCGATCTCTCCCGGGCCTACGCGCTGCTGGAGTCCGATCCCTCGGTGCGGGCCGGGGTGCTGTTCGCGCACGGCGACCACCTGACCGCCGGCCTGGATCTCGCCGACGTCGGCCCGGGCATCGCGTCCGGGGCGGATCCGTTCCCCGACGACGGTGCCGATCCCTTTCGGCTGGCGGGCGGCTGGACCACGCCACTGATCGCGGTCGCGCAGGGCTGGTGCATGACGCTGGGCATTGAGCTGCTGCTGGCCGCCGACATCCGCATCGCGGCCGCCGATGCCCGATTCACCCAGCTTGAGGTGCGGCGCGGGATCTACCCGTTCGGCGGCGCGACCATCCGGCTGCCGCGCGAGGCCGGCTGGGGCAACGCCATGCGCTGGCTGCTCACCGGCGACGAGTTCGACGCCGCCGAGGCGCACCGCATCGGGTTGGTCCAGGAGGTGGCCGACGATGCGGCCGCCGCCCTGGCCCGGGCGCGCGATATCGCGCACACGATCGCCGACCGCGCCGCGCCGTTAGGCGTGCAGGCCACGCTGGCGTCGGCGCACGTGGCCCGCGCCCAGGGTGATGCCGCCGCGGTCGAGCGGCTCCGTCCGGCCGTCATCGAACTCTTCGCCAGCGAGGACGCCGCCGAGGGCGTGCAGTCGTTCATCGAGCGACGCGACGCCCACTTCTCCGGCCGCTAAGACGTCTCAACGCCGAACGTGCACGCTCGGCGCGGAAGCGTTAGGCGTCGACGGTGTAACCCATCGGCATCAGCACGCTCTTCTGCTGCGTGAAGTGCTCGACGCCCTCCGGTCCGTTCTCGCGGCCGATGCCGGAGTTCTTGTAGCCGCCGAACGGGCAGCACGGGTCGAAGGCATACCAGTTGATGGCGTAGGTCCCGGTGCGGATCTTCTCCGAGATCTCGATGCCCTTGGGGATGTCGGAAGTCCACACGCTGCCGGCCAGGCCGTAGGCCGAGTCGTTGGCGATCTTGATCGCGTCCTCTTCGGTGTCGAACGGGATGATGCTCAGCACCGGCCCGAAGATCTCCTCCTGGGCGATCGTCATCTTGTTGTCGACGTCGGCGAACACCGTGGGCTGCACGAAGAAGCCGTTGTCCAGCCCCTCGGGGCGGCCGCCGCCGCACACCAGCCGGGCGCCCTCCTCGATGCCCTTGGCGATGTAGCCCTCGACGCGGGCGCGCTGCTTCTCCGAGATCAGCGATCCGATCTGGGCGGTCGGGTCCGACGGCGGTCCAACCGGCAGCGCCTGCACGAAAGTACTTACCGCGTCGACGATTTCGTCGTAGCGCGAGCGTGGCGCCAGGATGCGGGTCTGGCCGACGCAGGCCTGCCCGGTGTTCATGATCCCGGAGAACACCAGCATCGGGATCGCCGACGCCAGGTCGACGTCCTCGAGGACGATGGCCGCCGACTTACCGCCCAGCTCGAGCGTGCACGGCTTGAGCATCTCCGCGGCGCGACGGCCGATCTCCTTGCCGACGCCCGAGCTGCCGGTGAAGGTGAACAGGTCCACGTCGGGGTTCGACGTCAGCGCCTGGCCGGTCTCGATACCGCCGGGCACCACCGACAGCACACCCTCGGGCAGGCCGGCCTCGGCGAAGATCTCCGCCAAAGCGTTTGTGGTCAGCGGGGTTTCGGCGGCGGGCTTGAGCACCACGGTGCAGCCGGCCAGCAGCGCGGGGCCCAGCTTGTTGACGGCCAAAAACAGCGGCACGTTCCAGGCGACGATCGCGCCGACCACGCCGATCGGTTCGCGGTGCACGATGGTCTGGCCGTAGGAGCCGTTGCGGATCTCCCGCCACTTGATTTGGTCGACGGCCGGGCCGGCGAAGAAGTTCATCGCGCCCATCGAGCCCATCCAGTGCATCGTCTCGATGGTCGTCGGCGGCTGGCCGGTCTCCCCGGCGAGCAGCGCGCTCAGCAGCTCCTTGCGCTCCTCCATCAGCTTGGCCGCGTTGGCGATGACGGCCGCGCGTTCCTTCGGCGGCGTGGTGGGCCAGGGGCCGTTGTCGAACGCGGCCCGGGCCGCGGCGACAGCGGCGTCGACGTCCGCCGCGGCCGCCATCGGCGCCTTGCCGAAGTACTCGCCGGTGGCCGGACAACGCACCTCGATCACCTCAGAGGTCGACGGCTCGGTCCACTTGCCGCCGATGAAAAGCTTGTCGTATTCGGTCTTGATGTCGGTCATCTTCCGCCGCTCCTCATGTCCGTTGTGATCGCACTGCCCTGCTGATCGTCGCCGGCGGGCATGGGCGCCACCCTACCCAAGCCGGAGCAAAACGAGAACACGTTTCACTCTTGCGGTTGGAGCACCAGCACGAGATTGCTCACCAGGAACTCGCGCAGCACCGGCACGCCCGTCAACCACCACGCCCATCGCGGGTGGTAGCGCGGAAATGCCACCACCTTCGCCCCGGTGTTCTCGGCCCAGCTCAGCCCGTCGGCCGCCGACACGTCGAACAACGACGACCCGTAGTTGTTTTTCGCGGGACGGCCGTGCTTGCGGGCGTAGCGCGCGGCCGCGCGCTCGCCGCCGAGGTAGTGGGTCAGGCCCATCTCGTGGCCGCCGAACGGGCCCAGCCAGATGGTGTACGACAGCACGGTCAGCCCGCCGGGCTTGGTCACCCGCAGCATCTCGGCGCCGAGTTGCCAGGGCCGCGGTACGTGTTCGGCGACGTTGGACGACAGGCAGATGTCCACCGAATCGTCGGCGAACGGCAGCGCCATGCCCGACGCCCGGACGAAGGTTCCCGTCCCGCCGGCGACGGCGGGTCCGCCCGCGTGCATCTCACCCGGGTCGGGCTCGACCCCGATGTAGCCGACGCCGGCATCGGCGAAGGCCGCCGCGAAATAACCCGGGCCGCCTCCGACGTCGAGCAGGGTGCGGCCGGCCGGTGAGTCCCCGTGGGTCGCCCGCCACAGGTCGCCCACCATCGCCGCGGTGTCGGCGGCCAGTGCGCCGTAGAAGCGGTCCGGATCGGACCGCTCGTAGCGAAACTGCGACAGCAGCCGCACCGAGCGGGCCAGCGTCGCCCGGCGAGCGAAGACTCGCGTGGGATGCGGAGTCACGGGCACCGGCCCACCCTACGGCCGGCGGCACACATACTGTGGCGGCAAAGAGGGTACGGAAGCGTCGAAGGCGCAGACGATGACTCCGACGAAGGTGGCTCAGGCAACGAATGGATGTCCCCGATTGGGTATGGGCCCTGACCGTCTTGGGCATCGTCGGCCTGTTGGCGTTCGACTATTTCTTTCATGTCCGCAAGGCGCACGTTCCGACGCTGCGGGAGGCCGCGGTCTGGTCGGCCGCCTACGTCGGCGTCGCGCTGCTGTTCGGCGTGGGCCTACTCGTGTGGGGAGGCCATGAGGAGGGCCCGGAGTATTTCGCCGGGTACGTCACCGAAAAGGCGTTGTCGGTCGACAACCTGTTCGTCTTCCTGATGATCATGGCCAGCTTCCGGGTCCCGCGCGAGGACCAGCAGAAGGTGCTGCTGTTCGGGATCGCCTTCTCCCTCATCGCTCGCACCGGCTTCATCTTTCTCGGTGCCGCGCTGATCAACACCTTCGCGTGGGTCTTCTACCTGTTCGGGTTGATCCTGTTGATTGCCGCCGGCAGCATCCTGCGGCCGGACGACGCCGAGGAGTCCCGCAGGGCCGACAACGTCGTCATCCGGATGGCGAAGAAGGTCCTGCACACCTCCGAGCACTATGACGGCGACAAGTTGTTCACCACGGTGGACGGCCGGCGCGCCATGACGCCCATGCTGTTGGTGATGGTCGCCATCGGCGGCACGGACATGTTTTTCGCGCTCGACTCGATCCCGGCGATCTTCGGTCTGACCCAGAACGTCTACGTCGTCTTCACCGCGACGGCGTTCTCGCTGCTCGGCCTGCGGCAGCTGTACTTCCTCATCGAGGGCCTGCTGGACCGTCTCGTCTACCTCTCCTACGGGCTCGCGGCGATCCTCGGTTTCATCGGTATCAAGCTGATCTTGCATGCCCTGCACGAGAACAACGTCCCGTTCATCAACGATGGCGAGCCGGTGACCCTCGTCGAGATCAGCACCTACCTGTCGCTGGCCGTGATCATCGGTGTCCTCCTCGTCACCGTCGTCACCTCGTTGCTCAGCCCCATGGGCAAAGCCCGGACGGCGATCGCCGGCGCCCGCCGGCACGCGACGGCCTACCTCGACTCGGAATACACCCACGATCCCGCCGAACGCGAGCGCATCTTCCGCAAGCTGCTGGCCGAGCGCGATCAGATACTTGCGCTCGGCCCGAAGTACCGACAGCTGGTCCGCGACGAGCCGGCGCTGATCGACCTGTTCGACCGCGCGGCCGCCAAGCATGACGAGGCCGTCGGTCGCGGCGAGGCGGAGCCGTTCACCAGCATGGGGCTGACCTCCTGACCACCCCCACTGTGTAGGGTTGCGCCCTAGTGTTCGACTCCCTGCTTGAAGCGCTCGGCCATTCCTGGTGGGCGTATCCGCTGATCCTGGCCTCCTGCACATTCGACGCCATCCTTCCCCTGCTGCCGAGCGAGACGGCGCTGCTCACCGGGGGAATCCTCGCGGCCAACGGCTCGATGCTGCTGGGCTGGGTGATTGTCATGGCGGCCGTCGGTGCGTTCGTCGGCGACAACCTCGCGTACGCGATCGGCCACTCGGCCGACGATTGGGCCCGCCGCTGGATCACCCGCGGCGAGAAGGGGAAGCGGAGCCTGGACTGGGCGCACCGGGAATTGGACCGCCACGGTGGCCCCCTGGTGATCGTGGCGCGGTTCCTCCCGGGGGGTCGCACGGCCACCACCATCGCCTGCGGCGTGCTGGACTTTCCCTACCGCCAGTTCGTGGTGTTCGACGCGATCGGCGCCGTCGTGTGGGCGACACTCAACACGCTGATCGGCTACATCGGCGGCAACGCCTTCGCCCACAACACGATCGCGGCGTTCGCGGTGTCGTTCGCCGCGGCGCTGGGGCTGGCCGGAATCATCGAACTGATCCGCTGGATTCGCCGACGGGCCCGCCGGCAGCGGCAGGCGCAGCGCTAGCGGCCTTGCCATGGCGCCGACCGATTCCCATTAGGCTGACCGATGATGTCTGCTCTGCGCTCGGTCCTGCTGCTGTGCTGGCGCGATACCGGGCACCCGCAGGGCGGCGGCAGCGAAGCCTATCTGCAGCGCATCGGGGCGCAGCTGGCCGCGACGGGGACCGACGTCATGCTGCGCACCGCACGCTATCCGGGCGCGCCGCGCCGCGAGGTCGTCGACGGCGTGCGGATCGACCGCGCCGGTGGGCGCTACTCGGTGTACGTCTGGGCGTTGCTGGCGATGGCGATGTCCCGGCTCGGGCTGGGTCCGCTGCGCAAGGTGCGGCCCGACGTGGTCGTCGACACCCAGAACGGCCTGCCCTTCCTGGCCCGGTTGGTCTACGGCCGGCGGGTGGTGGTGCTGGTGCACCATTGCCACCGCCAGCAGTGGCCGGTGGCCGGACCGGTGCTATCCAGGCTCGGCTGGTTCGTCGAGTCGACACTGTCGCCGCGGCTCAACCGGCGCAACCAGTACGTGACGGTGTCGCTGCCGTCCGCGCGCGACCTGGTCACCCTGGGCGTCAACGGTGCGCAGATCGCGGTGGTGCGCAACGGCCTGGATCGGGCGCCGGCGCAATCGTTGTCGGGCCCGCGTGCGGCCGCGCCGCGGGTGGTGGTGCTGTCGCGGCTGGTGCCGCACAAGCAGATCGAGGACGCGCTGGAAGCGGTGGCCCGGCTGCTGCCGCGGACACCGGGTCTGCACCTCGACATCGTCGGCGACGGCTGGTGGCGAGGGCGCCTCGTCGAGCACGTGCAACGGCTCGGTATCAGCTCGGCGGTGACCTTCCACGGTCACGTCGACGACGTGACCAAACACCATGTGCTGCAAGGGGCTTGGGTGCACGTGCTGCCCTCACGCAAGGAGGGCTGGGGTCTGGCGGTCGTCGAGGCGGCCCAGCACGGTGTGCCGACCATCGGCTATCGATCCTCGGGCGGCCTGTCGGACTCGATCGTCGACGGGGTGACCGGCATTCTGGTCGACACCCACACCGAGCTGGTGGACCGGCTCGAAGAACTGCTCGCCGATCCGGTGCTGCGTGATCAACTCGGCACCAAGGCGCACACCCGCAGCGGTGAATTCTCCTGGGCGCAAAGCGCCGACGCGATGCGCAGCGTGCTGCAAGCGGTGCAATCCGGTCACACGGTCAGCGGGCTAGTCACCGGGCGTGGCTGACCGGGCGCGGCGCCGCCATGCGTCGATTCCCGCGCCGGCACCACCCACGATCAGCAGCGCCAGCCACGCCAGATGGGCGAACATCGTCGCCGCCCGGCGATCGGCGGGCACCCCGGCGCTCTGGCCGCCGATCCGGTAGAGCTCGATCTCGTTGTCCCGATGGACCGGCGCCAGCGCGCTCAGCGTGCGCGCGGCCGCCCCCATGTCGCCGGCGCTGCCCGATTCCACCACCAGCCAGCCCACGCCGGCCGCGGCCAGGGCCGACGGGTCGGGACCGGTCAGCAGCAGCTCCCGCACGGCCCGGGCATGCGCGCCCTCGCCGGGAATGGTGGTTCCCGAGATCACCAGGTCGCCGCTGGTCAGCACCTCGGCGCGGACCCAGCGCGGCAGCGGGTCCAAGACCGGCGCGGCGCCCGACCAAGGGAAAAGGCGCATCGTCCCGGCCGGCAACACCGCTATCGTTCCTGGATCCCCGGCCGGTTCGTTGATCGCCGTGGCGACGGCGGCCCAGCCGCGCGGGTAGTGCACCGGCGACACCTTGCCCCCCACGCCCCAGGCCAGGTCGGGCAGCGCCAGCAGCAGCGCCAGGCAGCAGATCGGCGCCGTCACAACGTCTGTCGGGGGCGGCACCCACCTTCGCAACGTCACCACCGCGCCGGCCCCCGCCAGGGCGTAGCCCGGCACCGCCAGCGCCACCCACTTCTGCCCATCGCGCAGCACACCGACACCGGGTGCGGCGTCGACCACCGCGCCCAGCAGGTGTAGGCCCGGCCCGGTGGCCAGCGCGGCCGGGACCAGCACCGACACCGCGGCCAGCACCAGCAGCGGCACCGCCACCGGGCGGCGCGTGACCGTCGGCAGGCCCGCCGCCACTACCCCCAGCAGCACCACGGCCGAAAACACCGCGAAAAGCGTTGCGCGCGAACCGGGTACGGCGTCGCCGTTCCAGATTCCGCCGAGGCTGGCCAGGCTGGCGAGCGTGCCCAGGCCGGGCTCGGCGCGCGGCGCGAACGCCTCGACGCCCAGCCGGTTGGCCGCCGTGTGGGCGGTCAGCGACGCACCCAGCACCGACGCGACCAGCCAGGGCAGCGCCGCCACCAGCGCGGCACCCAGCGCCGCCGCCGCGCACCACCAGCGCGGCCGGCCCGCACCGGCGACGCTCACGCAAACCAGCGCCACCGTCGCGGCCAGCAGCAGCCCGGTCGGGGTCAGCCCGGCCAGCCCGATCCAGAAGGCCAGCCCGAAGAACCCCATCCGGCCGGCCCCCGTCGTCCGCAGCGTCAGCATGGCCGTGGCCACCCAGGGCAGGCAGCCGTAGCCGACCAGCAGGCTCCAATGGCCCTGCAGAAGCCGTTCTGCGACATAGGGATTCCAGATCGCCAGCGTGGTGGCGACCAACTGGCCGGGTGCTCCGGCACCCGGCAGTGCCACCTCGACCAGCCGGGCCGCACCCCAGCCCGCCAGCCACAACCCCAGCACGAGCAGCGCCTTGACCACGACGCCGCCGTCGACCAGGTGTGAGGCCAGCGCCACGGCGAAATCCTGGGGGGTGGCGCGCGGCGCGGACGTCAGCCCCAACGCGGTATCGGACAGGTATGACCGCGGCGTCGACACCGCGTCACGCAGCAGCAGGTACCCCGGGGCCAGCAGCGGCCCGACCACCAGCAGCGCCAGGACCAGTGCGTATCCGGGACGGGTCCAGCGCACGACTAACGCATCCGGGCCGGGCTATTCCCGGTCGTGCGGGCCGGGCGGATTCGACTCGGTGGGCCCCGCTTCGGTCGGCTCGTCCGGGCCGGAAGTTCCGGGCGGGCCCTGCGCTTCGGCGCCGGGCGAACCGGACTCCTGACGCAGATCGGGGCGCTGGGTGGGCAGCTTCTCGGTCTCGGCTTCGGCGCCGGGCACCGGCTCTTCGAGGCCGCTGCGGCCGAAGAAGTCCTGATCGCCACGGACCAGGCCCGGGTCGGTCAGCGCGCTCTCACTGCGCAGGCTGAACGAGGCGAGCAGCCCCCCGCCGACCAACGCGATCAAGCCGACCGCGGTGAAGGTGATCGGCAGCACCCGCGACCACAGCGCCAGCCGGTCGCGCTCATCGCGGGCAGCGTTGACCTGGGATTCCACGGTGTCCTCGTTCGAGGTGACCTTGTAGTCGGCCAGGGTGAGCTCCGGCTTGAGCGGGTCACGGGCGAAGTAGTGGTCGGCGTGCTCGGTCTTTTTGACGATGGTGCCCGACACCGGGTCCACCCAGAACGTGCGCTGCGCCGCGTAGTAGCGGGTCATGGTGATCTGTTCGTTCGGATCGCCGCCCTGGACGCCCCACATCGCCGCCGAAGTGGTCTGCTTGGCGTCCTCGTTGCCGGCCAACAGCGACGGGTACGCCACCGGGGCCACCAGCCTGCCGTCGGCGTTGTAGCCGACGTTCTGGGTGAACTTGTAGGTGGTCAGCCCGTTGACGTCTTCCTCGGTGTCGTAGTTGACGTCGAACGGCTTCTGCGCGATCGCATCGAAATAGGGATAGGTCTTCTTCTCGGTGTGGAACGGGAACCGGTAGGACAGCCCGTCGTGGCGCAGCGGCATCGCGGTGGGCGGGTTCTCGTCGTTGACGGCGCGCGGTTTCTGGATCGCGCCGCCGGCGTGGGTGTCGTCGGAGACGGCCAGCGCGGTCTTGCGGTTGAGCGTGACGGTGTCGACGATCGCCAGCAGCAGCCCGCTGTCCTTCTGCTTGTCAGTGCGTCGCAACGAACTTCCGACCTGCAGCGTGACGACGTCGGCGTTGGCGGGCGACTCGACGCTGATCTGCTGCTGGGCGACCAGCGGCACGTTCTGGTTGACGACGACGTGGTCGGTCGACAACGACGCGGAGTCCAGCGCCGTCCCGGTGCCGTCACCGACCAGCGTGGCGTCGATGTCCAGGGGGACCTTGGTGATCCTGCTGGTGGTGTACGTCGACAACAGCAGCGCGGCGATCAGCAGGGCGGCCCCGAGTCCGATGATCCCGCATGCGGCGAACCGCAACATGACTGCTCGGTTCACGTCGCTGTGCCCTCCTCATGATCCCTTGTTTTGCTCAGCCGCGACCCGACCCGAGCGAGCAGCCCGGGGCAAACTCGTCTGACCCTAACAGCAGAAACTAAGGCGGCGGCTTACGAACCTGATGCTCGGGCGGGCGGGTACCTCGGGTGTACCCATTCGTCGGGCAACCCGGCACAGGCACACTGTGGTGGTGAGCGACGACCAGCGGGTGGGCGGGGTGCGCAGCTTCCTGCCGGCGGTGGAGGGCATGCGCGCCTGCGCGGCCATGGGCGTGGTGGTCACGCACGTCGCTTTCCAGACCGGGCACTCCAGCGGCGCCTCCGGCCGGCTGTTCGGGCGCTTCGATCTCGCCGTCGCGGTGTTCTTCGCGCTGTCGGGGTTCCTGCTGTGGCGCGGGCATGCCGCGGCGGCAAGGGATCTGGGAGCCCGCCCGCGCACCGGCCACTACCTGCGGTCCAGGGTCGTGCGCATCATGCCCGCCTATGTGGTGGCGGTCGTCGTGATCCTGACCCTGTTACCCGACGCCGATCACGCGAGTCCGACGGTGTGGCTGGCCAACCTCACACTGACCCAGATCTATGTGCCGCTCACGTTGACCGGTGGGCTGACCCAGATGTGGAGCCTGTCGGTCGAGGTCAGCTTCTATCTGGCGCTGCCCGTTCTCGCGCTGCTGGCCCGCCGCCTGCCGGTGCGCGCGCGGGTGCCGGTGATCGCCGCGCTGGGGGCGCTCAGCTGGGCGTGGGGCTGGGTGCCGGGGCACGGGGCCGAGGGCATCAACCCGCTCAACTGGCCGCCGGCGTTCTTCTCCTGGTTCGCCGCCGGCATGCTGCTGGCGGAGTGGGTCCACAGCGGCGTCGGGCTCCCGCACCGCATCGCGCGCCATCGCCTGGTGATGGGCGTCGCCGCGGTGGCGGCCTACCTGGTCGCGGCGTCGCCACTGGCCGGCCCGGAAGGCCTGGTGCCCGGCACGCCCGCCCAGTTCGCGGTGAAGACCGCGATGGGCGCGCTGGTGGCCTTCGCGTTGGTCGCGCCGTTGGTGCTGGACCGTCCCGACACCGGTCACCGGCTGTTGGGCACCGCCGCCATGGTCACCCTGGGCCGCTGGTCCTACGGCCTGTTCATCTGGCACCTGGCCGCGTTGGCCATGGTGTTCCCGGTCGTCGGGACGTTCCCGTTCACCGGCAACATGCCGACGGTGTTGGTGGTGACGCTGATCTTCGGGTTCGCGATCGCCGCGGTCAGCTACGCGCTGGTCGAGTCGCCCTGCCGAGAAGCCTTGCGCCGCTGGGAGAAACGCCAGAGGCCGGCCGAAGCCGCCGAGGCCGTCGATGCGGAGGCGGACGCGATCGCGCCCTAATCGGCGCGGTCGCGGGTCACCCGGCTGCCGCGGTCTGAAGTCGCTGCATGACCTGGGCCCGGACCGCGGACCGGCGGGCCTTGCCGGCGTCGTCGCGGAGCGGGGTGTCGACGAACTCGATGAAGTCGGGGGTGGGCGGAACCTTGTACGCCGCCAGGTGTTCGCGCAGGAACGCCTGCACGCCCGCGCAGTCCAGGGTGGAGCCGTCGGCCGTGTGCACCAGGGCGTAGGGCACCTGACCCAGGTCACCGGCGTTCGGGTCGGGGACACCGACGACCAGACAGGACAACACGTCCGGGTGCGCCGACAGCGCGTTCTCGATCTCGGCGGGGTAGACGTTGCGGCCGCCGACGGTGAACATGTCGACCCGCCGGTCCGACAGATACAGGAACCCGTCCTCGTCGAAATAGCCGAGATCGCCCAGCGAGTCCCAGCCGTCGCGGCTCTTCGCCGTGGCACCGACGTAGCGATAGGTGGGCGCGCTACCGGGGCCGGGCCGCATGTAGATCTCGCCGACCACACCGGGCGGACACGGGTTGCCGTCGTCGTCGAGCACCTTCATCTCCCCGGCGACCACCACGCCCACCGAACCCCGGTGCGCCAGCCACTGGTCGCCGGAGATGAAGGTCAGCGCCTGTAATTCGGTGCCGCCGTAGAGTTCCCAGACCTTTTCCGCACCCAGCAGATCGATCCAAGCCTGCTTTATGGCCGGCGGGCACGGCGCCCCCAGGTGCCAGAACCGCCGCAGCGAGGAGAGGTCGTAGCAGCTCGGGTCGCCGTGGTAGACCGGCAGCGTCCGCTGCATGATCGTCGGCACCGTCGTGAGGAACGTGACGCGGTGGTCGGTGATCAGCCGCAGGAACTGGTGCGGGTCGAACCGGCTCATCAGCACCAGGTGATGGCGCATCAGCAGCGCGATGGTCGCGGTGGTGAAGCCGGTGTTGTGACTCAGCGGCAGCGGCACCAACGTGGTGTCGCCCTCCTGGGCGCCCAGCGGATAGCCGATCAGCGGCGGTATCCGGCTGTCGCCGCCGGCTTCGATCAGCTTGGGCCGGCCGGTGCTGCCGCCGGATCCCATCGCCTTCCACACCGGTGATACGGCTTCCGGCAGCGGGCCGTCCGACAGCGCCGGATCGGGGGTGAAACACGCTGGTACACTGGGGAATTCGAAATGATCACCGTCACGCCCGACCAGCAATGCGGACGGCCGCAGGTCCAGCAGGCCCTGCAACTCCGCGTCGGGCAACCGCGCCGACAGCGGCTGGGGGACCGCGCCCAGCTTCCAGCAGGCCACCGCGGCCTGGATCCACTCGACCGAGTTCGGCAGCACCATGGTCACGTAGTCGCCGACACCCACGCCCCGCTCGGCGTAGGCCCGGGCCAGCCGGTTCGTCGAGCGGTCGAGCTCGGCACGGGTCAGCGTCACCCCGTCACAGGTGACCGCGGGCTCGTCGGGAGCGAGTTGGGCAAGCTGTGAAATCTGGGTGCCGATCGGGGGCGCCGGCTCACCCTGGGTCATTTAGTAGGCGCCCGTCTGCTCGAAGATGCGGCGCGGATTGTCGACCAGCATGGTGTGCAGTTGCTCGTCGGTCACGCCGCGCTCCTTGAGCGCGGGGATCACGTCGTTGTGGATGTGCAGGTAGTGCCAGTTCGGCATCACCTGTGGCACCAGCTCTTCAGGCAGCGCGTCGAAGTAGCAGTTGGCGTCGTGGGACAGCACCATCTTGTCGGCGTGACCGCGCTCGCACATCTGCGCGACGATGTTCACCCGGTCCTCGAAGGGCGAGATCGCGTCGATGCCGAACCGGTCCATGCCCAAATACGATCCGGCCGCGATCAGCTCTTCGAGGTAGCCGACGTCCGTGCTGTCGCCGGAGTGCCCGATGACCACCCGGCTCAGGTCGACGCCCTCGGATTCGAAGATCCGCTGCTGTTCGAGGCCGCGCCGCAGTCCGGCGTGGGTGTGCGTGGAGATCGGCACCCCCGTCCGCTTGTGCGCTTGGGCGACCGCGCGCAGCACCCGCTCGACGCCCGGGGTGACGCCGGGCGCATCGGTGGCGCACTTGAGGATGCCGGCCTTGATGCCGGTGTCGGCGATGCCCTGCTCGATGTCGCGGACGAACATGTCGGTCATGATCTCCGGGCCGCCCAGCTCGGCGCCCGGACCCAGGTAGTGGAAATAGAACGGCACGTCGTTGTAGGTGTAAAGCCCGGTCGCCACAACGATATTCAGTTCGGTCGCCGCCGCGACCCGGGCGATGCGCGGGATGTAACGGCCCAGGCCGATCACGGTGAGGTCGACGATGGTGTCCACGCCACGGGCCTTCAGCTCGTTGAGCCTGTCGATGGCGTCGGCCACCCGTCGTTCTTCGTCGCCCCATGCGTCGGGATAGTTCTCGGCGATCTCGGTGGTCATGATGAACACGTGCTCATGCATGAGGGTCACGCCTAACTGAGCGGTATCGATGGACCCGCGAGCGGTATTGAGTTCTGACACGTGACTGATGCTAGGTGGACTGGCACCGGACGAACAGGGTCGTTTTGTTCCGGTGTGCCCCGACGGCCGCGCTGGTGCAGTACCGTCACCCTCGTCTTCGTCGAGAACCCGCTGGGAGTCCCACCATGTTGCTCAATCCCCACCACTTGCAACGCCAGTACCCAGACCGCCGCTCTGCAGAGATCATGGCCGCGACGGTGGACTTCTTCGAGTCCCGGGGAAAGGCGCGGTTGAAGTCCGACGACCACGAACGGGTGTGGTACTCCGACTTTTTGGACCACATCGGCCGCGAGCGCATCTTCGCGTCGTTGCTGACGCCCAGCGCCCATGGCGCTTCGGATGACTTGGCCTGTCGCTGGGACACCTACCGGATCAGCGCGTTCGCCGAGATCGTCGGCTTCTACGGGCTGAATTACTGGTATCCCTTCCAGGTCACCGCCCTGGGTCTGGGCCCGATCTGGATGAGCGCCAACGAGGACGCCAAGCGCAAGGCCGCCGCGTTGCTCGAGGCCGGCGAGGTGTTCGCGTTCGGCCTGTCGGAGCAGACGCACGGCGCCGACGTCTACCAGACCGACATGAACCTCACGCCGTCTGACGGTGGATGGAGCGCCACCGGGGAGAAGTACTACATCGGCAACGCCAACGTGGCCCGGATGGTCTCCACCTTCGGCAAGTTCGCCGGCGGCTCGAAGAACGAAGCCGAGTACGTGTTCTTCGCCGCCGACTCCCAGCACGAGCGCTACCACCTGATCAAGAACGTCGTGAATTCGCAGAACTACGTCGCCAACTACGCGCTGCGCGACTACCCGGTGACCGAGGCCGACATCCTGCACCGCGGCCCCGAGGCGTTCCACGCCGCGCTGAACACCGTCAACGTCTGCAAGTACAACCTGGGCTGGGGCGC
>NZ_JAICZA010000035.1 GCF_025933915.1 Mycobacterium sp.
GGGTTGAGGAAACCGGACAGGGCGGCGGCGTAAGGGAACTGCTGCGGGTAGTACGCAGCCATGATCAGCGCTGAACCACCCGACATCGACAGCCCCACCGCGGCGTTGCCCGCCGGGGAAACCTGCTTGTTGGCCTGCATCCACAGCGGCATTTCCTGGGTCAGGAATGTCTCCCACTTGTAGGTGTAGTTCTGGCCGTTGCTCGACGACGGCTGGTACCAGTTGCTGTAGAAGCTGGACTGGCCGCCGACCGGCATGATCACCGAAAGGCCGGACTGGTAGAACTCCTCGAACGCCGGGGTGTTGATGTCCCAGCCGTTGTAGTCCTCCTGCGCGCGCAGGCCGTCGAGCAGGTACACCGCGTGCGGCCCACCGCCCTGAAACTGCACCTTGATGTTGCGGCCCATCGACGGCGACGGCACCTCCAAGTACTCGACTGGAAGCCCCGGCTTTGAGAAGGCCCCCGCGGTGGGGAAGCCGCCGGTGGCGGCGACGAGACCGGACAGCAGGGAGGCCCCCATGGCCGCAATCGCGAGTCGGCGCGGCATGGTAGCCCCCGCGCCACGCAACTTTCGCACCTTTTCGATGAACGACATAGCTCTCTACCCATCCCAACTTTCATCTGCCGCACCATGCGGTGGAATCTGTTCTCGGGGAGTGAAACACAGCGGAAGGGCCAAAATCGGTTGTCATGGCCGCGGCGACAGATCGCGGTTGGCTAACGATTGAGAGTCGGCCAGAAATCATCACTTTCCGGTCACGATCGGCTCTCGGAACCGTGCCGCCATCTTGCGGCGCGATAACGCATCCGCTACCGCGCTGGCGGAGCCTAGGCGACGAGGCGACGCAAAAGCGTTGACGCCGCAGCTATTCCGAGCACCGCCGCCACCGCCAGCACGACGATGCCGACCGGGTTGAAGGGGGTGCCGATCAGCAGCGCCCGCAGCGCGTCAACCTCGTAACTGAGGGGATTGACCCTGCTCAGCACGCGCAACCACGCCGGCATCACGTCAACCGGGTACAGCGCGTTGGAGGCGAAGAACAACGGCATCGTGATCGCCTGTCCGATGCCCATCAGCCGATCGCGATTGCGCACCAGGCCGGCCAGCGTCATCGACAGGCAGGCGAAGAACGCGGCGCCGAGCATGACGACGCCCATCGCTGCCACGATCCGCAGGGGATTGATCGTCAGGCCGACGCGCATCAGATATGCCAGCGCCATCACGCCGACAACCTGGGCCACCGAACGCACGCCGGCCGCGAAGGCCTTGCCGGTGATCAGCGCCGACGCCGGCGCCGGCGTCACCATGAGCTTGGCGAGCACACCGGCGTCCCGATCCCAAATGATCTGTATCCCATAGAAGATGGAGATGAACAACGCCGACTGGGCGATGATCCCCGGCGCCAGAAAGGCCAGATACGACACCGATCCGGTTGCGATGACGTGTAAGTGACTGAACGTGGTACCGAAAACCAGCAGCCACAGCGCCGGCTGCACCATCCGGGTGACGAGTTCGGTCCGGTCATGTTGCAGTTTCTGCAGTTCGACGATCGCGAATGCCCCGATGCGACTGGACAGGGCGCCAACGCGCTGCCATCCCCGCGGCGCGCGGACCAATGTTCCCGCCGCGGCGCCATCAACCGACACGGCGCGCCACCCTTCTGCTGGAACGGATTTCCCGAAGGGACCCGGGTGTCGGCGGCGATGCTGCTTCGTCGTGCAAACGCGATGCCGCGTCCAAATCCGATGCCGCGTCCAGATCCGATGCCGCATAGTGGCGGAACACATCCTCGAGCGTGGCGCCCGGCGACACCTTGGATATCCGGGCCTTCAACACCTCAGGCGCGCCGACGGCCCGCAAGGCGCCGTGGTGCATCAGCGCCACCCGATCGCACAGCGCGTCGGCTTCCTCCATGTAATGGGTGGTCAGCAGCACCGTCATGCCGAACCGGGCCTGCATCTTTCGCACCTGCGACCAGACGCCGTCGCGCGCGATCGGGTCCAGCCCCACGGTCGGTTCGTCCAGCACCAGCAGTGACGGGCGGTTGACCAGCGCCTGCGCCACCTCAAGTCGACGAACCATGCCGCCGGAGTAGGTCGACGCCATCCGGCCGGCCACGTCCGAAAGGTCCATGGCGGCCAGCGCCTCATCGACGCGATCGGAGCGCTCGGCGCGCGGCACACCGTACAGCCGCGCGAACCATTCCACGTTCTGCCGCCCTGTCAATGCGGGCTCAATCGAAAGCTGTTGCGGCACATAGCCGATGTTGCTTCTGATATCGGTGGTCTGGCGGCGCGCGTCCATGCCGAAAACGTGCAGTTCGCCCTGCCGCACCGGGGCCAACGTCGTCAGCATCCGGACCATAGTCGTCTTTCCGGCGCCATTGGGCCCCAGCAGCCCCATGGTTTCACCGGGCCGAACGCGCAATGTCACGTCATCGACGGCGGTGAACTGGCCGTAGCGGTAGGTCAGATGCCTGGCGTCGACGGCCATCGGCAGCGATCCGCTCATGATCGTCGCTCCTGGAGTATTCGGGTCATGGTGTCGAGCACCTCCAATCCCTTTGCCAAAGACTCGATTTCGTCCGCGTCAAGTTCGTCGAGCACCTCGGACAGCAAGGCGCGCCGCGCGGCGCGCGACGCGTCGAGGATCTGTTGGGCGGCCTCGGCGAGCTGGAGCCGGCACACCCGGCGGTCCGTGTCTCCGGCGGTGCGGCGCAGGAGTCCGTCGGACACCAGCTTGGTGACCAGGGTCGAGGCGGTGTTGGGGACGAGCCCGAGTTCGGCGGCGGCGACGCCGACCGAAATCCCCGGACGCCGTCCGACCAGCCACAGCAGCTCGGATTGCGATTCGGAAAGTCGCGACGAATCGAACGCGCGTCCGGCCGACCTGCGTAGTTGCCGTCGGAACCGGCCGACCACGCCGAACAGGTCGGTCGCGACATCGGTGCGTGCTTTCACTTCCGCCATGATACCTCTGTAGCCGAGCTATTTATGTGAAGAGGCTTTGCCTACCGGATGTACCCGCTACTTGGGAAGGCGATGCAGAACGACGCCGGTCATGGCGCCGTCGTCGACGTCAGCGGTCATATACGTGCAGAAGGGTTGGCGGCGGCGATCCGTCGGCGACCCCGGATTGAGCATGCGCAACCCGGTCGCGGTGGTGCTATCCCAGGGGATGTGGCTATGCCCGAACACCAACACCTGGGTGTCCGGGTGCAGTCGCGACATCCGGGCTTCGCGGCCGGCCGCGGCGCCGGTCTCGTGCACGACCGTGAATCGCACACCCGCCAAGGTCACGTCCGCGCGCTCGGGCAGCCGCGCCCGTAACGCCGGACCGTCGTTGTTTCCCCAGCACGCCACCAGTCGAGTGGCCCTGGTTTGTAGCTCGTCGAGCAATTCGGGCGCTACCCAATCGCCGGCGTGTATGACCACATCGGCTCCCGCGACCTCATCCCATACCTGTGCGGGCAGGTCGCGGGCGCGTCGCGGGACGTGGGTATCGGCGATCAGGAGCAGCCGCACAGGACCATCCTGCACCAATCGGGGTCGGTGTGGTTCCCATTACGGCCCTGGGCCGTTAGTGCGTCCGCGGCCTCATCGAGAAGAGGCGAACGAACGGGTCGACGCGGTCCGAATTGTCGGGGCAGGTAGCCGACCCGGCCGCTGGCGTACTCGTAGCGGCCACCAGAACCAGCGTCCGAGCAGCGCCGCGATGGACGGTGTCATCAGGGAGCGCACGATCAGGGTGTCGAAGAGCAAACCGAGGCCGATCGTGCTGCCGGCCTGGCCGATGGAACGCAGGTCGCTGGCGACCATCGACATCATGGTGAAGGCGAAGACCAGGCCGGCCGCGGTGACGACGCCGCCCGTGCTGCCCATCGAGCGAATGATGCCTGTCCTCAGGCCGGCGCCGATCTCCTCCTGGAACCGAGACACGAGCAACAGGTTGTAGTCGGATCCGACGGCCAGCAAAATGATCAACCCGAACACCGGGGCGATCCAGTTCAACTCCAAGCCCAAGAGGTGTTGCCATACCAGCACCGACAGCCCGAACGCGGCACCCAGCGACAGCAGCACCGTCCCGATGATCACCACGGACGCGATCAAGGCGCGGGTGATGATCAACATGACGGCGAAAATCAGTGTCAGGGCCGCTGTTCCGACGATCAGCAGGTCGTATTGGGAACCCGCCTGAATGTCGCGGTAGATTGCCGCCGTGCCGGCGAGGTAGAACTTTGCTCCGGTCAGGGTGGTTCCCTTCACGGCTTGCTGGGCGGCGGCCAGCGCCGGCTTGACCGCTGAGATGCCGGTTGGCGTTGCCGGATCCGCATCGTGGGTGATGATGAAGCGCGCGGCCTTGCCGTCCGGCGAAAGGAAGAGTTTCAGGCCGCGCTGAAAGTCAGGGTTCTGGAACGCTTCCGGGGGAAGGTAGAAATAGTCGCCGCTCCTGGAGGCGTCGAAGGCCTGGCCCATCGCGCTGGCTGTATCGGTCATCTGAGCCATTTGGGTGACCAGACCCGAGAAGCTGCCGTGCATGGTGAGCAAAGTCCCTTGCATGGACTTCGCCACCGCGATGATCGGCGGAAACTGCGCGAGCATCTGCGGCAACACCGCGTCGACATCGTTCAGGTCCTTGATCAGCGTCCTCATGTCCTCGCTGAACTTGTCCACACCGTCGATCGCCTCGAACACCGACCGCGAAGCCCAGCACGCGGGGATGTTGAAACAGTGCTGTTCCCAATATAAATAGTTGCGGAACGGCCGCGCGAAATCATCGAAGTCGGCCAGATTATCTCGCATCTGCTCCAGCGTGGATTGCATCTCGTGCATGTCGCCGACCATGTGGTGCGTCGTGCCGCTCATCTGCCCCAGCAAGCGCTGCAGCCGTTCCATCGATGCGATCATGGCGCCGAGATCGTCGCTCATCGTGAGCATGTCGGCCGTCCGGTCCTTCATGAATTGAAGGTTCTGTTGGATCGGGATCGATTGGGCGCTGATCTGGAACGGGATCGACGTGTGCTCGATCGGCCCGCCCAGCGGGCGGGTGATGCCTTGTACCATCGCGATTCCCGGCGACCGAAAGACGTCCTTGGCGATCCTGTCCAGGATGATCATGTCGCCGCTATTGCGCATGTCGTGATCGCTCTCGACCATGAGGATGTCGGGATTCATTGTCGCGGCGGTGAAATGGCGTTCCGCCGCCGCGTATCCGACGTTCGATGGCAAGCTGCCGGGGATGTAGAAGCGATCGTTGTAGCTGATTTTCATGGTCGGCATGATCAGGATGCCGACGATCGCGAGGACCAGCGAGGCCGCGAACACCGGGCCCGGCCAGCGCACGGTGGCGGCGCCGATACGGCGCCACCCGCGGGTCTTGATGGTCCTTCTCGGGTCGAGCAAGCCGAACCGACTGGCGACCGCGACAACGGCGGGCGCGGCGGTCATCGCCCCGGCGACGACGACGAGCAACCCCAGAGCCGAAGGAATGCCCAGCGCCTTGAAGTACGACAGACGCGCCAGGTGCAGGCAGAACGTCGCCCCGGCGATCGTCAACCCCGAGCCCAAGATGATGTGCGATGTCCCCCGAAACATCGTGTAATAGGCCGCTTCTCGGTCCTGGCCGGCCTGACGCGCCTCCTGGTAGCGCCCGATGAGAAAAATCGCGTAGTCGGTTCCGGCCGCAATCGCCAACGAGGACAACATCGCAACGACGAACGTCGAGAAGCCCAGCAGGCCGGAGTTCCCCAGGAGCGCGACGAGCCCTCTGGCCGTGCCCATCTCGAAACCCACCATCACGAGAACCAGAAGCACCGTGCTGATGGAGCGGTAGGCGATGAAAAGCATGATCATGATGACCACGCCCGTCACGCCCATCATCTTGAACATGCTTTTGTCGGCGGCCTCGTTCATGTCCGTCGTCAGCGGCGCCGGGCCGGTGACGTAGACGTCGAGCCCCTTGGGTGGCGCCGACTTGTCGACGGTCGTCCGTACCGCGTCCACGGATTCGTTGCCCTGGGTGCTGCCCTGGTTGCCGGCCAAATTGAGTTGGACGTAGGCGGCTTTGCCGTCGCGGCTCTGGACGCCGGCGGCGGTGAGCGGATCTCCCCACACGTTGTGGACGTGCTGCACGTGCCCGGGGTCGGCCGCCAGCTTCTTCACCAAGCCGTCGTAATAGCGGTGCGCTTCGTCGCCAAGCGGCTTGTCGCCCTCCAAAACGATCATCGCGATGCTGTCGGAATCCGACTCGTGGAATGTCGCGCCGATGCGCTTGGCGGCGATCATCGCCGGCGCGTCTTGCGGCGACATCGTCACTGCGTGATTTCGCGCGACCGACTCGATCGGCGGCACAAGCACATTGAGCGCGACGGTCAACAGCAGCCATGCCACAAGGATCGGCACGGCGAATCTGCGGACGAATCGCATGAATCGCGGACGAGCGTCGTTGTCGGCGTTCATCCGGCTTTCACCAGACAGGAGGTTTGGGCGTGGTGTCCAGCCGAGGACCGTTCGTCCTTGATCTCACCGTTGACGGTGATGCGGCACCCGATGTCATCGCTATCGCCTTGCGCCACCACGCTGGCGATCACGGCGGGCACGGTTGTCGTGACGGTGAGGGTCCACGGCAGGGTGGTGAAGTCCGCCTGTTTCGGCTGCGCGTTCGTGTCGAGGTAGCTCACGGTTCCTGTTGTGCCGCTGGGTCCGTAGACGTCGTAGGTCACTCGTTTGATGTGCGAGGACTCCAGTGGTTCGGCGCTGCTGCCCGTCGCGGTAAAGATCGCGTCGGAGCCGAAAACGCCGCGGAGCCGGTCGACCGCGACACCGCCGAGGGCAACTGCCGCCACGACGACGAGCGGCACCCAAGCCCGTTTGAGAAGGGTGGACACTGACGTTTCCTTTCCCTCCCCGACCTGGTCTTGTTAGGGAGTTTCAGTCGGGGTCGCCGCAGCTGATAGAGCCATTTGGCCCGCACCCGAGGGCCGGTGGGCACACGCCTCACGTCATCGCGGGATGAGGTACGCACGAGCCGTTGCTTGGGCCGCAACTCAACAAATACCATACCCCTGGGGGTATTGTCACGCCTGCATGCTATACCCAGCGGGGTATGGTATGAATGAGTCATGGTAACCGAAGTGCACGCGAATTCTCCGGCCAAGGCCGATGTCGTCAGGCACGACGCCGGCGACATGGCTGCCATCCTGGCCCGGTTGCGTCGAGCGCATGGTCAGCTCGGGGGCGTCATCGCGATGATCGAGCAGGGACGTAGTTGCAAAGACGTCGTCACCCAGTTGGCTGCGGTATCGCGGGCGCTGGATCGCGCCGGCTTCAAAATCATCGCGTCCGGTTTACGCGACTGCATCGCGCGATCGGACGATCAGCCGGCGCTGTCGATCGATGAACTGGAGAAGCTGTTCTTGAGCCTGGCCTGACGGCCTGGCTGCTACGGAAGGGGAAGGGCCAAATGTCCTCTGCTGAGAGGGATCAGCCTGAACCGAAGGTGACGCTGTGGCTAGACCCGGTGTGTCCATTCTCGTGGAACACCGCACGTTGGCTGCGCGCCGTGGCCGAGAATGCGGGACTGGCCGTCGATTGGCGACTGATGAGCCTGGCGGTTCTGAACGAGGGACGCGAACTGCCGCAAGCCCAGCAGGCCCGGATGCGTGACTCGCAACAGATCGGCCGGCTGATGACCGCCATAGCCCGCGAACAGGGAACCGCCGGATGGGTAGCCGCGTATTTCGCCTTCGGGGAGCGATACTTCGACCGTTCAGAAGCCCTCGATGCCAATCTCGTCGCGCACGTCTTGATGACGGTCGGCGCCCGCGGCGCCGTCGCCGCCGCCGTGTCGGACGCGTCCCTCGACGAGCTGGTACGGCAGCAGCATCAGGCGGGGCAAGAGGCGCTGGGCGAAACCGGAGGCAGCCCGATTCTGCGGATCGGCGAACACGCATTTTTCGGGCCGGTCCTGACCGCGCCACCGGAGGCCGAGGCCGCCACCGCGCTGTTCGATGCGGTCGCGACGTTGGCCGCAACCCCGCAGTTCGCTCAGTTGCAACGGCCACGTGCTGCGGCCTAGCCGCGGTACGCGGCGAAATCTCGGACAGTCGCGTAAGGGTAAACAGAGGAGAAGCACATGACATCAGGGTTGAGCACCACGCTGCACACCTCGTTCGAGGACGCGGTGGATCGGACGACAAAGGCACTGGCCGATCAGGGTTTTGGCGTACTGACCACGATCGACGTGAAAGCGACGCTGAAGCAAAAGCTCGGCGAGGAAATGGAAAACTACCTCATCTTGGGCGCCTGTAGCCCCGGGTTGGCGCATCGCGCGTTGGGCATCCACCGCCAGATCGGCCAGTTACTGCCGTGCAATGTGGTGGTGCGATCCGATCCCGCCGGCGATGGCGATGCGGTCCTGGTCGAGGCGATGGATCCGCAACTCATGGTCAAAGTGACGGGCGAGCAGGGGGCCCTGCAAGACGTCGCGGACGAGGCCACCGCCAGGCTGCAAGCGGCGATCGGCGCGCTCGGGTAACCCGCCCCGCCCCGCGTCACCGTGATTGCCTGGCGAACGCGGCACTGCTCAGGTGGGGAGAAGAGACCGCGCGTCCTACCTGAAAGGGGTTGATTTGTCGGTGCTTTCAGGGCTGATGTCGGCGAGGCTGACTGCACCGGCAGTGGTGATCGCACTTTCGCCTGTGCCCATTGTGCTGTCGTTATTGCTGCTTGTTCACAATGAGCGGCCTTTTACCTCCAGCGTCGCCTATCTTCTGGGGAGATTGGTATCGGTGGGCACGCTCACGATCGCGTTCATGCGCGTTCCGCGGTTGTTCGACATGCTGCTCGGGCCGGCACCCCCGTGGGCCGACTGGGTGGCCATGGCCGGCGGCGTGGTCCTGGTGGCGTTGGGGGTGCAGCTGTGGCGGCGCCGCCGTTCGGCCGGCCGCCCGGGATGGGACGGCAGGGTTGGCCGGATTACGCCCGGGGTGGCGGCAGGCATTGGAATGTTTCCGATGCTGGCCAATCCCAAAGTGCTGGCCGCCAGCGCGGCCGTCGGATTGCAGATCACCTCTGCCGGCTTGACCGGTGCCAACGCGGTGGTCGCCGTCGCTTACTACGCCATCCTGGCGAATTCGACTGTGGCCGCGCCTATCCTGGCTTACGTCGTTTTCGGTCCACGAATTGATCCACGACTCGACCGGCTGAGACGTTGGATACAAGATCGGCACCGAGTGCTGACGGCCGGCACGCTCGTGATCGCGGGCACCGCGGTGGTGCTGTACGGACTCGCCTAAGGATGGGCGGCGCGGTCCAGCGGAAGCCGCGGCGTCAGCGCGCGAACGTCAGCCGTCTTCGCTTCGTGCTTCCGCTCCGGTTTCGCCGGCATCGAATGTGTCATCAGAACCCGCCGCCCCCACGTACGAGCCGTCCTCCTCGCCCGCGGCGGCGCGCGACGGAGGGGGGCTCACCCGTACGGCGGTGTCGGGCGATGACGATGGCGCCGGACCCCGACGCTATTGTTAGCAGCCGAAACCAAGGAGAACACCCGATGCGCACCTTCGAATCAGTCGCCGACCTCACCGCCGCGGCGGGCGAGGCCCTGGGTCACAGCGACTGGGTCACGATCACCCAGGACGACGTCAACCTGTTCGCCGACGCGACCGGCGACCACCAGTGGATCCACGTCGACCCTGAGCGGGCGGCGTCCGGCCCGTTCGGCAAGACCATCGCCCACGGTTTCATGACCTTGGCGCTGTTGCCGCGGCTGCAGCACCAGATCTACACCGTCAACGGCATCAAGCTGGCAATCAACTACGGCCTCAACAAGGTTCGTTTCCCCGCGCCGGTCCCGGTCGGCTCGCGGGTACGCGCGCAAAGCTCATTGGTCAGCGTCGATGACGTGGGTAACGGCGCCGTGCAGGCGACCATCTCGACCACCGTCGAGATCGAGGGGTCGGCCAAGCCGGCGTGCGTCGCCGAAAGCGTGGTTCGCTTCGTCGCCTAGCGCCAAGCGCCCCAGGGGCGGCTCGTCAGAACTCGGCGACCGCGTGTTCCAGGCGTTCGGCCAGCCACGCCTGGGCTTCCGCTCGCCGGGTCGGGATATGAGCTGACGGGAAAGGCGTTGTCACGGGCTCGTATTCGCGCAGGGTGCGACGGGCCACCGTCATCTTGTGCAGCTCGGTGGCGCCGTCGGCGATACCCAGCGACTCGGCCGCGACCATCATCTTGACGAAGGGCATCTCGTCGGAGACGCCGAGCGCCCCGTGCAGGTGCATGGCCCGCTGCGCGACGTCGTGGAGTACCTGCGGCATGGCGACCTTCACCGCCGCGATGTCGCGCCGCACCTTCTGGTAGTCGTGGTGCTTGTCGATCAACCATGCTGTGCGCAGCACCAGCAATCGGAATTGCTCGATCTGGATCCAGCTGTCGGCGATCTTCTCCTGGGTCATCTGGAAGTCAGCCAGTTTCCCGTGCCTGGTTTGGCGCGATACCGCACGCTCGCACATCATGTCAAATGCCTTGCGCGCCAGCGCAATCGTCCGCATCGCATGGTGGATCCGGCCGCCACCGAGTCGGGTCTGGGCGATCATGAACGCCTGTCCCTCGCCGCCCAGCACGTGATCGGCGGGCACGCGCACATCGTTGTAGCGGACGTATCCGTGCGAGCCGTGCTTGCCTGACTCGCCTCCCACCGCGACATTCCGAATGATCTCGATGCCCGGGGTCTCGCCCGGGACGATGAACAGCGACATCTTGTCGTACGTGCGCGCGTCGGGCTTGGTCACCGCCATGACGATGAAGAACGACGCGTGCTTGGCGTTGCTGGAAAACCACTTCTCCCCGTTGATGACCCAGTCGTCTCCGTCGCGGATCGCGCTCGTCACGAACATCCCGGGATCCGAGCCACCCTGTGGTTCGGTCATCGAATAGCACGAGGTGATTTCGCCATCCAGCAACGGCTGCAGGTAGCGCGCCTTCTGCTCGTCGGTGCCAAACAGCGCAAGGATCTCGGCGTTGCCGGAGTCCGGCGCCTGACAGCCGAACACCGAAGGCGCCCAACGGGAACGTCCGAGAATTTCGTTGAGCAGTGCCAACTTGACCTGGCCGAAGCCCTGACCGCCCAGCTCCGGGCGCAGGTGCGCGGCCCACAGACCCTGGTCCTTCACCTGCTGCTGCAGCGGCCGCAGGATGGCCATCATCTCGGCGTTCTGTTTGTCATACGGGTCGAGGGCGACCAGGTCGAGCGGTTCCAGCTCTTCGGCCATGAATTTTTCGACCCAGTCCAGCTTTGCCTGGTATTCGGGGTCTGTCTCGAAGTCCCACACCGTGGCCAACCAATCCCCGGCGCAACGCCGCGCCGGACTCGTTGATGAAGCCACCCCATCCTAGAACCGGGCGATCGCCTGGGGTCGGCGAGGACCTATTCGCGCTCGCCGCGGGTATCGATGATCCGCTGCGCGATGTCGACCAACTTCATCTGGTTCTCCTGGGAGAGCGTCCGCAGCAAGTCGAAGGCCCGCACGTCATCCACGCCGAAGCGTTCCATGATGATGCCCTTGGCCTGACCGATACGGTCTCGAGTCGATACCGCCGAATGCAGTTGTTCCGCATGGCTTCCAGCCAGGATCGCCGCGGCGGCGTGCGCGGCGAACACGGACCCGACGGTCTCGGCTTCGGTGTCCCACACATTGGCTTGATGGCCGAATAGGTTCAGCGCGCCGGCGGTGCGGTCCGCGGTGTAGAGCTTGAAGGACATGCTGCTGAGCACACCGAGTTCTACCGCCGCGGGCGCGTACTGAGGCCAGCGCGTCTCGCTACGGAGGTCATCGCTGCGCACGATCGTCTCCTGCAGGGCGGCCTCGGCGCAGGGCCCCTCACCGAAGTCGTGCTGCAGCTTGTCGAGCTGCGCGGCCAGGCTGTCGGTGTCGGCAACCGATTCGAACTCGCCGCCCCGCTTCACCAGCAGAACTCCCGCGATGTCGGCTCCCGGTATCACTTCCACCGCCATGGCGGTCACCTCGGCCAGCACCTGTTCGAGACTGCGCGGGGCGGCGATCCCGCGGGCGAGCTCGGCCATTCGCACGGCCAGCTCGTGTCGGGAACCCTGGTCTGAAAAGTCCATAGGATCCCGATTGTGCATGATCTGCCCACTGCTCGTAACCCGCACGGTCATGTTCAGCGCAACTTGGGCAAAACATTGGCGCGGTAGAACTCGATGGCGGCGAGCGGGTCGTCTTGGGGAAAGTGCAGGAAGGGGACGGCCCCGGCGTCGAGCACCCGCTGCACGGCGCCGATATGGGGGGCCGGGTCGGTGCCGACGGTCCAGCCGGCCAACACCTTGTCGATGGGGTTGGCCTCGGCCGCGCGCTGGATCTCGCGGGGATTGGGCTGGTCGACCGCACCGGCCGTGAAGCGCCACAGCGTGGCGGCGCGGGTCGCCTCGGCGTTATCGCCGACGACCGCGAACAGTTCGGCGCGCTTGCCCAGGGTGCGCGCATCGCGGCCGGCGTCCCGTGCACCGGCAGCGAAGGCCGCCAACAGTTTTGGGTCCGTTACATCGTGGGCCTGGGTGATCCAGCCGTCCCCCCGCTGTCCGGCGAGCCGCACGCTCTTCGGGCCGGCGGCTGCCACCAAGATCGGTGGGGGCATGGCCGGAACGTCGTAAAGCTTCAGTGAATCCGTCTGGAAATAGCGTCCGGAGAAAGAGATCCGCCAGCCACTCCACAGTTGGCGGATCAGGTCGATCGCTTCGGCCAGCCGGTCGTGTCGCTCGGCGTAGTTGCCGTAGGCGTTGGTGGCGGCCTGTTCATTGAGCCGTTCACCGGTGCCGACTCCCAGAAACACCCTGCCCGGGTTGAGGATTGCCAGGGAGGCGAAGGCCTGGGCGACCGTGGCGGGGTGATAGCGGTAGGTCGGACAGGTCACCCCGGTGCCGAATGAGACGCGGCTGGTGGCGCTGCCGACCAGCGCCAGCGTCAGCCACGGGAACATCGAATGGCCTTGGTTGTCCTGCCACGGCTGAAGGTGGTCGCTGGCCCACACGTATTGGAAGCCGGCCCGTTCGGCCGCCTGGGCCTGTGCCACCAGCCGGTCGGTGCGGAACTGTTCGTGAGAGAGAACGAAGCCCACGCCCTTGCCCGCCGGCGGCGACGCATCGCTGGACTTGCCATGTTCGCCAGCCGGTTTCGCGCATCCGTCCGCCAATCCGACAGATCCGAGCATGCCCGCACCGGCTGCCACCCGCCCGAACGCTCGCCGTGAGATGCCGGTCACCGGATCGGCATACCCGTCCCACCGGGCCTCACACGCACTAGCGTGATGCGGATGACCCCGCAGGTCCGACCGGCCGTCAAGGCCGATGTCCGCGAGCTGTCGCGCACGCTAGCGCGCGCGTTCTACGACGACCCGGTGATGATCTGGCTGATTCCCGACCGGGACAAGCGGACCGCGCACCTGACCCGGATGTTTGCGACGATGACCCGCCACCACCACCTGGCCCGCGGCGGGGTGGAGGTGGCTTGCGAGGACGCGGGCATCGGTGCCGCGGCGCTGTGGGATCCGCCCGATCAGTGGCAGGAAACGCAGCGTGCGCAGCTTGCGATGACGCCGGCGTTCCTGCGGGTGTTCGGCCTGCGCTCGATGCGCGGGCGAGCGGTCCAGGAATTGATGAAGGGCGTCCATCCCGAGGAACCGCATTGGTATCTTGCGGTCATCGGCAGCGATCCGGCGGTCCGCGGCGCGGGTTTCGGTCGAGCCCTGATGAGGTCGCGGCTGGACCGTTGCGACGCCGAATACTGTCCGGCCTATCTCGAGTCGACCAAATCCGAAAACGTGCCGTATTACGAGCGTTTCGGCTTCACCGTCACCCGTGAGATCGTGCTGCCGGACGGCGGTCCGAGCATGTGGACCATGTGGCGGGCGCCGCGGTAGCGGGTCGGCGGTTCGGCGGGAGGGCGCGGCTCACCCGCGTTTAGCCACCCGATCCGGCGGGCAACCGTTTCGGCATGAGCGAGAACCCCCAAGCCGACGAACTGGTGGATCCCGCGGACTTTCCCGCAGAGGGCGGCCCGGGTGACACCCTGAACCCGAGCGAAGGTACCGACTCGGATGAATTGCGCAACGACGACGGCGACATCGTCGTCGATCCCCCCGAGGGTTGGAGCGAGGCCGATCGCTTCGGCATGACGGCGAGAGAAGAACGCGAGGGCGAATCCCTCGACGATCGGCTGGCCGCCGAGGAGCCCGATGTGCCCGACGCCATCGAGCCGGTCGACGGCGGTCCGCGGCGCGCGCATCGGGGCCAGATCGACGGAACCCCGGAAGACGGCGATTCGCTGTACGACGTTGTCGATGAGTAAGTCAGTGCTCGTCTGTTTACTGCAGCCGGCGTGATCAGGGAGTGCTTCGCCAGCCGGCGATGCCGGTCGCGATCATCCTCAACTGCTTGACGGCGAGACGCCGGATGTCCTCGGTCGCCTCGATGCTCTGCGAATCTTCGATGGCCTCCGCGATGACGATCATGGCGTTGACGAACAGGGTCGCCAGCACGTTGAGATCCTCGGTGGTCCACTTGTTCAGCCCCGGGAACCGCGCCAGGTCGGTGGCCAGCTCGGACGTGATCAGCCGGATCTCGGTGCGAATGGCGTATCGCAGCACGGACAGGCCGCTGTTACGCTCGCGGCCGATGAGTCTCCAGTGTTCGCGCCTGTCGGCCACGCTGGCGACCAGGATCTCGACGGACGATTCGATCACCCGGTTAGGGTCCAGCTTCCCGGCGCGGGCGTCGCGCAAGGTGTCACGCAGGCTGCGAAACGACTCGTCGATCAGTACCAGGCCGAGAGCCTCCATCGACTCGAAGTGGCGGTAGAACGCCGCCGGCACGATCCCGACCTCGCGGGTCACCTCGCGCAGGCTCAGGCTGGAGAAGCTGCGGTCCTGTAGGAGCTTGAGCGCCGCGCCGATGATGGCGCGACGCGTCGCCTCCTTGCGTTCCTCGCGCGACTGGCTTTCCCGCGAGCGCTCGCGTCCGGAGCCGCGTACCCGTGAGCTAGGAGTACGGCTGTTCACTGTGTGAACCCTACCACATACAGCCACTAAACCCTTGACTACCTGGCAGTTGCCGCCGCACGGTGTACATATGTTTACTCAAACCGCTCAGTCTCCTGGCCGCGTCCTCGCTCGGACGCTCCGGCAACGCGTGTTGGGTTCAGAGCTACTAGACCTGCTGACCGGTCCGCACGGCGTCGATCGTTACACCGAGCTGGTGGCACCGACGTGGACGCTGGGCGAAGCCCGCGCCAAAGTGACCGACGTGCGCCGGACCACGCCCCGCAGCGTCACGCTCACCCTGACTCCCAACGACAACTTCCTGGCCGCCCACACCGTCAAGGCCGGTCAATACGTCAACCTGACCGTCGAGATCGATGGGCGCCGGCACACCCGCTGCTATTCCCCGGCCAACGCCGAAGGCGCGGCAACCCTCGAGTTGACCATCGGCCGGCACGAGGGAGGCCTGGTCTCGAACTATTTGTACGAACACGCCCGCCGCGGCATGGTGGTCGGTCTGGCCGGCGCCGGCGGCGACTTCACGTTGCCGGCGCGCGGTCCCCAACGCCCGCGGCGAATCCTCTTCGTCTCCGGGGGAAGCGGGATCACCCCGGTGATGGCGATGCTGCGCACCCTGGTCGCCCAGGGGCATCCCGGCGACGTCGCCTTCGTGCACTACGCCCGCACACCCGCCGAGGCCTGCTACCGCGACGAGCTGGCCGCGATGCCGTCGGTGCGCGTGCTGCACGGTTACTCCCGTTCGGAGGGCGGCGACCTGAGCGGACGCTTCGGCGCGGAACACCTGGCCACCGCGATGCCGTCACCGGACGCGGTATTCGTGTGTGGGCCAGCGGCTTTGGTCGAAGCGGTCCAATCGCACTGCGACAACGTGTACACGGAAAGCTTCGTCCCACCGGCCCTCGACGCACCCGAGAATCCGTCGGGCGGCCGAGTCACGTTCTCCGACAGTGGCGTTGACGTCGTCGACGACGGACGCCCGCTGCTGGAACAGGCCGAATCGGCTGGCCTCACCCCGGAAAACGGATGCCGGATGGGCATCTGCCACACCTGCACACGGCGCAAAACCGCCGGTACCGTGCGCAACCTGATCACCGGTGCGGTCTCGACCGCTCCCGACGAGGATGTGCAGATCTGCGTGTCCGTTCCGGTCGGTGACGTGGACATGTCTCTCTAACACTTGGAAGGAAATACCATGACACAGAACACAATAACCCTGACACCCGAGCAGGCTGACGCATTCGGCCGCGAACTCGACGCCATCAAGGAACGCGTGATGGCAGACCTCGGCGAAAAGGACGCCGACTACATTCGCCGCGTCATCAAGGCCCAGCGCGCGCTCGAGGTCGGTGGGCGCGTGCTGCTGTTCCTGCCCCCGGCCTGGCTGCTGGGCACCGGCATGCTCGGCGTCGCGAAAATCCTGGACAACATGGAGATCGGCCACAACATCATGCACGGTCAGTACGACTGGATGCGCGATCCGGCCATCTCCGGTCGCACCTTCGAGTGGGACACGGCGTGCCCGGCCGACCAGTGGCGGCACTCGCACAACTACATGCACCACACCCACACCAACATCGTGGGAATGGATCGCGACATCGGCTACGGGATCCTGCGGATGAGCGACGACCAGCGGTGGCAGCCGTACTTCCTCGGCAACCCGATCTACGCCTTCCTGCTGATGGTGTTGTTCCAGTATGGCGTCGCGCTGCACGAGTTGGAAACCGAACGCATCCGTTCCGGCGAGATCCGCCTCGAGGACAAGCGCGAGGTGCTGCGGGCCATCTGGAAGAAGACCCGTCGGCAGACACTCAAGGATTACGTCGCCTTCCCGCTGCTGGCCGGCCCCTTCGCGCCGTTCGTCTTCACGGGTAACCTCACCGCCAACCTGATGCGCAACGTGTGGTCGTACATGATCATCTTCTGCGGCCACTTCCCGGACGGCACACAGGAATTCACCGTCGAGGAAACCAAGGACGAGTCGCGCGGCATGTGGTACTTCCGCCAGGTCCTCGGCTCGGCAAACCTCACCGGCGGCAAGTTCTTTCATCTGCTGTCCGGCAACCTGTCGCACCAGATCGAGCACCACCTGTTCCCGGACATGCCGGCCCGCCGCTATGGCGAGATCGCGCCCGAGGTGCAACGGATCTGCGAGCGCTACGGCATCCCGTACAACCGCGGTCCGCTGCTGCGCCAGTTCGGCACCGTCGTTCGCAAGATCGTCCGGCTGACCTTCCCCGACTCGTGGGTGCATAAAGCCAGCGCCGAGAAGTCTCCCGAGCCCGAGCCGGTCGCCGCGTAACTCGACGCGGTCCGGGCATTGCCTCGGTCCTGGACAGGGGCACAATGAGGTCCGTGGAATGGACCGGCGCGCGCTATGCGGATACCCCGACAGTGGAAGCCTCGACGTGGATCGACGCCGACCCGGCCCGGGTCTGGAGCCTGGTCTCCGACATCGCGCTGATGCCGGCGTTCAGCGACGAGCTGAAGGCGGTGGAATGGGCCGAGGGATCCGATGGCCCGCGGGTCGGCGCTCGCTTCATCGGACACAACAAGCATGACGCGTTTGGGCAGTGGGACAGCACCTCGCAGATCGTCGCCTGCGATCAGCCGCACGAATTCGCCTGGGCCGTCGGCGAACCCGACGACCCCGCGGCGATGTGGCGATTCCGGCTGGCGCCCCGCGACGGGGGCACGGTCCTGAACTACTGGATGCAAATGGGGCCGGGACGGTCGGGCCTGTCGGTGGCGATCGAGTCGATGCCCGACAAGGAACAGAAGATTGTGTTCGTGCGGCTGCGCGAGTTCGAGGGCGCGATCGGAAATACCCTGGCGGCGATCAAACGGCTGGCCGAACACGGAGTCCAGTGATGCGGACCGCCACGACGGTCGAGTTGTCCGGTGGCGGGAGCGAGATCGCCGCGGTCACTTCGTTGGTCGTCGAGGCGGAGAAGCTGGGTCTCGACGTCTGCTGGGTGGCCGAGGCGTGGGGCGCGGATGCGCCGTCGGCGCTGGGCTACCTGGCGGCGCGGACCGAGCGGATGCTGCTGGGTTCCGGCGTCCTCCAGGTCGGCACCCGGTCACCCGTCGTGGTCGCCCAGACCGCGATCACGCTGTCCAACCTCTCGAACGGGCGATTTCTGCTCGGGTTGGGCGCCTCGGGCCCCCAGGTGATCGAGGGCCTGCACGGTGCCTCGTTCAGCCGACCGCTGGCGCGCATCTCCGAGACGATCGACATCGTGCGGCAGGCGTTCGACGGTGGGAAAATCTCCTATGCGGGAAACGAATTCGCAATTCCCCGGCCCGGCGGCGAGGCGGTGCCGATGCGGTTGTCGATCCGCGCCGAGCACTCCATTCCGGTGTATTTGGCCGCCCTGTCACCGGCGATGCTGCGGTTGACCGGCCGGGTCGCCGACGGCTGGCTGGGCACCAGCTTTGTTCCGGAAGGCGCCGGCGAGGCCTACTTCTCGCACCTCGACGACGGGCTGGCGGCCGCGGACCGTACTCGCGCCGACATCGACATCTGCCAGGGCGCCGAAGTCGCTTTTGCCGCAGACGAAGACGAGTTGCGGGGCATGCTCGGGGGCCGCAAGAGAGAGCTGGCGTTCAGCCTCGGCGGCATGGGATCGTCGAGCACGAATTTTTACAACCGGGCCTACAGCCGGCAGGGCTGGGCAGAGGTCGCCGCCGAGGTGCGCGCGCGCTGGCAGCGCGGCGACCGGGACGGGGCGGCCCACCTGGTGACCGACGAGATGGTGCTGGCCACCACGCTCATCGGGACCGAAGAGATGGTCACCGCGCGCCTTGCGGTGTGGCGCGATGCCGGCGTGAACACCGTGCGGCTGTATCCCGCGGGCGGCACGCTGGACGCCAAGCTGGAGACCTTGGGCCGGGCGATCGAGCTGGTCCAGTCGACCGCCTGACTCAGTGCGGGTGGGTGGGGGCGTCGGCAGCCTTGACGAGTTTCACCTCGGGCCGCTGCGGCACACCGTCGGCCAGGAACCACCGGAATGCCAGGTTGCCACGCGGATAGCCCAGCGTGTTAAGCGAATTCGGGTGCGCCGTCTTTGCGCCGGACAAGACGATCGTCACCGAGCCGTCACTGTTGGCGGCGGCGCTGTGGCCGTTCAGGGAGCACCGGGCGTCTTGCGCGCCGACGGTCGCCATGAACTGGTTCCACACCACTAGATTCCAGAATCTGCACGACGGTGGCCGGTGCGTGATGACTAGCGCCTCGTCCTCGTCGAGCACGAAACTGCCATAGGAGTAGCAGGCGTCGCGTGCCGACCAGCCGAAGTTGGCGTCCGGCACCTGATAGGGATCGGCGAATGCGTTAGCGGCATGGGCGGTTTCGTGTCCCAGTGCATGCTGCTCGTCAACGCGATTCCCGACGGCCAGCGGCACGATGGCGAACATGGTCCGCAACCAGGTGGCCGCGGCGCGCAGACTCGCCGCGGTCTCGGCGTCGCCGTGCCGAATGGGGTCGGGTTCGTCGAGCGCCTCGATGTGCCACGTCACCGGGCGCCCGGTCAGGGGATCGGCCTGGTAGTCGCGGGTCATCAGCACGGCCGCGTCGGGCGTGGCGGGAAATTCAAACGTGAAGTTGCCATCGGCGTCGATATCGAGATCGGTGTCGCGCACGATAGCGACGACGCGATCGGACCAGGCGCCGGGTGACGGCTCGTTGTAGGCCGTCACCGAAAAGTACACGCTGTCACCCCTGTTCCCGCCGATGCGGTACCGGCGGGCGGGATCGAGTGGGCACATGAAGTAATAGGCGTCGGTGTTGTCCCCACCCCAGCGGCGGTCCCGGCGGAAGGGTGTGTTCACCGCAACGAACTGCGGCCGACCCGGTTCGGGGAACAGGTAGGTGTCCAGGGCCACACCCAGGGTGGCCGCGAGCATGCGGTAACCGTCGGCGACGTGCCGGTCGTCGGTGACCGCGCGGTCGCCGTCCAAAAACGAGTGGTCCAGCTCACCAAGGGTTTTCAGCAGTTCCCGCCACGCGTTCGTCGATTCGTGCTTCATGCGCCGATTCCTTTCAGGAGCAATCTGGTCGTGCGATCGACCCAGCCGCCATCGAGTCCCGTGACGCGGGTGAGCAGCGCTACCAGCGTGATGCCGGCGATGGTCTCGGCCAGTTCGGCCGCGGTCACGTCCGGCCGCACCTCACCACGGGCCGCGGCCGCCCCGAGCCAGTCGGCGAGGCCGCCGCCGATGACGCCGGCGAAGCGCTCCAGCAGGGCCGAGTGCAGGCTCGGATCCGCGGCCATTTCGCCGATGAGGCCCGGCAGGGCGGCCTTGGCGGACGGCGTGGTGAGGAAAACCATTGTGCGACGCACCATCTCGCGCAGTCCGTCGGCCGTCGAACCGGTCTCGGGGAGGGCGGTGCCGGCACCGATCGGGAACACCGCCTCGTGCACCAGATGTGCCTTGCTGGGCCAGCGGCGGTAGATGGCGGGCTTGCTGGTACCGGCCCGCTGGGCAATGGCGGAGACCAATAGCCCGGGATAACCCGTCTCGGCGAGCATTTCGACCGTCGCGCGCAACACCGCACCGTCGATACGCGGGTCACGGGGCCGGCCATAATCAACAACCATTACGAAACTGAGAGTAACATAATTCGCCGTGACCGATGACGTTCGCTCCGTTTCCCTCGATGACCTGGCCGCGCCCCGATTCAGCGCCGAGGGTCAGCAGATCCTCGACATGATGACCGCGATGGCCCCGGCGTGCCCGTTGGACGCCGCCGCCCTGCACGCCAAGGCCAGCGAGGACACCGGACTGCGCGACTTCGGGCCCGACGACTACCGGGGACGCCTCGACGTCTACCTCGCCGCGTTGCGGGAGATCGACGGGCTGCACGGGGCCGGCGCGGTCAACTTCTATGGGCAACTGCTGCAGATCCTCAAAAACCGGCTGCTGCTGGCCGACCTCCTGAGGCGCCATCCCGAGATCAACGACATCGAACTGACCTCGCCCGTGGTGATCGCCGGGCTGCCCCGCACCGGCACCACACACCTGCACAACCTGCTGGCCGCACCGCCCACCTTCCGCACCATGCCGTACTGGGAAAGCGTGGAGCCGTTTCCGTTGCCGAATGAGGTTGGCGTCCAGCCGGACCCGCGACGGACACGCATGGACGTCGCGGTCGGGGTGATCAACATGGTGATGCCGCACTTCGCGCTCATGCATGAGATGACGACCGACCACGTCCACGAGGAGATCCAGCTGCTGGCCAACGACGTCTCCACGATGCTGCTGGAAACGCTCGCCGAGGTGCCCCGCTGGCGTGACTACTACCAGGCCCACGACCAGACGCCGCACTACGAATACCTGGCCACACAACTGCGGGCGATGCAGTTCCTGCGCGGGGGCCGGCGATGGCTGCTCAAGTCGCCCCAGCATCTCGAGCAGGTGCCCGTCCTGGACCGGGTGTTCTCCGACAGCATTGTCGTGTTCACCCACCGTGATCCCGTGCCGGTGGCCCTGTCGATGATCGCCATGATCACCTACTCGGCGCGCATGCACCGCTCGCCCGTGCCGGTGGTGCAGATCGCCAACTCCTGGATCGACCGCCTCGAGCAGATGCTCACTTCGCTGGTGCGCGACCGCGACACCATCGGTCCCGACCGCTCGATCGACATCCGGTTCGACGACTTCATGGCCGACGAACTCGGCGTTGCCCAGCGGGTCTACGCCCTGGCCGGCGAGCCCTTCACCGACGCGGCGCGCAACGCCGTCACCGCCTACTTGGCCGGCCACCGCCGCGGCCGATTGGGCAACGTCGAAACGTCATATGAAATGTTCGGGCTCGACGAGGACAACCTGCGCGAGCGCTTCGCGCCCTATGTCGAGCGGTTTCTGGCCTAACCGTTTCCGACCCGCTACCTTCTCAACACATGGTCACTATGCCCACGCTGGACGGTGTCGAACACCGCTACGTCGATCTGGGAAATGGCGTGACGATCCACGTCGCGGACGCGGGCCCGGCGAACGGGCCGGTGGTGATGCTGGTGCACGGCTTCCCCCAGAACTGGTGGGAATGGCGCGCGCTGATCGGGCCGCTGGCCGCCGACGGCTACCGGGTGTTGTGCCCGGACCTGCGCGGCGCGGGCTGGAGTTCGGCGCCGCGCTCCAGTTACCGCAAGGACGAGATGGCCGACGATCTCGCCGGCGTGCTGGACCGGTTGGGTGTCGCGTCGGTGAATCTGGTGGCCCACGACTGGGGCGGCCCGGTCGCGTTCATCATGATGCTGCGCCACCCGGAAAAGGTGACCGGCTTTTTCGGCGTGAACACCTCGGCGCCTTTCGTGAAGCGCTCGTTGTCGATGCTGCGCAATGTCTGGCGGTTCTGGTACCAGATCCCGATTTCGTTGCCGATCATCGGCCCGCGGGTGATCAGCGCGCCGAACTCCCGGTTCGTCCGCATGCTGGGGTCATGGGTCGGTGGTGGCTACACGCTGCCCGAGGAGGACGTGCGGCTCTACCTCGATTGCATGCGCCAACCCGGCCACGCCGAGGCCGGTTCGCGGTGGTATCGATCGTTTCAGACCAGGGAGATGCTGAGCTGGATGCGCGGCGAGTACGACGACGCCCGCGTCGACGTCCCCGTCCGCTGGCTGACAGGTACCAAAGATCCGGTGATCACGGCGGAGCTGACCGAGGGATATGCCGACCACATCGAGGATTTCGAGGTCGAGCTGGTCGACGGTGTCGGTCATTGGATCGTCGACCAGCGGCCCGATCTGGTCCTGGACCGGGTCCGCGCTTTTCTCCACGCTCAAACTTAGTTCGTGGTAAGGCTTTTCGGCGTGCCTTAGTCGACGCCGATGGTGACTTCCGTCGATTTGATGAACACGGTCGCCGGCTGCCCCACCTTGAGCCCGAGATCGGACGCGGCATCCTTGGTGACCGATGACGTGACGACCTGGTCGCCACCGTCGAGCGTCACCTTGACCACGGCCATCACGGCGCCGATTTCGACCTCGGTGATCTTTCCCTTGAGCTGGTTTCGAGTCGAGAGCCGCATCGCAGAATCCTCCATGTCAGAACGGGCGGAGTCTGCGGTGAGCGTAGCCCGGCGAAGCCCGGCCCGGAATGGCTTGTGACACTTTCGCTTACGGGAACGGCGGTGTCTAGTGTCGCGGACCGAGCAGGGCTACGGACGCATCCACGGCCGGTTCAACGATTCCTCGGACCGGTTTTCCGTCTTCGACCGCAAGTGCGGTCAGCTCCCGCAGCCCGCCCAACAGGATCACGGCCAGCGGCGCGGTCAACGGGGGCAGCTCCGCGCGCCGGAAACCCGGGCTGGCACTGAGGTCGATCAACAGGCTGGACAACAACTGCAGCCCGCGGCGCTGGACCGGCCGGGCGGCGGCGCCGAGCGACGGCAGTTCCCGGATCCAGCTCAACGTGATGGCCGGCCGGGATTCGATGTGTCCGACGTAGGCCTCGACCGCCTGGCGGATCTGCGCGCGCCATTCGGCCTCGGGATCGACCGAGGCTCCGATGCGTTCGCCGAGCCTTTCGATATCGGTCCGCAGCAACTCCAAAAAGCACTCTTCGCGGCTGGCGAACTGGTCGTAGAAGGTGCGCTTGGAGGTGCGGGCGTAACGGACGATGTCGGCCACCGTGCTGGCGCGGTACCCGCGCTCGCTGATCGAGGCGGCCAGGCCATCGAGCAGCCGCAGCCGAAATGGGTCGACCTCCGCCAGATCCCGGGCGCCGTCCGTCGCTGTCATCGCTGATGTCACGTCCGGCGCCTCCGTTGCGTTCGATACGCGTCTTGTCAGGCTTGGTACCTCAGAGTACCGTACTGGGAGAGGTTGCGGTACACCGTCGTACCACCCCGGTTCCCGGGGGCTGATATTTGGGAGTCATCGCCATGAGCGAAATGGTCACCGCCCCACCGGCGTGCACTACGGTCAAGTTGCCCCCCGCGCCCCGTATCCCAAAAGCGCTGCAGGGTCTGGGGTTTGCGCTGTCGCGCCGGGGGATGATGCAGCGCCTGGCGCGCCGCTACGGTGACGCGTTCACGCTGAATCTGCCGATGTACGGCCGCGTGGTGGTGGTCGGCGATCCGCAGTTGGCCAAGCAGATCTTCACCACCGGCCCCGAAGATCTCGGCAACATCCAGCCCAACCTGAGCCGGCTGTTCGGCTCCGGTTCCGTCTTCGCGCTCGACGGCGAGCCCCACCGCCGCCGGCGGCGGCTGTTGGCGCCGCCGTTTCATGGCAAGAGCATCAAGAACTACGAGAGCATCATCGAAGAAGAGACGCTGCGGGAGATCGCCCGCTGGCCGGAAGGCACGCCGTTCGCGACCTTGCCGTCCACGATGCACATCACGCTCAACGCCATCCTGCGCGCGGTCTTCGGGGCCGAAGGCGCCGAACTCGACGAGCTGCGCCGGCTCATCCCGCCGTGGGTCACGTTGGGCTCGCGCATGGCGACGGTTCCCAAACCCCAACGCACGTATGGGCGCTACACGCCGTGGGGACGGCTCGAAGAGTGGCGCCGCCGTTACGACGCCGTGATCGACAAGCTGATCGCGGCCGAGCGCGCGGATCCGGGTTTCGATGACCGCGCGGACGTGCTCGCGCTGATGCTGCGCAGCACCTACGACGACGGTTCGGCCATGTCGCGCAAGGACATCGGCGACGAACTGCTCACGCTGCTGGCGGCCGGGCACGAAACGACGGCGGCGACGCTGGCCTGGGCGTTCGAGAGGTTGACGCGGCATCCCGACACGCTCGCGGCGCTCGCCCGGGAGGCGGACGAGGGCGGCAACGAGTTGCGGCAGGCGACCATCCTGGAAGTCCAGCGGGTAAGGACCGTCATCGATTTCGCCCCGCGCCGTGTCTACGCGCCGACTTTCCAGCTCGGCGAGTGGATCATTCCGCGGGGGTGCTCGATCATCGTCGGCATCGCCCAGATCCACGAGGATCGCAACGTCTTCCCCGACCCGGAGCGTTTCGACCCGCAGCGTTACCTCGGAACCAAGCCGTCATCGTTCGCGTGGATCCCCTTCGGCGGCGGGACCCGCCGCTGCGTCGGGGCGACGTTCGCGAACATGGAGATGGATGTCGTGCTGCGAACGGTGTTGCGCCACTTCACCATCGAGACGACGAACGCGCCGGGGGAGCGCCGGCACTGCCGGGGCGTCGCCTACACGCCGAAAGACGGTGGGCGGATCGTGGTGCGTCGCCGCTGAACCCGGCCGTTCCCTACTGGTTGGAGGCGGCGCGGTGTGGCAGTTTCCAGCCCGGGCGGATGTAGTGGCACGTGTACCCGCTCGGATAGTGCTGCAGATAGTCCTGATGCTCGGGCTCGGCTTCCCAGAAGTCGCCCGCGGGGCTGACCTCGGTCACCACCTTGCCGGGCCATAGGCCGGACGCCTCGACATCGGCGATGGTGTCCAGCGCGGTTCGCTTCTGCTCCTCGTCCAGATAGAAGATCGCCGACCGGTAACTGGCCCCGCGGTCATTGCCCTGGCGGTCTTTCGTTGTCGGGTCATGGATCTGGAAGAAGAACTCCAGGATCGCCCGGAAATCGGTGACCGCCGGGTCATAGACGATCTCGATGGCTTCGGCGTGCGTCCCATGGTTGCGGTAGGTGGCGTTGGGGACGTCACCGCCGGTGTAGCCGACCCGGGTCGACACCACCCCCGGCTGCTTGCGGATCAGTTCTTGCATTCCCCAGAAGCACCCGCCGGCGAGAATCGCCTTCTCGTTGGTCATCACTCATCCTCCTCACCGGCCACAATGACCGGCCAGTGCCGCCCAGGCTACACTCCGCCGATGAGCTGCAACGGTGCCGCGAGACCATGAGCACGCCGAAGTTCTCCCGTAGCGAACTGGCCGCCGCATTCGAGAAATTCGAAGCGACCGTCGATGCGGCGGCGCGATCGCAGGACTGGGACGCCTGGGTTGCGCACTACACACCCGATGTCTTGTACATCGAACACGCGGCGGGCACGATGCGCGGCCGCGACGAGGTCCGCGAGTGGATCAGCCGGACGATGGGCAGCTTTCCGGGCAGCCACATGGTCGCGTTCCCTTCGCTGTGGTCGGTGATCGACGAGCCCACCGGGCGGATCATCATGGAACTCGACAACCCGATGAAAGACCCCGGGGACGGCAGCGTCATCACCGCGACCAACATCTCGATCATCACGTACGCCGGCGACGGCCTGTGGTGTCGGCAAGAAGACATCTACAACCCGCTGCGCTTCGTGCAGGCCGCGTTGAAGTGGTGCCGCAAGGCGCAGGAACTCGGCACCCTCGACGAAGATGCCGCACGTTTCATGGAGCAGTACGGAGGCGCCCAGTGAGCACGAAGCCCAAACTCGTCATCGGCGCCAACGGCTTCCTGGGTTCGCATGTGACCCGCCAGCTCGTTGCCAAGGGCGCATCGGAGAATTTCGAGGTGCGGGCGATGGTGCGTGCCGGCGCCAACACCCGCGCCATCGATGACCTCGCGGTGACCCGGTTTCACGGCGACGTGTTCGACACCGCCGTGCTGCGCGACGCGATGGACGGCGTCGACGACGTCTATTACTGCGTCGTCGACACCCGCGCCTGGCTGCGCGACACCGCGCCCCTGTTTCGCACCAACGTCGAAGGCCTGGGCAACGTTCTCGATGTCGCCGTCAGACAACCCGCCCTGCGCCGGTTCATCTTCACCAGCACCTATGCGACGGTGGGTCGCCGCCACGGGCACGTGGCGACCGAAGACGACGTGATCGACGCGCGCGGACTGACGCCCTATGTGCGGTCCCGGGTTCAGGCCGAAAACCTGGTGATGCGGTTCATGGCCGAGGCGGGATTGCCCGCCGTGGCGATGTGTGTGTCAACGACTTACGGCGGCGGGGACTGGGGCCGTACCCCGCACGGCGCGTTCATCGCCGGCGCCGTCTTCGGCAAGCTCCCCTTCACGATGGACGGCATCCAGCTCGAGGTCGTCGGCGTCACCGACGCCGCCCGGGCCATGATCCTGGCCGCCGACCGCGGACGCATCGGCGAGCGATACCTGATTTCCGAGCGGATGATCGCCTTGACGGAGGTGGTGCGGATCGCGGCCGACGAGGCCGGGGTGCCGCCACCGCGACGTTCGATCTCCGTTCCGGTGCTGTACGCCCTCGGCGCGCTGGGCAGTCTGCGAGCCCGGCTCACCGGCAAGGACGCCGAGCTCAGTCTCGCGTCGGTGCGCATGATGCGTGCCGAAGCGCCCGTCGACCACGGCAAGGCCGTCCGCGAATTGGGTTGGCAGCCGCGCCCGGTCGAGGAGTCCATCCGGGAGGCGGCCCGCTTCTGGTCGACGATGCGAAATGCCAAGGGTAGGAGCATGACTCCCGGCTGAACACCACGCCGACCGTTGTTCAGGACGCAGCGCGGCGCTTGGTGTGGGACTAGCCTCGGGCGGTGTGAATACCGCACGGGTGTCCGTCGATCTCACCGGGGCGCCCCAGACCATGCTCGCGACGTTCTACGCGAAGGCGCTGGATGCCGACTTCCCGAAACCGATCCTGGGCGATCGGTACGCGAAGGAGATCGTCGGGCGCATCGACTACGACTGGAAGAAAACGACCATCACCGCCCGGCGCGCGCCGTCGGTGACCACCCGTTCGGCGCACTTCGATGAGTGGACGCGCAAATTCCTTGCGGCGCACCCGCGCTCGGTCGTGCTGCACCTGGGCTGCGGGCTGGACAGCCGGTTCTTCCGCGTGCAGCCGGGCCCGGACGTCCAGTGGTACGACGTCGACTACCCCGAGGTCGCAGCCCTGCGCGCCCAGCTTTACCCGAGCCGCGATCACTATCGCGTCATCGCCGCCTCGGTCACCGACCCGGGATGGCTGGCCGAAATCCCCGCCGACCGTCCCACACTGATGATCGGGGAGGGGCTGACCATGTACCTGACCGAGCAGGACGGCACCGCGCTGCTGCGCCGGGTCGTCGACCGGTTCGGTTCGGGCGAGCTGCAGTTCGATGCGTTCAATTGGCTCGGGATCAAGACGCAATGGCTCAACACGGTGGTGCGACGGTCGGGGTCCACGCTGCGGTGGGCGATCAACGGGCCCGACGACATCATCGAAGCCGTACCGACGGTGCGGCTGCTCGCCTGGGAGCGATGGTTCGAGTCGTACACCTTCGCGCAGTTGCCACGCTCAGCCCGGGTCCTGGGTAGGCTCATGGCGCAGGTCCAGGCAGTGGCGAACATGTCGCAATATCACCGCTACGCGTTCGGTCCGGCCTGACGGGAAGCCTTGGCCTCAGCCTTGTGTTGCACCCCTTATCCGTATCTGAGGAGGAGACCATGACCCACCCGGAAATCAAAGAACCCGACGCCGGGCACCCGATCACCATCGAGCCCACGACGGGTCGGGTCCAGGTTCGTGTCAATGGCGAGCTCGTCGCGGACACCACCGCCGCGCTGGAACTGCGCGAAGCCACAATCCCTGGGGTGCAATACATTCCGCTCGCCGATGTGGTACAGGATCGGCTCACCCGCACCGACACCAGCACGTACTGCCCGTTCAAGGGTGACGCCAGCTATTACAGCGTGACCACCTCGGCGGGCGAGACCGTCGACGACGTGATCTGGACCTATGAGCAGCCGTACCCGGCGGTCGCCGCGATCGCCGGTCATGTGGCGTTCTACCCCAACAAGGCCGAGATCAGCGTCTCGGCTCAGTAGGGGACCCATCCGGGAAGCGCGGTCGCCACCGTCCGGGTGTCGCCATAGAGGCGCATCGAAACGATCAGCCCGTCACGGGTGTCGAAGATGCACACGAACGGGCTGTCGTACTCGATGCCGTCGGAGGTCGTGCCGGTGGCTTGGGCCTCCACCACCACGGTCTCTCCCTCGTTGACACAGCGCACCAGGTCGATGGTCAGCTCCAGCTCCTGTTTGCGTCGCTCGATCCCCCGGCGAAACGCGTCCTTATTGCAGGAAGTGCGCGTGTACAGCGTCCAGTAGGTGAAGTCGTCGCTGAGCAGGGCGAAGCCCTCGTCCAGATCGCCACCGTCGCTGGTGCTCTGCAGGAACATCCAGGCCAGTTCGCCCTGCGGGTCATCGAACGGCGTCATCACACCGCAATATTGACTTGGGACAGAGTTCACGGTCAATCAGAGCAGTCGGAGAGTCATCAGGTGAAGAGCGCGCGCACGGTGGTGTTTCCCGGGGCCGCCAGCTTCGGGCACACGCTTGCGCCGCTTCGCCGCGGCCTCGGGGATCCGTGCTTCCGGGCTCCCGGGGACGGCTCGGTGTGGCGGACCAGCCTGCTGCCCACCGGCCCGGTCACGGCACGGATCAGCCGCGCGGCCCCCAACGCCGCCCACTGTGCGGCGTGGGGCGGCGGCGCGCAGGAGTTCGTCGAAATGCTGCCCGCCATGCTGGGTCTCGAGGACGACGCCTCGGACTTCGTGCCGCGGCATCCGACGGTCGCCGCCGCGCACCAACGCGTCCCGCACCTGCGGTTGGGCCGCACCGGGCTGGTGCTGGAGGCGCTGATCCCGGCGATCATCGAGCAACGGGTGCCCGGCGCCGACGCGTTTCGCTCCTGGCGCGTGCTGGTGACCAAGTACGGGACGGCGGCGCCGGGACCGGCCCCGGACGGGATGCGGGTGTTGCCGACGGCGCAGGTGTGGCGAAGCATTCCGTCCTGGGAGTTCCATCGCGCCAACGTCGACCCCAGGCGCGCGCAGACGGTGGTGACCTGCGCGCGGCGCGCCGCCTCGCTGGAGCGGTTGACGTCACGGCCGGCGGCACAGGCGCGCGCCGCGTTGACGTCCCTGCCGGGGGTGGGGGAGTGGACCGCCGCCGAGACGGCGCAACGGGCCTTCGGCGACGCCGACGCGGTGTCGGTGGGCGACTACCACATCCCGAAGATGATCGGCTGGACATTGCTGGGCCGGCCCGTCGACGATGCGGGCATGCTCGAATTGCTGGAGCCGATGCGGCCGCATCGCCAACGCGTGGTCCGGCTGCTCGAAGCCAGCGGTTTGGCGTACAAACCGCGCCGGGGCCCGCGCTTGCCGGTGCAGCAAATCCACTCGCTTTGATCCGCCGGGTTTTTCGCACTTGCCATCGGGTACCCAACGGGGCAAGTAACTGTGTGAGAACCCGATGGAAGGAAGCTAGGAACAAGCGATGACTCAGTTCACAATTCCGGGATTGACCGACAAGCAGGCGGCGCGGCTCACCGAACTGCTGCAAAAGCAACTGAGCACCTACAACGATCTTCACCTGACGCTCAAGCACATTCACTGGAACGTGGTGGGCCCGAACTTCATCGGTGTGCACGAGATGATCGACCCGCAAGTTGAAGCGGTGCGCAGTTTTGCCGACGATGTCGCCGAACGCATTGCCGCCCTGGGGTCTTCGCCGCAAGGCACGCCGGGCGCCATCATCAAGGACCGCTCTTGGGACGACTATTCGGTCGGCCGCGACACCGTCCAGGCCCACTTGGCCGCGCTGGACCTTGTCTACAACGGCGTGATCGAGGACATCCGCCAATACATCGACGAGACAGACGAACTCGACCAGGTGACCCAGGATCTGTTGATCGGCCAGGCGGGGCAGCTGGAGAAGTTCCAGTGGTTCGTCCGGGCGCACCTGGAAAGTGCCGGTGGCCAGCTGGCTCACGCGGGCAAGAGCACCGAGAAGGCCGCCGCCAAGAGCGCCCGCAGCAAATCCTGACCATCCCTATCGCGGGTTGCTGCGCCGCCGCCGTCTGACCAGGAATAAGTGGACCCCAGTCCGGTTATATGGGTAGTCCACTATATGAGGAGGTCAGATGCCTGCAGTTATGGCCAACACGCTCACGTTGCCGCGAGTCCACGGCCCCAGCCCCGTCGACACCGAACGGCCGGTGCGATCGATCACCACCGGCCCGCGTGGGTATGAGGGCGAGGGGTTCCCGGTCGTCCGGGCTTTCGCCGGGGTCGGCACCGCCGCCCTGGATCCCTTCGTGCACATGGACCAAATGGGTGAGGTCGACTACCAGCCCGGGGAACCCCGGGGCACCGACTGGCATCCACACCGCGGCTTCGAAACCGTGACCTACATGCTCGACGGGAGATTCGCCCACCAGGACTCCCACGGGGGCGGTGGTCTGATCAGCGACGGAGCGACGCAGTGGATGACCGCCGGTTCCGGCATCCTGCACATCGAGACGCCGCCGGCCGAGCTCGTCGACAGCGGGGGCCTCTTTCACGGCGTCCAGCTCTGGGTGAACCTGCCGAAGAAAGACAAGTTCGCGCCGCCGCGATACCAGGCCATCGAGGGCGGTGACGCCACGCTGCTCGCGTCGGACGACGGCGGCGCGCTGATCCGCATCATCGCCGGCGAGATCGACGGCCACCGCGGCCCCGGCGTCACGCACACGCCGATCACCCTCGCGCACACGACGATCGAGAACGGGGCCCGGCTCAACATTCCATGGCAGCGCGACTTCAACGCGCTGGTGTACGTGTTATCGGGCAGCGGGCACGTCGGCCCGGTCGCCCACCCGATCCACCAGGGGCAGTTAGCCGTCCTGGGGCCCGGCGATCGGATCACCGTGGGAGCCGAGCGGATCGAAGATTCGAACCGGACGACAGCCATTGATGCGCTGCTTCTCGGCGGTCGGCCCATTCGCGAGCCGGTATTCCACTACGGGCCTTTCGTGATGAACACCCGCGCGGAATTGGTCGAGGCGATCGACGACTACCGGGCCGGAAAATTTGGCACTATTCCGCCAAATGCGCTAATGCCCCACCGCGGCGGTGGCACACTTTAGCAATGCGTCCACGGGGGAATCGCAGGCCAGGGCGTCCGCCCGCCGCAAAGGCCGACGAGACTCGGCGGCGGATCATCCAGGCTGCCCGTTTGGTGTTCAGCGAACGTGGCTACGACGGCGCGACCTTCCAGGCCATTGCGGCGCGCGCGGACCTCACCCGGCCGGCGATCAACCACTATTTTTCGAGCAAGCGAGCGCTGTATCGGGAAGTTCTGGACGACACCAACAAATTCGTCATCGGGGCCGGTATCAAACAAGCCGAACAAGAGACCACGCTGGCGGCGCAGTTGACGGCATTCATCTCCGAGGCGACGAGAGCTAATGCTGAGAACCCCGCGGGATCCGCATTTTTAATCAGCGGCGTACTGGAATCGCAACGCCATCCGGATTTGGCCGGGACCGAAAACGATTCGGTACGGATCGCTCGAGAATTCCTGGTGCGCGTCGTCAATGGCGCGATCGAGCGCGGCGAGATCGTCACCGACATTGATACGTCGGCGTTGGTCGAGGTACTGCTCGTGTTGGTCTGCGGGGTGGGTCTGTACGCGGGCTACGTCGAGAGCCCGGAAAACTTCCTGGCCCTCACCGGACTGATGCGCCGGCTGCTGGAAAGTGCGCTTCGGTCGCCCGAGTGAAGTTCCGCACAAAGCGTATAGGCTAACTAACTTATCCCGGTACCATGGTCGGGATATGACTGATCTGGATGCCTCGACACCGCCTTCCGTCCGGTCTGCCGGCGACAGCTGGTCCATCACCGAACTTGTCGGCGCCACCGCGTTGGGCGTCGCCGCGTCGCGGGCGGCGGAGACAGCCGGGGCCGATCCGCTGATTCGTGACGAGTTCGCACGCCTGCTGGTGTCCTCGGCCGGCCCGGCGTGGGCCCGGCTCGCCGATCCGGAGTTGTCCTGGCTCGACGACGATCAGCACGGACGTCGCGCACATCGGACCGGCATCGACTACCAGGCCGTGCGCACGCATTTCTTCGACGAGTACTTCGACGGTGCGGTCCGTTCCGGAATCCGGCAAGCGGTGATCCTGGCCGCCGGGCTGGACTCCAGGGCCTACCGGCTGAACTGGCCGGCCGGCACCACGGTCTACGAGATCGACCAGCCCAAGGTGCTGGAGTACAAGACCGGAATCCTGCAGCAGCACGGCGCCGTGCCCAGCGCCATCCGCCATCCGGTCCCGGTGGACCTGCGTGACGATTGGCCCGCCGCGCTGACCACCGCCGGATTCGACCGCGGACAACCGACCGCCTGGCTGGCCGAAGGACTGCTGCCATACCTGCCCAGCGATGCGCAGGACCGGCTCTTCGAGATGTTCACCGCGCTCAGCGCGCCCGGCAGCCAGGTCGCGATCGAGGTGTTCGGCATCAACTCGCGGAGCAACTCGCAGCGCTGGTCGCGGATGCGGGAGCGGCTCGGTCTGGATGTCAACGTCCAGGCGCTGACCTACCACGAGCCGGACCGCTCGGATGCCGCCGCGTGGCTGACCGACCACGGCTGGCAGGTGCGCAGCGTGAACAACCGCGACGAGATGGCCCGACTGGGCCGCCCGGTACCCGACGACCTTTCCGACGAGGCGGTACGCAGCACGTTGCTGCGGGCGCGCCTCGGCGCGACCACCGCCTGACCTTCGCCCGTCACGAATCCAAGGAGTTACACCATGAGCTCACTGCGCACCCACGACGACACCTGGGACATCAAGAGCAGCGTCGGCACCACCGCCGTGATGGTGGCCGCCGCCCGGGCCATCGAGACCGAACAGCCCGACGCGCTGATCAGCGATCCCTACGCCCGATTGCTCGTCAACAACGCCGGTGCCGAGGTCTTATGGGAAGCCATGCTCGACCCGGACGTCGTGGCCAAGATCGAAGCCATCGATGAAGAATCCGCCGCTCGGATCCAGCACATGCGTGGCTACCAGGCGGTGCGGACCCACTTCTTCGACGAATACTTCGCTGACGCCGTCGCCACCGGGATCCGGCAGGTCGTCATCCTCGCGTCGGGGCTGGACTCGCGGGCGTACCGCCTCGACTGGCCGGCCGGCACCACCGTTTACGAGATCGACCAGCCCCAGGTGCTGGACTACAAGACCACCACGCTGGCCGAAAGCGGCGCCACGCCGTCCGCCGATCGCCGCGAGGTGGCGATCGACCTGCGGGAAGACTGGCCCGCGGCCCTGACCGCCGCCGGATTCGACCGCACGCAACCGACCGCCTGGCTGGCCGAGGGATTGCTGATGTACCTACCCGCCGAGGCGCAGGACAAGTTGTTCACCCAGATCGGCGAGCTGAGTGCGGCGGGCAGCCGGGTCTCCGCCGAAACCGCACCGATGCACGCCGAGGAGCGGCGCCAGCAGATGCGGGAACGGTTCAAGAAGGTGGCCGACGAGCTCGGCTTGGAGGAGACCGTTGACGTCGGCGAGCTGATGTACCGCGACGAGCATCGCGCGAACCTCGCCGACTGGCTCAACGACCACGGCTGGCGCGCCACCGCGCAGAACTCGATCGACGAGATGCACCGCCTGAACCGCGGGGTGCAAAGTTCTGAGCTGGACGAAGACAGGGACGCCTTCTCCGACTTCGTCATCGCCGAGCGCCTGTAATGGCGCGCACCGCGGACGACTCCTGGGACATCGCCACCAGCGTCGGGGCGACCGCGGTGATGGTCGCGCTGGCCCGTGCCGCCGAGACCGCCAGCGCCGATCCGCTCATCCAGGATCAATTCGCCGAACCGCTGGTTGCCACACCCGAGCTCGAGGGAGTCCGTGAGCAGGTCGCCGCGTGGTGGGCGGGCGATCCGGATGACGACTCCGAGGATGGCGCCCCGAACGCCGCCTACATGACCAACTACCAGGCCGTGCGCACCCACTTCTTCGACGCGTACTTCGCCGACGCCACCCAAACCTCTGGCGCCGGTATCCGGCAGGTCGTGATTTTGGCCGCCGGCCTGGATTCGCGCGCCTACCGCCTCGACTGGCCGGCCGGCACCGTCGTGTACGAGATCGATCTACCGAGGGTGCTCGAGTACAAGAGCGACACGCTCGCTCGCCACGGCGCCGCACCCATCGCCGACCGCCGGCCCGTGCCCGTCGACCTGCGCCACGACTGGCCGCAGGCCTTGCGCGACAACGGCTTCGACACCGGACAGCCAACCGCGTGGCTCGCCGAAGGGCTGCTGCCCTTCCTCCCCGCGTCCGCACAGGAGGCCCTGTTCGCCTCGATCGACGCGCTGAGCGAATCGGGCAGCCGGGTGGCCGTTGAGAACTTCGGGGTGGACGCTGATAAGCGCCGCGAGGCCGAACAGCGGTGGCACCAACTGCGGGCCAAGCGCGAAGCGCGCGGCCTGGACACCTCCTTCAACCCGTTTGATCTCTGGTTCTCTGACGAAGGCCGCCCCGACTGCGCCGAGTGGTTCACCGCCCACGGCTGGACCACGAGCACGGTGAGTGCGCGCGATGAGGGGCTGCGACTGGGCCGGGCCCCCCAGCCGGACGACCGGCCGTTCGCGAACAGCTTCGTGACGGCAGCCAAGCCCTGAGCGATCAGGCCCGACCGCACTCAACGCCGCAGACGCCCAGCGCGTACACCCTTGGCTCACGGCCGCGGTTACCGGGATTTCGCCAGGTCATCGGGGACAATGGTGACTCATTATGGGCGGCGGCACGTCTGAGCGATCACACCGCTGGGTGCTGTTAAAAGGCCGGCTCGTCGCCGGCCTCGCTTCGGCCTTCGTCATGGCCGTCACCGGCATCGGCTGGACCGGCTACCACACCGCCCTGGGCAGAATCATCATTTCCCACGCGCTGCCGAACGGGGCGGCATCGCTCGGCGACAACCAGAACATCCTGCTGATGGGCCTGGACAGCCGATTGGACCAGAATGGCCGGCCGCTACCGCAGGAGATCTACGAGGCGCTGCACGCCGGCGACGAAACCTCGGGTGGCTACAACGCCAATGTCCTTATCGTCGTGCACATTTCGGACCGTGACGGGCCAGTCACGGCCATGTCGATCCCCCGCGACGACTACGCCGAGTTGCCGGGCTGCCCGGGCTCCGTCTGCGCGGGCAAGATCAAGCAGGCCTACGGGCTGGCCTATCAGCAGTCGTTGAACTCGCAGGCCGCCGGGAACTCGGGGGGTGCGGGAGCAACCGATCTGGCGGCCCGCGAGCAGACCGCCCGCGAGGCCGGACGCAGCGCCGAAATCAGCGCCGTCAACGATTTCCTGGGTATCTCGGTCGACCATTTCGTCGAGGTCACGTTGGGCGCCTTCTTCCAGATCGCCAAGGCCGTGGAACCGATCATGGTCTGCCTCAACGGCGATACGCGCGACAGCTATTCGGGTGCCGACTTCCACCAAGGGGTTCAACGCATCGATGCGGCGGAGGCGATGGCGTTCGTGCGGCAGCGGCGCGACGAAAACGACGGCTCCTTCACCGATTTCGACCGGACACGCCGTCAGCAGGCGTTCCTGGTGTCGTTGGTCCAAGCGGCGCGCGGCGGCGGTGTGCTGTCCAGCGTGAGCGGGCTGCGCAAGATGCTCCAGGTCGCCCGCGACAACGTCGCCGTCGATGCCGGGCTGGACCTCGTGCAGTTCGCCTCCCGCGCCTCCCGACTGACCGAGCGGCCACTGTCGCTCTATACCCTGCCGATCTCTGGCTTCGGCAAGGATCCGAACGGATCCGACATCAACCTGGTCGACCTTCCGGCCATCCGGCGCATCGTCAACGAGCGCTTCATGTCGGACGCACCGGCCGCGCTCGACGCCGCGTCACCGACCACGCAGCCGCCGTTGGCCGAGCCCGTCATTCTCGACGTCGTCAACGCCAGCTCGCGCGACGGACTCGCGACCGCCCTGGAGGAGGCCTTCGCCGGGCGAGGCTTCACCCGGGGCAGCGCCACGACCGCCGCGGCCCCGGCCGACGACAGCATGATCGAATACGGCCCCGGGGCCGCCCAGGGCGCGCAGATCCTGGCCGAGCAACTGCACGTACCGGCGGCTGCTGAAGACACCGTGGCCTCCGGAACCGTTCGGCTGACCGTGGGAGCGCGGTTTCCCGCGGCCGACTATCTCGCCAACCCCGACGCGGCCGGCGGCTCGTCGGCGTCCGGGCAGGTGAGTGCCGTCGCCGCCACTGGGACCGGCGAC
>NZ_JAICZA010000141.1 GCF_025933915.1 Mycobacterium sp.
CACGCACTCGCCCACAGCCTTGCGATCGAAGACGCGCTCGGCGTGGAAGTTCCCGACGGGGCGCACCGGCTGCGGGCTCTGCTCGTCGAGCTGGAACGTCTCTACAACCACGTCACCGACCTGGGCGCACTCGCCAACGACGTCGGATTCGGGTTGGGCAACGTGCATGCTCAACGCATTCGCGAACAACTGCTGCGGCTCAACGCATCGGTTACCGGACATCGGCTGCTGCGCGGCGCTGTCCGCCCTGGCGCGGTCGCGGTGAAAGCGCTGCCCGATGCCGGCCTGTTGCGGGCTATTGCCGCCGACGTCGCCGAGCTGGCCGAACTGACCCTGCGTAACTCCGTGGTCTACGACAGGTTCGCCGGCACCGCCGTGCTGTCCCGCGAGGACGCTGAGGCGCTCGGCTGTCTCGGCTACGTCGCGCGGGCGAGCGGAGTGCAAACCGACGCCCGGCTCGAGCACCCCACCGCGGCGCTACCCGTCGTTGCGGCTGGATCCGACGCGGGTGACGTGCTGGCGCGCTACACGGTGCGGCAGCAGGAATTCGCCGCGTCCACCGATATTGCGTGTCACTTGATCGAATCGCACTCCGGCCCAGACGAATACGAGGTGACCATGCCAACGCCGCGCCAGAGCCGCAGCGGGGTCGGCATCGTCGAGGGCTGGCGCGGCACCATCGTTCACCGGGTGGAAACCGATGCCGCCAACCGCATCACGCGGGCGAAAATCGTCGACCCGTCGTGGTTCAATTGGCCCGCGTTGCCAGTCGCGATGGCCGACACCATCGTCCCCGACTTCCCGTTGGCCAACAAAAGTTTCAACCAGTCCTACGCCGGCAATGACCTTTGACGGCCGCCGCTACTCCTCGCCGGCCAACGCGAACCGGCCGTCGCGCGTCTGCGTCACCAGGCCGTCGGCGAGCAGCGAATACAGCGCCCGGTCCCGCTGCGCGGTGTCTGTCAGCCACGCCACATCCAGTTCAGCCCTCGTGACCGGAGAGTTCTTGGCGCGCAACACATCTAGTAAGCGACCACGAACCTGCCGGTCGGTGCCGGCATAGGTCTGGACGCGCCGCGGCGGCCCCTGCGGGGCGGGAAAGCCGGCGTGCCGCCAGGCGCACCGGCCGAGCGGACACAGTCCACATCGCGGTGCGCGCGCGGTGCACACCGTCGCTCCCAACTCCATCAGCGCGACGGAGAATTTCGGTGCTGTTCCGTCATCCGGCAGCAGCGCGGACACGTCGGCGTGGTCGCGGGTCGGGGACGGCGCGCCGGCGTCGGGCAGCCCGTGCACCACGCGCGCGACCACCCGGCGCACGTTGGTGTCCACCACCGGGACCGGCCGGCGGTAGGCGAAGCAGGCGATGGCGCGCGCGGTGTAGCTGCCGACGCCGGGCAGCGTGAGCAGGGTGTCGACGTCGTCGGGAACGACGTCGTCGTGATCGCGCGCAATGACGGTGGCGCACTCATGCAGGCGCTTGGCCCGGCGCGGATAGCCCAGCTTGCCCCAGGCGCGCAACACATCCGCGGCACTGGCCGCCGCCGTCGCCGACGGGGTCGGCCAGCGTCGCACCCAATCCGGCCAGATCGGCAGCACCCGGGCCACCGGCGTCTGCTGCAGCATGAACTCGCTGACCAGAATCTGCCAGGCGCTGACCCCGGGCTCACGCCAGGGCAGATCGCGGCGCGATCGGTCGTACCAGTCGAGAAGATTGGTGACCGATATGAATTCCGGGCCTGTCACAGCGGGGTACGGCACAATCTCTGGCATGCCTAACACCAGTCCGGTAACCGCGTGGAAGTCACTCAAAGAGGGTAACGAGAGATTCGTCGCCGGTAAGCCGCAACATCCCAGCCAGAGCGTCGAGCACCGGGCCAGCCTGGCGACCGGGCAGAAGCCCACCGCGGTCGTGTTCGGCTGCGCCGACAGCCGGGTGGCCGCCGAGCTCATCTTCGACCAGGGCCTGGGAGACATGTTCGTGGTGCGCACTGCCGGGCAGGCCATCGATTCGGCGGTCCTGGGCTCGATCGAGTTCGCCGTGGCGGTGCTCGACGTGCCGCTCATCGTCGTGCTGGGTCACGACAGCTGCGGTGCGGTCAAGGCGGCCCTGGCCGCGATCGACGAGGGCACGATACCCGGCGGATTCCTGCGTGATGTGGTGGAGCGTGTGGCGCCGTCGATCCTGATGGGCCGCCGTGAGGGTCTGAGCCGCGTGGACGAGTTCGAGGCGCGCCACGTGCGCGAAACCGTGGCGCAGCTCGTGTCGCGATCGAGCACGATCGCCGAGCGGGTGGCCGCGGGCACGGTGGCGGTAGCCGGGGCCACCTACCACCTTGCCGACGGGCGGGCGGCGTTATGCCACCACGTCGGCGACATCGGTGAATAGTGGTGAATAGTGCTGAATAGCCCGGTGCCTGGCGGCGAATAGGGAACGAGCGCGACCGCGCTTTGGCCGCCACTAACACGCCGATTGGCCGGCAAACCTAGCGACACGCCGAGGCGGGTCAGCCAAATCGGTGTGACCTGGGCCTACGCTGCGAACGTGCTCGATCTGGAACCGCGGGGCCCGCTCCCTACCGAGATCTATTGGCGGCGCAGAGGCTTGGCCGTGGGCATCGCGGTCGTCGTGATCGGGATCGTGGCCGCCGTCGTGATCGCGTTCATGGGGCACAACACGGGAGCCAAGCCCGCCAGCGTCGACAAGCCGAACTCCGCTCAAAACAAGCCGGGGACGCCCGCACCCCAGGCGCCGCCATCGGTGGGACCCGAGGGTCCCGCCCCGGGGGTGCCGCCGGCGCAGGGCCAGAACCCCGAGACGCCCACCCCCACCGCCGCCGTGCAGCCGCCGCCGGTGCTGAAGGAGGGCGACGACTGCCCCGATTCGACGCTGGCGGTCAAGGGCTTGACCAACGCGCCCCAGTACTTCATCGGTGACCAGCCGAAGTTCACCATGGTCGTCACCAACATCGGGCTGGTCGCGTGCAAGCGCGACGTCGGGGCCGCGGTGCTGGCGGCCTACGTCTACTCGCTGGACAACAAGCGGTTGTGGTCGAACCTGGACTGCGCGCCGTCCAACGAGACGCTGATCAAGACCTTCACGCCGGGCGAGCAGGTGACCACCGCGGTGACGTGGACGGGCATGGGCTCGGCGCCGCACTGCCCGCTGCCGCGACCGGCGATCGGGCCGGGCACCTACAACCTGGTCGTACAGCTGGGCAATCTGCGCTCGATGCCGGTTCCGTTCATCATGAACCAGCCCCCACCACCGCCGGGCCCGGTGCCCGGACCGGGTCAGCCCGGGGCAGTACCGCAGCCGGAGGCGCCGCCGATGCCCGCGCCGGCCGGCTGAGCTTTCCCGGTTCCGCTCAACTCAGGGAGTCGGTGATCGTCGACTCCGCCAGCTGCGACAACCCTTCGCGCACATGGCGGGCCCACATCGCGCCGATGCCGTCGACCGATTGCAGGTCGCTGGCGCTGGCAGCCAGCACGTTCTGCAGCGTCCCGAAGGAACGGACCAGTAGATCGGCGTGGGCGAACTGCAGTCGGGGAATGCCGGCCAGCGCCCGGTAGCCGCGCGGACTGACCGCCGAATCCTGCGCCTCCGTCGTCATCGGATATCCGAAAACCTTTGCCAGAGCCGTGAAATCGAGCAGCTCGGTATCCGACAGCGCATCCAGCTCGTCGAACGTCGCGGTCATCTGCGCTTCGGACAGCGGCTCCGGGCTCGCGTGGTAATCCCGCACCATCAACTCGCGGGCGTTGTCGTTGCCGCCCAGCAGTTCGTCGAGCTGCAGCCGCAGCTGGCGCCCGTCGGTGCCGAGTTCGACCACGTCGTTGTCGATCACCTGGCCGATCCGCCGGGCCAACTCGAGCCGCTGCACCACCGTCAGGACATCGCGCAGCGTGACGAAGTCCTCGATCTCGGCCCGCGATAGTTGCCTGCTGACCTCGTCGAGCCTGATCTTGTACCGCTCCAGGGTGGCGATCGCCTGATTGGCCCGCGACAGAATGGTCGCCGAATCGGCCACCACGTGGCGCTCCCCGCCCACGTAGACGGTCACGATGTTCATCGAGTGGCTCACCGAGATCACCGGATATCCGGTTTGGATCGCCGCCCGCTCCGCGGAGCGGTGCCTGGTTCCCGATTCGTCGGTGGCGATCGACGGGTCCGGAACCAACTGCACGTTGGCCCGCACGATGCGGCTGCCGTCGGTGGACAGCACGACGGCGCCGTCCATCTTTGCCAGCTCGCGCAGCCGGGTCGGTGCGTAGCGCACGTCGAGCGCGAAGCCACCGTCGCAGATGGCCTCGACGTTTTCGTCGTTGCCGAGCACGATCAGCGCGCCGGTGCGGCCGCGCAGGATGCGTTCCAGGCCGTCACGCAGCCCGGTGCCCGGTGCCAGGCGGGCGACGGTCTCACGCAGGGTCGGACGGGTCACAGCGTGCATTCTGCGGCCCATCGCGTCACGCGTCCAGCCGTTGCGGCGTCGCGAGCTTGCCGCCGCGGTGGTCGGCGATGTCGATCATGTGTTCCAGCGCAGCGACGATGGTGGGCGCGGTGAGTGTGCGCATGCCGCGCGGCACCGCCCGGCAGCCGGGTGGGACGAGGGCGATGGCGAACCCCTGGCGCGCGGCCTCGCTCAGCCGCCGCTCCATGCCGCTGACCCGGCGTAGGTCCCCGGCGAGTCCCACCTCACCGATCATCACCGCCGTGGTGGGCAGCGGCAGGTCGGCCAGCGCGGAAGCCAGCGCGACCGCGACGGCCAGATCCGACGACGGGTCGGTCAGCCGCATGCCGCCGACGGTGGACAGGTAGATGTCGTTGGCCGCGATGGGCAGCCGCGCGTGTTTTTCCAGAACGGCGGTGATCATCGCGGCCCGGGAATGGTCGATGCCGCTGACGGCGCGGCGCGGCGAGCCGCCCGACGGCGTGGCCAGCAGCGCCTGCACTTCGCCGATGAGCGGACGCTTCCCGTCGAGCGTCACCGTGATCGCGGTGCCGGGGACAGGCGCCGGGCGCTGATCCAGGAACAGGTTCGACGGATCGGTGACCCCTTCGATCCCGTTGTCGTGCAACAGGAAACACCCGACCTCGTCGGCGGCGCCGAACCGGTTCTTGATCCCGCGGACCATCCGCAGCGAGCCGTTTCGGTCGCCCTCGAAGTGCAGGACTACATCGACGAGGTGCTCGAGGGAACGCGGCCCGGCGATGGCCCCGTCCTTGGTGACGTGCCCGACGAGGATCAGCGCAACCCCATTGGCCTTGGCCGCGGCGGTCAGCGCCGATGTCACCGCGCGTACCTGCGTGACGCCGCCGGCGACGCCGTCGGCCTCGGTGGTGGACATGGTTTGCACCGAGTCCACGATCACCAGCGCGGGGTTGACCGTGGCGATGTGCTCGAGCACCGTGTGCAGGTCGGATTCGGCGGCCAGGTACACCTCGTCACCGCCGCAGCCGATGCGGTCGGCGCGCAGCCGGATCTGGCCGGCGGACTCCTCGCCGGAGATGTACAGGGCGCGGCGGCCGGATTCCGCCCACCGGTGCGCGACCTCGAGTAACAGCGTCGACTTGCCCACGCCCGGATCGCCCGCCAGCAGCGTGACCGAACCGGGCACCACACCCCCGCCGAGCACCCGGTCGAGTTCGCCTACGCCCGTCGAGCGGTGCTGGCTGGCATTGGGCTCGATGGACGTGATCGGCACGGCCTGCGACGCCGCCCGGCCGGCGCGGCGCCCGGCGACGGCGCTGAGCACCGGGACCTCGTCAACGGTGCCCCAGGTGCCGCACTCGAGGCAGCGGCCAACCCACTTCGCGGTGACGTGCCGGCATTCCGAGCAGCGGTATTGCGAGCGCGCGGTTGCCACGTGATGACGGTATCGAGCCGCTACGACAAGCCCCCGTCACGACAGGCGGTTACCCCGCGTGATTTTGCTCCGGCGCGATCAGACCGGCCGAAATCGGCACCAGCACGGTGGCCTGCCCGGCCTTTTCGAAATTGAAGGTGAAGTTGTAGGTCAGGCCGTTCGAGATGGGCTTGGCCAAGGTCACGGTCGCCTTCGCCGCCGAGCTGGAATCGATCGGGCCCGGCGCCACCTTCTGGCCCTCGGGCGTGCCGATGAACAGCATCCCGCCGGCGGGTAACCGGGTGTCGCCGCTGACCGCCACCGTGCCGATGTCAGTGGTGATGCCGATCAGTCGATCGGAGGCACTCGGCGACTGGTTGACGGCCACCAGCACCAGGTCCACCGTTCGGCCCGGCTGAAGAAAGTCACCCGTCTGCGTGGCCTGGATGCGGATGTCGCGCAACGCCACGTGGTTGAACGTGACCTTGTTGCCGTTGATCGCGGGTTCCTGCATCGCCATCTGCGAGACCTGACCGGCCCCGCAACCGCTGAGTAGGGCGGCCGCGACGGCCACCACGCCGGCGACGGCGACCCGGGTCGCGAACGCGGGAAGGCCGAGGCGGATCTTGAAGCGGTTCACTCTCTCAAGCCTCCTGCTGGACCGGTTCCACCAATGCAACTATGCACAGTAGTAGGAACGCCGCGGGCGCGGTAGCGCGGGGCGCGGGACCAGCGCGGGAGCGCGGTTGCGAGGGGTTTCTGGGTAGCTCTCGACGCCGCTTCCGAAGCCGAACGAGCGCGTTGGTAATGTGCTGCACTGCACGACTTGCTCCCCATGTCAACCCCTAATCCGCGCGTGTTGTGCCCCTGACCTGCATCGTTGCTTCGCGCGTGGTTAGGCGGCCGTGCTAGGATGAAGTAACGAAAGGGGCTCGAATCAGATGATCTTCAAGGTCGGCGACACCGTTGTTTACCCACATCACGGTGCTGCGTTAGTCGAGGCGATCGAAACCCGGACGATCAAAGGGGAACAAAAAGAGTATCTCGTCCTGAAGGTGGCGCAGGGCGACCTGACAGTTCGAGTTCCCGCCGATAACGCTGAGTACGTCGGTGTCCGCGACGTCGTCGGACAAGAAGGTCTCGACAAGGTTTTCCAGGTGTTGCGCGCTCCGCACACCGAAGAGCCGACGAACTGGTCGCGCCGCTACAAGGCCAATCTCGAAAAGCTTGCCTCCGGCGACGTCAACAAGGTCGCCGAGGTGGTGCGCGACCTGTGGCGTCGCGACCAGGAGCGTGGCCTGTCCGCCGGCGAGAAGCGCATGCTGGCCAAGGCCCGCCAGATTCTGGTCGGTGAATTGGCGTTGGCGGAGAGCACCGACGACGCCAAGGCGGAGACCATCCTCGACGAGGTTCTGGCCGCCGCTTCCTGAAGGTCCTGACGCTTCGGTGGCCCCGGGGACGGGCAGCTCAGGCAACGTCATCGCCGTCGTCCCGGCCGCAGGGTCGGGGGAGCGGCTCGCCGCCGGAATTCCCAAGGCATTCTGCGAGGTTGCCGGCCGCACCCTGCTGGAGCGCGCCGTCGGCGGTTTGCTGGCATCCGGCGTGGTCGATCACGTCGTGGTGGCCGTTCCCGTCGACCGGATCGACGAGGCCAACCGAGTCCTCGCCGATCGGGCTACCGTCGTGGCCGGCGGGCCCGACCGCACCCAATCCGTCAACCTGGCCCTGGCGGCACTGCCCGCGACCGCCGTGCCCGCCTTCGTGCTGGTGCACGACGCAGCGCGGGCGCTCACCCCGCCCGCGCTGATCGCCCGCGTGGTGGAGGCCCTGCGGGCCGGCCACGATGCCGTCGTACCCGCCCTGCCGCTGCATGACACCATCAAGGCCGTGGACGCCAACGGGGTGGTCCTGGGGACACCGGAGCGGGCCGGACTGCGAGCGGTGCAGACGCCGCAGGGGTTCGCCACCGAACTGCTGCTGCGCGCCTATCGGGCCGGCGCCGGTGCGGCCGGCTTCACCGACGACGCCTCGCTGGTCGAGCGTGTCGGCGGACAGGTTCAGGTGGTCGACGGCGACCCGCTGGCGTTCAAAATCACCACCCAGCTCGATTTGTTGCTGGCCGACGCGATCGTGCGCCGGTGAACGGGATGCTTCCCCTGCCAAGGGTCGGCCTGGGCGTCGACGTGCACCCGATCGAACCTGGACGGCCGTGCCGGCTGCTGGGCCTGCTGTTCGCCGACGCCGACGGCTGCGCCGGCCATTCCGACGGCGACGTGGCGGCGCACGCCCTCTGCGACGCGGTGTTGTCGGCGGCCGGGCTCGGCGATGTGGGCGCGGTGTTCGGGGTCGACGACCCGCGCTTCAAGGGTGTCAGCGGCGCGGACATGCTGCGCCACGTCGCCGGCCTCACGACGGCCGAAGGCTTCCGGGTTTCCAACGCCGCCGTGCAGGTCATCGGGAACCGGCCGAAAATCGCTTCACGCCGCGCCGAGGCGCAGCGAGTGTTGTCGGAATTGCTGGGGGCGCCGGTATCGGTGTCGGCGACGACGACCGACGGGTTGGGGCTGACCGGACGCGGTGAGGGCCTGGCCGCCATCGCCACGGCCCTGGTGGTCCCCGCGGGCTAAGCCCGCGCAGCGCCGGGCGCCGGGGAACTACCCGGTAAGCTGGCACGTCGTGACCGATCGCGCCCGCTTGCGGCTACACGACACGGCAGCCGGTGCTGTGCGTGATTTCGTTCCGCTGCGCGAGGGCCACGTCTCCATCTACCTGTGTGGCGCCACCGTCCAGGGCCTTCCGCATATCGGCCACGTCCGCAGCGGAGTGGCCTTCGACATCCTGCGCCGCTGGCTGATCGCGCGCGGCTGCGACGTCGCCTTCATCCGCAACGTCACCGATATCGACGACAAGATCCTCACCAAGGCCGCCGCGGCGGGCCGGCCATGGTGGGAATGGGCGGCCACCTACGAACGCGCCTTTTCCGCCGCCTACGACGCCCTGGACGTCCTGCCGCCGTCGGCCGAGCCGCGGGCCACCGGCCACATCACCCAGATGGTCGAGTTGATGGAACGCCTGATCGAAACCGATCACGCGTATGCCGCCGGCGGTGATGTCTACTTCGACGTGCTCAGCTACCCGGAGTACGGGCAACTGTCCGGCCACAAGATCGACGACGTCCATCAGGGCGAAGGCGCGGCCACCTGCAAACGCGATCAGCGCGACTTCACCCTGTGGAAGGCGGCCAAGCCCGGCGAACCCTCCTGGCCCACACCGTGGGGTCGCGGACGTCCCGGCTGGCATCTGGAATGCTCGGCGATGGCCCGCACCTATCTGGGTACGGAATTCGACATCCATTGCGGCGGAATGGATTTAGTCTTCCCTCACCACGAGAACGAGATCGCCCAGAGCCGTGCCGCCGGCGATGGCTTCGCCCGCTACTGGCTGCACAACGGCTGGGTGACCATGGGCGGCGAGAAGATGAGCAAATCGCTGGGCAACGTGCTGGCCATCCCGGCGATGCTGCAGCGCGTGCGACCCGCCGAGCTGCGCTACTACCTGGGCAGCGCCCACTACCGGTCGATGCTGGAATTCTCCGACACCGCCCTGCAGGACGCGGTGAAAGCCTATGCCGGGGTTGAGGAATTCCTGCACCGGGTGCGGGTGCGGGTCGGCGCCGTCGAGCCCGGCGAATGGACGCCGCGGTTCGCCGAGGCCCTCAACGACGACCTGGCCGTGCCGGCCGCGCTCGCCGAGGTGCACCAGGCCCGCGCCGAAGGCAACCGCGCCCTGGACACCGGCGATCACGAAGGCGCGCTGCGGCAAGCCCGGGCGATCCGCGCGATGATGGGCATCCTGGGCTGCGACCCCCTCGACGAACGCTGGGAATCCCGCGACGAAACGTCGGCCGCGCTGGCCGCCGTCGACGTGCTGGTGCATGCGGAGCTGGAGAACCGGCAGAAGGCGCGCGAGCAGCGCAACTGGGCGCTCGCCGACGAGATCCGGGATCGGCTCAAGTACGCCGGCATCGAGGTCACCGATACCGCCGACGGGCCGCAGTGGTCGCTGCAGGCCGGTCCAGAACAGTAGGGGCCAACTAGATGGCCGGCAACTCGCGACGCCGTGGGGCAATCCGCAAGGCGGGCAGCAAGAAGGGCCCAACCGTGGGCTCGGGCGGCCAGCGTCGTCGCGGACTGGAGGGCCGTGGCCCCACGCCACCCGCACGCCTGCGCCCCAACCACCCGGCCGCCAAGCGCGCCCAGTCGCCGTCGCGCCGCCCCACCAAGCGCACCGACGACACCGAGACGGTGCTGGGCCGCAACCCGGTGCTGGAGTGCCTGCGCGCCGGCGTGCCGGCGACCGCGCTCTACGTGGCGCTGGGTAGCGAGGCCGACGAGCGGCTCACCGAATCCGTCTCCCGCGCAGCGGATTTGGGCATATCGATCCTCGAGGTACCGCGTACCGACCTGGATCGGATGACCAGCAACCACCTGCACCAGGGCATCGCGTTGCAAGTGCCGCCGTACAACTACGCCCACCCCGACGATCTGCTCGGCGCGGCAACCGGTTCGCCGCCCGCGCTGCTGGTCGCGCTGGACAACATCTCCGACCCCCGCAACCTGGGCGCCATCGTCCGATCGGTCGCGGCATTCGGCGGCCACGGCGTGCTGATCCCCCAGCGTCGGTCGGCCTCGGTGACGGCGGTGGCCTGGCGCACCAGCGCCGGGGCCGCGGCCCGCGTGCCCGTGGCGCGGGCCACCAATCTCACCAGGACGCTGACGGATTGGGCGAATCGCGGCCTGCGGGTGATCGGACTGGACGCCGGCGGCGGCACCACGCTGGACGACATGGACGGCAGGGACCCGGTGGTGGTCGTCGTGGGGTCGGAAGGCAAAGGGCTGTCGCGGTTGGTGCGGCAGAACTGCGACGAGGTGGTGTCCATTCCGATGGCCGGACATGCCGAATCGCTGAACGCCTCGGTGGCCGCCGGGGTGGTGCTCGCCGAAATCTCCCGTCAGCGCAGGGGTTAGTTGATCGCCCGCCTCGCTGCTTCGCTGCTGGCGTTGGCGGTGCTTCTCGCATCGCCGGCCTCTGCCCAGTCATCAGCTTTCGATTTGCAGGCCCACCGCGGTGGGCGCGGCGAGACGACCGAGCAGTCGCTGCGCGGCTTCGCCAAAGCGCTTGAAATCGGCGTCAGCACACTCGAACTCGATGTCGTCATCACCAAGGACGACCAGCCCCTCGTATGGCACGACCCGACGATCGAAGCAGCCAAGTGCGCCGACACTTCGCCGGCCGTCGCCGGCGACCCGGCCTACCCCTACGTCGGCACGCCAGTGCACGAGCTCACTTTGGCGCAGATCGAGACGCTGGATTGCGGCAAGCAGCTCGCCGAGTTTCCCGAGGCCGAAGTGGTGCGGGGCAACAAGATAGCCACCCTGCCGCAGGTTTTCGCGCTCGTCGACTCGTACCACGCCGATGGGGTGCGCTATAACATCGAAACCAAGCTGGAGGCCGATGAGCCCGGTGCTTCGGCCGGGCCGCAAGAGTTCGTCGACGTGATACTGGCCGCGGTCAGGTCCGCGGGCAATGTCGAGCGCGTGGAAATACAGAGTTTCGACTGGCGCACCCTGCCGCTGGTGCGCCAGGCCGAGCCGTCAATTCCGCTGGTGGCCTTGTACGACGAGCACGCTCTCGGCGATCCACTGATTGGCGCGCTGGCGATGGGCGCCGACACCGTCTCACCGGAGCACCGGCTGGTCACCGGCAAGCCCTACGTCGACCGCGCGCATGCGTTGGGGCTCAAGGTGATTCCGTGGACGGTCAACGAGCCCGACGCCATGCGCGAACAGATCGGTTACGGGGTCGACGGCATCATCACCGACTATCCCGGGCGGCTGCGCGGTGTGCTGGCCGAGCGTGGTATGCCGCTGCCACCGGCATACCACCGGGTTTAGTCACGGCATCGCCTCTGCCCACTTCGTATGTCCTTGGAAGCCGAGCGTTTTCGCCATGTCACAGTAGCGGTCCCTGAGGTCGGCGTAAGCCACGGCATCGCCATGGGCCCGGGCCAGCAGCGCGCGCAGCCGCAGCAGCCAGATGTCGCGTATTACCAGACCCTCGTCGGCCGGCGCGGTCGCCAATCGCTCGATCGCGGCCTCGGCTTCGGCTAAGTCACCCTGAGCCGGGCGATCGAGCAGTGTCTCCACGAGCACGCCCGTTGCTGGAGTGCCCCACGCCAGCAGTTGCCCCTCACGGACCAAGTGGTCTACGGCGGCGCGCATCAGCGCCATCGCCTCATCGGGATCTCCGCACCGGGTTCGTTCCCGTGCCACGTACACGTCGATGAGTGGTCGATCCCCCAGGTTATGTGCATGGCGGGCGAACACGTCGCTGACCTCGGCCAGAAGCGTCCGTCCGCGCCCGCGCTCCGCAGCCGTTTGGCGGTGCACCAACGCGACG
>NZ_JAICZA010000247.1 GCF_025933915.1 Mycobacterium sp.
CGGCGATCTTCGCCGGGGTGTCGGCGAACGCGTCGAGGGTCGCGGGCCTGCGGGCCCACAGCGTGGTGGGGTACCCGCCCTCGACGATCCGCCGCGCCATGGGGCCGCCCTGACTGCCCAACCCGATGAATCCGACGTGCATCAACGGGCCTCCATATCGGTGTCGTCAGCTGGCGAGCGTGACACCACGGTCACGTTCGGGCCCGAAAGTGACTGTGCCGTCACGTTCGACGAGTCGATCGAATGCGCACGGGCGGCCACACATTCGTCCGCGAACGCCAGAACTTTGGCGTGGTATTCCGGCGCCGTGTGACCGAGGCTGATGTTGTGTCCCGCATCGGGCTGTCGATGCACGATGAACCGCGGCGTTCCGGAGAACAGCGCCGCGATTTCGTCCATCGCCGAAGTGTCGTTCTGCCAAACTTTTTCGTGCTCGGCGATGCTGAACTGCACCGGCACACGTACGGCTGGGGCGAGCGCCGGGAAATCTTGACGCGCCCAGTTTGACACCATTTGGTCCTCGTAGGACGGCGCGGTCGGGGAGACCGTCGCGCCGTTGAGAACCTCGGGCGGATACAGGCTTTCCGGTTGCCACAACAGCTCACGCAACCCCGTGGGGCGACGCTCGCGCGTCGCAGTCTTCAGGATGTCCCGGGCCGCGGGGTGATAGTGGCGGCCGGTCCCTGCCAATTCGATGCCCAGTAGCTCCGCACCGCGCTCGTCGGCGGCCATCCGCATGACGAGTTCGCAACCGCCCGAATGGCCCATCAGAAACAGCCCGGCACCGCGCGGCTTCTGCCCGAGGATGCGATCCACCGCCCCGTACGCGAGATTGACTCGCTGCTCGGGCTCGGCCATCGCCTCCGGATAGGGAGCCGAACTGCCATAGCCCGGCCGGTCGAGCGCGACGACAATGAAACCTGCTGCGGCACCGGTGCGTAACAGTGAGGACGACGGGTGGCCCGGGCAATCGAAATAGACGGCGGTGGTGCCTCCGCCGTGAATGGCCACGATGACGGCCTCGGGATCGTCGGGGTTCTCGGGTTCGGCGACAATCGCCGACATCGGCACGCCGTCCACGATGACGAGCCTCGGCCGCGGAGGGATACTCATGCTCGCCTCATTCCGAGGCCCGGAGCAGGATCACGCCGCTGGGAGTGAGGCCGCCGCTGCTGACGACGCCGACGCGGGCGTCGGCGACTTGCCGGTCGCCGCCCTCGCCGCGCAGCTGGGTGACGGCTTCATGGAGCAGACCCATGCCGTGGGTGCGGCCGTGCGAGAGCTGTCCGCCGTGCGTGTTGAGTGGCAGCTGGCCGTCGCGGGCAATGTTCTTGCCGCCGTCCAGGAATTCCTTGGCCTCACCGATGCCGCAGAATCCGAGCGCCTCGATCCAGGACAGGCAATTGATGGTGAATCCGTCATACAGCTCGGCGACGTCCACGTCCGCGGGTCGCAGCGAGGTCCGCGTCCACACGTGCGCGGCTTGGCCCAGTACCTGTGGCTCGTGGGTGAGAGTGCTTTGGTCCCAGTCGATTCGCTCGATGATCTGTGTTCCCACCGCCTCCACCAGAACGGGCGGCTTCGCCAGGTCGCGGGCGGCGTCGACGGCGGAGACGATGACGGCGATCGCGCCGTCACACGGCACGTCGCAGTCATAGAGGCCGAAGGGCGTGGTGATCGGCCGCGCTGCGAGGTAGTCCTCCATCGTCATCGGAGACCGGTAAACCGCGGTGGGGTTGAGCTCGGCGTTGGCTCGCTGGTTCAACGCGATCCAGCCCAGCGTCTCTTTGGTGGTGCCGTACCGGTGAAAGTGCCGCTGCGCGTTCATGGCCAGGGTGTGCGCCGCCGACGTTGCGCCGAATGGCATCTGCCAGCCCGACATTCGGCCCCCTGATGCACCGGCCGGGGTGATCTTGCCATGCTTCATCAGCTCGCCGTGGGTGGCCTCCCACAGGGTCCGGAAACACAGCACATGACGCGCCAACCCGCAGGCGACCGCGAGCATCGCGGCGATCACCGAGCCGCCCGGGCCGAACGTCTCCATGGCGCCGTTGTGCCACGTCGGCCGGATGCCCAGTGCGGCCTCGAGCGCGGTGGTCCCGCCCTCCCCGAAGCCGCCGACATTGATCGCGCCGGGGTAGGTGGACAGGCCGTCGATGTCGGCGAGCGTCAGCCCGGCGTCGGCGATGGCCGCCTCGCATGCCTGCACCGTCAGCGCCAGTGGCAGCTGCATCAGCCGGCGTCCGATCGGCGACATGCCGATCCCGGTGAGTGCGACCCTGTCCTCGAACTTGTCGGTGGTCAGCATCGGCCGGACGTGTTCACCGAAGCGCTCGGGCGCGATGTCGTCGTCCGGGAGCCGACCGGGCTCGGCGTCGGTGAGGGGTCGAAACAGCGGAAACCACACGTCTTCGGCCTGCTCGAAGACGACCTCGACCTGTTGGCCGAGTTCGAGCTGATCGGGATCGCATTCCACGATGTTGGTGGTCAGCCGAACCCGGGGGTCTTCATCGATCGCGACCTGGGCGACCACGTACGGCGCCGGCAACCCGGGGAGGCTGAATCGGTGGTTGATGGTGAATCCGGCGAGGGCCGCCCTGCCCGAGACCGCGCGCACACCGATATCGCGGGACCGGCAGTACCGGCAGACCGGCGCGGGCGGATGGATCAGCGACTCGCAGCTTTTGCATTCCTGTAGGCGCAGCTTCCCGTCGGCGCCCGAAGTCCAGAAGAACTCGTTTTCCTCGGTGATCAGGGGCAGTGGGCGTCCGGATGCTGACACGTCACCTCCGGCAGTAGGACGGCCCTGCATGCAATGTGGTAGGCCCGTTATACGAATCGGAGAATTACGTTATCACTGCCATGCAGGCGCAATCCAGACGGATTCGGCAGTGCTCGTCCCGCGCGGCAGGGGGAGGGGACGCCCGCTCATCCCGTCATAGCGGGACCCAGACATATCCCACATACACGCCCCACTGGTTGAGACCGGCGCGCCACATCGGATCCTGCGGTGCCCATGACGGCCGTGGCGGAGGCGGCGGCACGTCCTGCCCGGCAAACGACGGCGCGTATGGCGGCGGGGGCGTGTACCACGCCGGCGGCGCGGGAGGCGTTTCGCACCCAAAGGTCGTCCGATTCCACGACATGTTGCGATCGCACTGCGCCGAGCTGACTCCCGGGGTGGCGATCACCGCGACCGCCAGCGCCACGAAGGTGACCGCAATGACGGCGGTCAGACGACAAAAAAGGCACCTCATGGTGGGCCTCCCGTTGGGGCCATCCTGGCTTGGGTGGCTTCAGCTTATTCCGTTCATACCGCGATGACCACGGGAAAACCTGCGGCGGCGACACAGCACCGAGCCGGCCTACGGTGACATCTCCTTGCGGCCGGGCGTTATGCTGCCAACCGGCATATCAAGTACTTCACATTGGGAGGGCTTGTTGCTCGAAGCGGAGAAGGTCCTGATCACCGGGGCGACGGGCAAGATCGCGTTTCCCATTGCGCGCGTCCTGGCGGCAAGGGGAAACGAGGTGTGGGGCGCCGCGCGCCTGAAAGATCCCGCGGCCCGGGACAAACTCATCGCGGCCGGCATCAAACCCGTCGCACTGGACATCGGCGGCGGCGACTTCTCCGGCCTCCCCGACGATTTCACCTACGTCTTTCACGCGGCGGTGGACCCGGGCGCGGACGACTGGAGCCGCTGCGTCGAAACAAACGCGCAGATGTCGGGCGAACTACTGCACCACTGCCGCACCGCCAAGGGCTTCGTGCTGTGCTCGACCGGATCGATCTACGCGTACCAGGGACAGCGACCGTTGACCGAGGCCGATCCGCCCGGGGTGCCGCTGCGCGCCAACTACAGCTTCTCCAAGGTTGCCGCGGAGTCGGTTTGCACCTGGATCGCCCGGCATTTTCACATTCCACTGACCATCATCCGGATCTGTTCGACGTATGGGCCCCAGGGAGGTGCGCCCGCTGATCGTCTCGATGCGATGTTGGCGGGCAAGCCGATTCGGCTGTATCCCGACAGGCCGAACAACTACAACCCGATCTATGAAGACGACTACGTGGAACTCGGGATCCGCGCCATGGAAGTGGCCGCGACGCCGCCGGTCGTGGTGAATTGGGCCGGCAGCCAAACGGTCAGTGTCGAGGATTACTGCACCTTCATGGGTGAGCTGATCGGGGTCGAGCCGATCTTCGAATACACGCCCGACGCACACACGCCGTTATGGCCGGACGTCACGCACATGCACGAGGTGCTCGGCCGCACCAAGGTGCCCTGGCGTGAGGGTTTTCGGCGCATGATTGCGGCCCGCCACCCCGAAATAACGCTGCCCCAACCTGATTCGACGCGAGTTTGAGGACGTACGCGATGCATCTACCCGGCACACCCTCGGACGAGGTCGCCGAGGTCCTTGCCACCGGCGATGGCGGGATCACTACCCTGTTCGTGTCCATGGCGACTCGCCACCCCGACGGGAAGGACGCCGAGTATCTGCGCTGGCACACCCTTGACCACCGGCCGGAGCAACACCGGCTGGCCGCGGTGCGTGCCTCGTTGCGACTGGTGTCCACGCCGGCCTGCCGCTCCGCGCGTCCGCTCGGTGACGGGCCGATGGACGCGGTCGACCACGTGATGACGTATTTCTTCGCCGACGTGGCCGGACTGCACGACTTCAACGAATTGTCCACCGCGCTCGGCAATGCCGGTCGCAAACTGCCCTTGCTGCCCCCGGTGGAGCGCGGCGTGTACGACGTCCGGAG
>NZ_JAICZA010000190.1 GCF_025933915.1 Mycobacterium sp.
CGCCCGAGGGCCACGCCTTCGTCGCCGACGCGGTCGAGCACGGATTCCGTGAGGCGGTGCGGCATCGCGACGAACCGTTCGGCGACCACGGCCGTCGCGCGTCCGGAGTGTAGCCATGCCGGACATGACAGCCCGCTCGGTTGTGCTCAGTGTGCTGCTCGGCGCCCACCCGGCCCGCGCCCGCGCAAGCGAACTGGTCAGGCTCACTTCCGATTTCGGCATCAAGGAGTCGACCTTGCGCGTGGCGCTGACCCGGATGGTCGGTGCGGGCGACCTGGTCCGCAACGCGGACGGCTATCGGCTCTCGGATCGCCTACTCGCCCGCCAACGTCGCCAGGACGACGCCATCGACCCGCGGGTCCGCCCCTGGCGCGAGGGGTGGATCGCGCTCATCGTGACCAGCGTGGGCGACGACGCGCGCACCCGCGCGTCGCTGCGAACGTCCATGCACGACAAGCGCTTTGGTGAGTTGCGCGAGGGTGTGTGGATGCGACCCGACAACATCGACGCAGAGCTCGGCCCCGACGTCACGGACAGGGTCCGGATCCTGCGCGTGCGTGACGACGACCCCGCCGATCTGGCCACGCGGCTGTGGGACCTGCCCGCCTGGGCACAGTCCGGCCATCGGTTACTCGACGAAATGGCCGCCGCGCCAGACATTCCCGGCCGCTTCGTGGTGGCCGCGGCGACCGTGCGGCACCTGCTCACCGACCCGGTCCTGCCCGACGAACTACTCCCGGCCGACTGGCCCGGTGCCCGGCTGCGTGCGGCCTACCATGACTTCGCCGCCCAGCTGCTGCGGCGGCGCGAACCACTATTTGCGGAGGCGACATGAGTGATCCGGTGCGCATCGAGCGCAACGGCCCGGTGACCACGGTGATCATCGACCGGCCGGGGGCGCGCAACGCGGTCAACGGGCCGACCGCCGCCGCGCTGTATGCGGCGTTCGAAAAATTCGACCGCGACGACGCCGCGTCGGTGGCTGTGCTCTGGGGCGAGGGCGGAACGTTCTGCGCCGGAGCCGATTTGAAGGCCTTCGGCACACCCGACGCCAACGCCGTGCACCGGACGGGCCCGGGCCCGATGGGGCCGACGCGAATGGTGCTGTCCAAACCCGTCATCGCCGCGGTGAGCGGCTACGCCGTCGCCGGCGGTCTGGAATTGGCCGTCTGGTGTGACCTGCGGGTGGCCGAGGAGGACGCCGTGTTCGGTGTGTTCTGCCGGCGCTGGGGCGTCCCACTGATCGACGGCGGCACCGTGCGGCTGCCGCGGCTGATCGGACACAGCCGCGCGATGGACATGATCCTCAGCGGTCGCGCCGTGGCGGCCGACGAAGCCCAGGCCATCGGACTGGCGAATAGGGTGGTCCCCAAGGGCCAATCACGCCAGGCCGCAGAGGAATTGGCGGCGCAACTGGCGGCACTGCCCCAGCAGTGCCTGCGCTCGGACCGGCTCTCGGCGCTACATCAGTGGGGAACAACGGAATCCGAGGCGCTCGACTTCGAATTCGCCAGCATCTCCCGGGTGGCCGCGGAAGCCAACGAAGGAGCCGGGCGTTTCGCGGCGGGCGCGGGACGGCACGGGGCATCCGCCGATTAATGGCCGGCTAGCCGCCGCCGCTCAGCTGCCCTTGTTGATCGTGTTGCTCTGGCCGATCTTGTCGACCTTGGGGTCACCGTCCTTGTAGGTGATGGTGTTGTTCATCCCCAGCACGGTGATGCGGGTCTCGACCTTGTCGAAGGTGATCTTGTTGTTGGTGCCGGTGACGGTGGCCGTCTCGCAGGTGCCCGTGATGGTCAGGGTGTTGTCCGACCCACCGACGTTCAGCGACTTGCCGCTGGCGCAGTCAAGGGTGGTGGTGGTGCCCATCGATCCGTAGTTGATCGTGTTCCCGATCTCGATGGACGCGGTGGTGCTCGCCCCGCTCGATCCCGTCGTCGGTGCGGCACTCGCACTCGTCGTCGCGCTGCTCTTCGTGGTGGTCGTCGAGGAGCCCGCCGGCGGGTTGGCCGTCGAACTGCAGCCGGCCACCACCAGCGCCGCGGCCGCCGGTGCCACAGCGAATGCGGCCAGTCTGCGGCGGTGGTCGAAGGTATTGACGCGCATCGTTTTTCGATCCCCTCTCATTTTTTGATCCCGCTCGGTGTGGCGCCTCAGCCCGGCACCTGCTGGAGCCGGTTGGTCATGCCCAATTCGCGGCCGCGGTCCCACAGGAACGGCTGACCGCTCTTGTAGAACACCGTCTGGTCGTAGCCGTACACCGTGATGTCGTGCGAAACCGAGTCGGCGATAACCACGTTCGACGAACCCATCACCGTCACCGCGTAGCAGTTGCCCAGCGCGGTGACGGTGAGGTTCGATCCGTTGACCAGCAGCGTGGCGTCGTTGCAGTCGATCGTCTGTTCCATGTCCTCCCCGATGACATGGGTGTCGCCGTTCTTGGCCTGCGCGAACGGCGGTGGGGCGGCGACAGTGGCGGCGAAACCCGCGACGACGGCGAGGGCGCCGGTGGCCAGTGACCCGGCGGCAGTTGTCCACTTCACTGCGGGCCCCCCTTTGGACGGGACGTCTGCTCGAATGAGCCAAGCATGACATTACGTGCATTTGCCTGCCCGATGGCAGATTTTATTTTCGTTCGCCGGGCGCTCATGTCCCTCCGGGGAGACTAGTGTCTGAACGGGTGTCAACTAGAGTCATTAGTTAACCGCAACCCGTTTCCGCGATCGAAGGGCGACCGTATGGCAGCTCAACCGGATCCGCCGTCGGCGGCCGGGCGCCAACGCGGGGGACGGCCCGGCTCTCGCCCGACCAAGCTGAGCCGGGAAGGGATCATCGACGGCGCACTGACGTTCCTGGATCGCGAGGGCTGGGACGCCCTGACCATCAACGCGCTGGCGATGCAGTTGGGCACCAAGGGTCCGTCGCTCTACAACCACGTGGACAGCCTGGAGGATTTGCGCCGCGCCGTGCGGATTCGCGTCATCGACGACATCATCATGATGCTCAACCGGGTGGGCGAGGGCCGCGCCCGCGACGATGCGGTGCTGGTCATGGCGGGTGCCTACCGCAGCTATGCCCACCATCACCCGGGCCGCTACTCGGCCTTCACCCGGATGCCGCTGGGCGGCGACGACCCCGAATACACGGCCGCGACCCGCGGCGCGGCCGCGCCGGTGATCGCCGTGCTGTCCTCCTACGGTCTCGACGGCGAGGCGGCCTTTTACGCGGCGCTGGAGTTCTGGTCGGCGTTGCACGGCTTCGTGTTGCTGGAGATGACCGGTGTCATGGACGACATCGACACCGACGCGTTGTTCTCCGACATGGTGTTGCGCCTGGCGGCGGGTCTGGACCGGCGCACCGCCCACGACGGCGCCAGCGGCGCGGCCCGATAGCGGCGCCCGGCTGGTCCGCCGCTTTGACCTGCGAGACCGGCGCCGGGTATTGTGGTTCCTCGTGCCTGGCGGCTTACGGCGCCCAACCGTAAGGAAGTGGATGCCGGGCGAATTCGTCTGTCCATGATGCATCGGACCAAGTCCGGTGCGCAGCGCATGCGACACACCCGGCCGCGGGGTGAGGTGGACGGACAAAACTGCAGTACACAGACTTGAAAGCGCCAGAAATATGCCGAACACGAACAGAGAAAGCCGGTAGATGCCAACCATCCAGCAGCTGGTCCGCAAGGGTCGCCGGGACAAGGTCGCCAAGGTCAAGACCGCGGCCCTCAAGGGCAGCCCGCAGCGCCGTGGCGTATGCACGCGCGTGTACACCACCACTCCGAAGAAGCCGAACTCCGCGCCTCGGAAGGTCGCCCGCGTGAAGCTGACGAGTCAGGTTGAGGTCACGGCCTACATCCCCGGCGAGGGTCACAACCTGCAGGAGCACTCGATGGTGCTGGTGCGTGGTGGCCGAGTGAAGGATCTGCCCGGTGTCCGGTACAAGATCATCCGCGGTTCGCTCGACACCCAGGGCGTCAAGAACCGCAAGCAGGCTCGCAGCCGTTACGGCGCCAAGAAGGAGAAGAGCTGATGCCGCGCAAGGGGCCCGCGCCGAAGCGTCCGTTGGTCAATGACCCGGTCTACGGATCACAGCTGGTCACCCAGCTGGTGAACAAGGTCCTGCTGCAGGGGAAGAAATCGCTCGCGGAGCGCATTGTTTATGGTGCGCTCGAACAAGCTCGGGATAAGACGGGCACGGATCCCGTGATCACGCTCAAGCGTGCTCTCGACAACGTCAAGCCCGCCCTGGAGGTGCGCAGCCGCCGCGTCGGTGGTGCCACCTATCAGGTGCCGGTCGAGGTGCGTCCGGATCGGTCCACCACGCTGGCGCTGCGCTGGCTTGTCAGCTTCTCGCGGCAACGCCGGGAGAAGACCATGGTCGAGCGCCTGGCAAACGAGATCATGGATGCCAGCAACGGCCTGGGGGCCGCCGTCAAGCGACGTGAGGACACCCACAAGATGGCCGAGGCCAACCGCGCCTTCGCGCACTACCGCTGGTAGGTCTCTCCGGCGCGCGTGCCGGGCCGGCCTGACCGCGAAAGACAGCAACTAGCAATCGAAAGAGTGGGAAGACTTATGTGGCACAGAAGGACGTGCTGACCGACCTCACCAAGGTCCGCAACATCGGCATCATGGCGCACATCGACGCCGGCAAGACGACGACGACCGAGCGCATCCTCTACTACACCGGTATCAGCTACAAGATCGGTGAGGTGCACGACGGCGCCGCCACCATGGACTGGATGGAGCAGGAGCAGGAGCGCGGGATCACCATCACCTCCGCCGCCACCACCTGCTTCTGGAAAGACAACCAGATCAACATCATTGACACGCCTGGCCACGTCGACTTCACCGTCGAGGTGGAGCGCAGCCTGCGCGTGCTCGACGGTGCCGTCGCCGTCTTCGACGGCAAGGAAGGTGTCGAGCCGCAGTCCGAGCAGGTCTGGCGGCAGGCCGACAAGTACGACGTCCCGCGCATCTGCTTCGTCAACAAGATGGACAAGATCGGGGCCGACTTCTACTTCTCGGTGCGGACCATGGAAGAGCGCCTCGGCGCCAACGCCATCCCGATCCAGCTGCCCGTCGGCTCCGAGGGCGACTTCGAGGGCATCGTCGACCTGGTCGAGATGAACGCCAAGGTGTGGCGCGGCGAGACGAAGCTGGGCGAAACCTACGACACCATCGCCATCCCGCCCGAGATGGCCGACAAGGTCGAGGAGTACCGCACCAAACTGCTCGAGGCCGTCGCCGAGACCGACGAGGCGCTGCTGGAGAAGTACCTCGGCGGGGAGGAGCTCACCGTCGAGGAGATCAAGGGCGCCATCCGCAAGCTGACCATCAGCTCGGAGGCGTACCCGGTGCTGTGCGGCAGCGCGTTCAAGAACAAGGGCGTGCAGCCCATGCTGGACGCCGTCATCGACTACCTGCCCTCGCCGCTGGACGTACCCCCGGCCGTCGGCCACGCGCCGGGCAAGGAGGACGACGAGGTCACCCGCAACCCCTCGACCGACGAGCCGTTCTCCGCGTTGGCGTTCAAGGTCGCGACGCACCCGTTCTTCGGCAAGCTGACCTACGTCCGCGTGTACTCGGGGAAGGTCGACTCCGGCAGTCAGGTCATCAACGCCACCAAGGGCAAAAAGGAGCGGCTGGGCAAGCTGTTCCAGATGCACTCCAACAAGGAGAACCCGGTGGAGACGGCCTCGGCCGGTCACATCTATGCGGTGATTGGGCTGAAGGACACCACCACCGGTGACACCCTGAGCGACCCGAACCAGCAGGTCGTGCTGGAGTCGATGACGTTCCCCGACCCGGTCATCGAGGTGGCCATCGAGCCCAAGACCAAGAGCGACCAGGAGAAGCTGAGCCTGTCGATCCAGAAGCTCGCCGAGGAGGACCCGACCTTCAAGGTTCACCAGGACTCAGAGACCGGCCAGACCGTGATCGGCGGGATGGGCGAGTTGCACCTGGACATCCTGGTGGACCGGATGCGCCGCGAGTTCAAGGTCGAGGCCAACGTCGGTAAGCCACAGGTCGCCTACAAGGAGACCATCAAGCGGAAAGTGGAAAAGGTCGAGTTCACCCACAAGAAGCAGACCGGCGGTTCCGGCCAGTTCGCCAAGGTGTTGATCAGCCTCGAACCGTTCCACGGCGAAGACGGCGCGACCTACGAGTTCGAGAACAAGGTCACCGGTGGGCGCATCCCGCGTGAGTACATCCCGTCGGTGGACGCCGGCGCGCAGGACGCGATGCAGTACGGCGTGCTGGCCGGTTACCCGCTGGTCAACTTGAAGGTCACCCTGCTCGACGGGGCCTTCCACGAGGTCGACTCGTCGGAGATGGCCTTCAAGATCGCCGGTTCGCAGGTGCTGAAAAAGGCTGCGGCGCAAGCACAGCCAGTCATCCTGGAACCGATCATGGCCGTCGAGGTCACCACGCCCGAGGACTACATGGGCGATGTGATCGGCGACCTGAACTCCCGCCGTGGCCAGATCCAGGCCATGGAGGAGCGGAGCGGTGCGCGCGTGGTCAAGGCGCATGTGCCGCTGTCGGAGATGTTCGGCTACGTCGGCGACCTGCGGTCCAAGACCCAAGGCCGGGCGAACTACTCCATGGTCTTCGACTCGTACGCCGAAGTGCCGGCGAACGTGTCAAAGGAGATCATCGCGAAGGCGACCGGTCAGTGAGCGAAGACGACAGCGAGTAAGCGGAGCTTACGAGCGAGGAGTCGAGCCAGCAGCTCAAGTCACCTCGGAGTAACCTTGCCGGGTCATTGGAATGCCTTGGGCGCGGCACAACTGAAAACACCAACACTGCTTTAACGAGCACCAACTAGTCCAGGAGGACACAGAAGTGGCGAAGGCGAAGTTCGAGCGGACGAAGCCGCACGTCAACATCGGGACCATTGGTCACGTTGACCACGGCAAGACCACGCTGACCGCGGCTATCACCAAGGTTCTGCACGACAAGTACCCCAACCTGAACGAGTCCCGCGCGTTCGACCAGATTGACAACGCGCCCGAGGAGCGTCAGCGCGGTATCACGATCAACATCTCTCACGTGGAGTACCAGACCGAGAAGCGTCACTACGCCCACGTCGACGCGCCGGGTCACGCCGACTACATCAAGAACATGATCACCGGCGCGGCTCAGATGGACGGTGCGATCCTGGTGGTCGCCGCCACCGACGGCCCCATGCCGCAGACCCGTGAGCACGTGCTGCTCGCGCGTCAGGTCGGCGTGCCCTACATCCTGGTCGCCCTGAACAAGGCCGACATGGTCGACGACGAGGAGCTACTCGAGCTCGTCGAGATGGAGGTCCGCGAGCTGCTGGCCGCCCAGGAGTTCGACGAGGACGCCCCGGTGGTGCGGGTCTCCGCGCTCAAGGCCCTCGAGGGCGACGCCAAGTGGGTCGAGTCCGTCGAGCAGCTGATGGAGGCCGTCGACGAGTCGATCCCGGACCCGGTCCGTGAGACCGAGAAGCCGTTCCTGATGCCGGTGGAGGACGACTTCACCATCACCGGGCGTGGCACCGTGGTCACCGGCCGCGTCGAGCGCGGTGTGATCAACGTGAACGAGGAAGTCGAGATCGTCGGTATCAAGCCGAC
>NZ_JAICZA010000194.1 GCF_025933915.1 Mycobacterium sp.
CGAGAACCTGTCCGACCACACGGTCGCGCTGCTCGGACGAGGCCTCCGGCGGCAGCCGCAATGCGGCGGCGTACGTCAAGGCCTGTTCGACGGTGAGCCGCCGGTGCAGCTGGTCGTCGCGCGCGACTATCCCGATGCGGGGGCGCATGGACCGCGGCTCGGCGTGCACGTCGTGTCCATCGACGGTGGCGCGCCCGGAGCTGGGCGCTCTGGTGCCGGCCAGCAAGGCCAGCAGCGCGGAATTGCGTGCGGCGGATGGTCCGATGACGGCGGTCATGGTGCCGGGAGGTGCCGTGAACGAGATACCCGACAGCATCTGCTGCCCGTCGACGGCAAGGCCCAGCTGGTGGGCCGTCACTCCGGTGGTGCGCGCCGCGGTTCGCAGCGGCGGGCTAAAGGTCGTGTTGGCTTCGTCGGTGCGGAGGGAGGGGCGCTGGGCGCGCAGCTTCGAGGTGATCATCCGCTCGATCAGGCCCGGACCCTTTGGTGGCTCGCCGGGTGCGACGGGCGGGTGCATCGGTCCAACGGGTGGCTGAACGGGAGGAGCCGCCGCGGCGGGTGGCGGCGGTGCCGGCGGATTCGGCGGGACTGGTCGCTGGGCAGCCGCTGGTGGCGGCGCAACCACGGGCATGCGCTGGGTGGCACTTTGGGTGGGAACCCGCGGGTCGGGGTGGCCTGGCGGGGGGTTTCCCGGCGGGGCGGGCGCGGGTGCGACCTGGAAAGCCAGGCGCGGACCGTGCTGGGGATCTCCGATGGTGATCGCCAGGCCGTCGCGGATCTCGACCGTCGGCACCCGGAATCCGTCGAGGAAGATGCCGCGGTGGCTCAGATCGATGGCCACCCACTGGGCTCCGCTGAACCGCAGCACCACGTCCGGGTGGGGCGCCGACGGCCGCGCCGAAGGACCCCCGAGACCCTCCAGCGGGATGTCGTAACCCGGGCCGTAGCCGACGATCACGTCGCGTCCCGGCGCGAAGACATACCTGCTCGGTCCGGCCCACACGGTCAGCGGGGAGGCCGGAAGGGCCGAAGCCTCAATCGGCATGGCCGCCACCTTTCGTCACCGGTCGGCTCGATTGGTCTCGCCTTCAGGCGCCGGTCGCCCGTTCGACTACGTGTTTACCCGTGCCCGGGGTCCACTCACCAGGATTGCGACGTTCACAGCGGGTTACGACGGCCCGCGAGCGAGGTCGCAAGGGAGGCATCGTCGAGCATCCGGCGCAACACGTCGACCGCTTGCATCAGCACCTGACGGTCGCCGGAGTCGAGCAGCGCCAGCTGGGGTTCGATCGCGGCGGCACGGTCGGCCCGGACCGCGTTGAGCGTGCGCCTGCCGTCAGAGGTGATGCGGATCCGGACCGCGCGGGCGTCGCCCGGGTCGACCGCGCGGGTGACCAGGCCCGCTTCCTCGAGGCGGCGCACCTGCGTGGTCATCGTCGGTTGCGAACAGTGATCGACGGCGGCGAGGTCACCGATTCGGGCTTCGCCGTGAACTTCGACGGTGGCCAGCAGCCTCGCCTGCGCTGCCGGTAACGGCATCTGGATGCGCTGGGTGGCCAGGCGGTTGAGCCGCGCGACCACGGCGAGCAGATCGGCTCCCAGTCCCTGCCCTTCCTTGAGCTTTGCGGTGTCGACGACATTGTCCATGTATCCATGGTTGCATAGCTTTGCTAAGCGAGGCCGAATTGGCGGCGTGTTTCAGACATTTGCGGACCACGCGATGTAATAGCGAGAGTTGGCATCGCGGCCTGGCAGAATCGGTCAAGTGACTAACCCTCGCCCCGGCCGTTTGCGCCATCGGGGTGGACCCCTACGACCGCCCGAATTGGCGCAGGCCTCGGTCATGGGAGCGCTTTGTGCGGTGATCGCCATCATCGCAACGGTCATCCCATTTGCTCAGGGGTTGGCCTTACTGGGGACGGTGCCGATGGCGCTGGTGGCCTACCGCTACCGCTTTCGAGTACTCATCGCCGCCACGGTTGCCGCCGGGATGATTACTTTTTTGATTGCTGGACTGGGCAGTTTCGTGGCGGTCCTCAACTGCGCCTACATCGGCGGGTTGACCGGATTGATCAAACGCCATCGGCGGGGCGTACCAACCGTGGTCGTCTCGTCCTTTGTCGCCGGAGTCGCCGTCGCCGGCGTCACCGTCGGGATGCTGGTGGTCCTAACTCGGTTGCGGCACCTGATCTTTCAGGTGATGACCGCGAACGTGGACGGCGTCACCGCCTTCTTGACGCGAGTTCACCTGCAAGCGGTTGCCGCTGATGTGCAGCGGGTCTTTGCCTATGCGCTGCACTACTGGCCGTGGTTGATGCTCGGCTACGGCACCTACGGAGTGATGATCTCTTCGTTGATCGGTTGGTGGGTGCTTTCGCGTCTGTTGGAACGGATGCACAGCATTCCCGACGTGCACAAACTGGATACTTCAGACGGCGCTGAAGCTTCCGATGCCCCGATCGGCCCCGTGCCCGTGAGTTTGGACCACGTGCGTTTTCGGTACCCCGGCGCCGACGAAGATGCATTACGTGAGATCAGCTTGGACCTCCGGGTGGGGGAACATGTCGCGGTTGTCGGCGCCAACGGCTCCGGGAAGACAACCCTGACGCTGATCTTGGCGGGACGCGAGCCGACGTCGGGCACCGTGCGCCGCCCCGGCGCCGTGGGTATCGGCAGGGTGGGCGGCACGGCACTTGTGCTTCAACATCCGCAAACCCAAGTCCTGGGCACTCGGGTCGCCGATGATGTGGTCTGGGGTTTGCCGCCGGGCACCGCGGTCGATGTGGACCGGTTGCTGCGCGAAGTCGGCCTTGAAGGGCTCGCCGAACGCGACACCGGAAGTCTGTCGGGTGGGGAACTGCAGCGTCTTGCGCTAGCAGCGGCACTGGCGCGAGAACCATCGCTGTTGATCGCCGACGAGTTCACCAGCATGATCGACCAGCAGGGCCGCGAACTCCTGCTGGACGCGCTGTCCGGTCTACCCGAGCGACACCAGACGGCCCTAGTGCACATCACGCATTTCGATAACGAGGCCGCATCCGCGGATCGCACAATCAACCTCAGCGACTCGTTCGATGACACCAGCATGGTCACGACCGTCGCCGCGCCGGCGCCGACGCTCACCGTCAATCCCCGCTCGAACATGCCGGTCATCGAAGTGATCGGCGTGGGGCACGAGTACAACAGAGGGACGCCGTGGGCGAAAACCGCGCTGCGCGATATCAACTTCGTGGTGGAGCAGGGCGACGGGCTTCTGATTCACGGAGGCAATGGCTCGGGCAAGTCCACACTGGCGTGGATCATGGCTGGGTTGACGGTGCCCACCACCGGCACCTGCCTTATCGACGGCGAGCCCGCCCACAGACATGTCGGCGCGGTGGCATTGTCGTTCCAGGCCGCCCGATTGCAGTTGATGAGAAGCCACGTCGACCTGGAATTGGCATCCGTGGCAGGCTTTTCGCACCGAGATGACGACCGCGTGGCCGCGGCACTGGAAGCAGTCGGACTGGACCCCACACTGGCGAGGCGGCGCATCGATCAGCTCAGCGGCGGACAGATGCGCCGCGTGGTCTTGGCCGGTCTGTTGGCGTGTTCACCCCGCGTGTTGATTCTCGATGAGCCCCTGGCCGGGCTGGATGCCGGCAGCCAACGCGGTTTGCTGCGAGTGCTGGCGGATCTGCGTTATCGGCGCGGTCTGACACTGGTGGTCATTTCGCACGACTTCGTCGGGCTGGATGAGGTTTGTCCGCGGACCATCCATTTGCGTAAAGGCCTGCTGGAAGCGGTGTCTGCCACCGCCGCGGCGAGGGGGCCGGCGTGACGACAACATCCACCGCGGCGTCCAATGCGAACCGGCGCACTACCAGATCGGTTGTGTTGTTGGTCCCGGTGCCCGGAGGCTCGGCCATCCACAACTTATGGGCCGGTACCAAACTTCTGGTGGTCTTCGGTGTTTCGGTGCTGCTGACGCTATATCCGGGGTGGGTGACGATCGGGTTGGTCGCGGCACTGTTGGCGGCGGCAGTCCGGATTGCCCATATTCCACGTGGTGCATTGCCGTCGATTCCGCGGTGGCTGTGGGCCCTTCTCGCGGTGGGCTTCATAACTGCCGCACTCGCCGGCGGCGAGCCCACGATACCGATAGGAGGAGTCCACGTCGGGCTCGGTGGAGCGCTGCACTTTCTGCGGATCACCACCCTATCGGTGGTACTGCTGGGGCTGGGGGCGATGGTGTCTTGGACTACTAACGTCGCCGAAATCGCGCCCGCCCTAGCGGCATTGGGCCGACCTCTTAGACTGCTGCGCATTCCGATTGACGAATGGGCGGTGGCCTTGGCTCTGGCGTTGCGCGCCTTCCCGATGTTGATTGACGAATTCCAAGTGCTCTACGCCGCTCGCCTGTTGCGGCCCAACCGGGCACCGCAAACTCGCAAGGGCCGGGTCCGGCAGCAGAGCCGAGGCCTAATCGACCTGATGGCAGCGGCGCTAGTTGTGACTCTGCGCCGCGCTGACGAAATGGGCGATGCGATCACCGCCCGAGGCGGAACCGGCCAACTATCCGCCAGCCCGGCGCGACCGAAGCTGGCAGACTGGCTGGCACTTGCCATCGCTCTCCTGGTCGGCGCTACGGGAGTAGCGGTCGAGACCCTGATATTGCACTCAAGCTAGGCGAGTCGGTGTGAGCCCTTCGCGCAGCGTGAGCGGATGACCGACATCCGGCGCACGCGCATCATCGCGGCCGAACGTACCCTGGGTCGCTTCCTCGCACGACAGTCCGACGCGCTGCTCGCCGGGCTCGCGAATCGATTGGAGAACGGTCGTGTCTGATCGCCCCGATGTCATCGTCATCATGACGGACGAAGAACGCGCGGTGCCGCCGTACGAGGCGCCCGACGTGCTGGCGTGGCGCGACCGAACGCTGGCCGGTCGCAAATGGTTTGAGGATCACGGCGTCAGTTTCGTCCGTCACTACACCGGGTCGCTGGCCTGCGTGCCCAGTCGCCCAACGATTTTCACCGGGCAGTACCCCGACCTACACGGGGTCACCCAGACCGACGGCATCGGAAAAGCCGCTGATGATTCCCGCATGCGGTGGCTGCGCCAGGGCGAGGTGCCGACGCTGGGCAACTGGTTCCGCGTGGCGGGATACGACACCCACTACGACGGCAAATGGCACATTTCGCATGCCGACCTCACCGACCCGGCGACCGGGCATCCGTTGGCTACCAACGACGATGACGGGAACGTCGACCCCGCCGCGGTGGGCCGCTACCTGCAAGCCGACCCGCTCGGACCGTTCGGTTTCTCCGGATGGGTTGGCCCGGAGCCGCACGGGGCGGCCTTGGCCAACGCCGGCATTCGCCGCGACCCGCTGATCGCCGATCGCGTCGTCGCCTGGCTCACCGACCGCTACGCGCGCCGTCGCGCCGGCGACCCCGAAGCGCTGCGCCCGTTTCTCCTGGTGGCCAGCTTCGTGAATCCCCATGACATCGTGCTCTTTCCGGCATGGTCACGGCGGGGCCCCGTGAAGCCGTCGCCACTAGACCCACCGCCGATCCCGCCGGCCCCGACCGCCGATGAAGACCTGTCCACCAAGCCGGCCGCCCAAATCGCCTTCCGCGAGGCGTATTACTCCGGGTACGGCCCGGCGCGGGCAATCAACCGGACGTACGAACGCAACGCGCAACGCTACCGCGACCTGTACTACCGATTGCATGCCGAGGCGGACGGACCGATCGACCGAGTCCGACGGGCCGTCACCGAATCCGGTTCGCAGAACGCGGTGTTGGTGCGCACGGCCGATCACGGCGATCTCCTCGGAGCTCACGGCGGGCTTCATCAAAAATGGTTCAACCTCTACGACGAGGCCACCCGCGTTCCCTTCGTCATCGCGCGTACCGGCGAGCGCTCGACGCGGCGCCGGGCGATCACGGCGCCGACATCGCATGTGGACCTCGTCCCCACGCTACTGGCGGCAGCCGGTGTCGACGTGGCGGCGGCCGCGGCCACGCTGGCAGGGTCGTTTTCCGAAGTGCACGAGCTGCCGGGCCGCAACCTCATGCCCATTGTGGACGGCGCTGGGGCCGACGAGACCCGGGCCGTCTACCTGATGACCCGCGACAACGTGCTCGAGGGAGACAGCGGGGCGTCCGGTCTGGGACGGCAACTGAAGCAGACGGTCAATCCTCCCGCGCCACTGCGTATTCGGGTTCCGGCGGACACCGCATCCAATTTCGAGGGACTGGTGGTCCACGTCGACGACACGGCCGGCGGCGGCGGGCACCTGTGGAAGCTGGTGCGCACCTTCGACGATCCCGGCACCTGGACCGAACCCGGGGTGCGCCACCTGGCGGCCAGCGGGCTCGGGGGAGAGACGTACCGCACGTCGCCGCTCGACGACCAGTGGGAGCTGTATGACCTGACCGCGGACCCGATCGAAGCAACCAACCGTTGGACCGACCCGCACCTGCACGACCTGCGCCAGCACCTGCGTGCCCAACTCAAACACGTCCGGGCCCAATCGGTTCCCGAGCGAAACAATCCCTGGCCGTACGCCTCTCGCCGTTCACGGCCGGCACGCCCGCGGCGGTCCCGCCTGGCGCGGCTGCTTCGGCGACGCTGACCAAACCGGCGACAGGAGGGGCAATTGCCAGCCAGGTCGATCAGCCTGAAACAGCAGCTGCTGCGGCGGCGCCCGGTGGTGGGGATGCATGTCGCACCCGGGGCGGCTGAGCGCCTCAAGCGCGGCATCGGCACCTTTCAGCTGACCATGTTCGGGGTCGGCTCGACGATCGGCACCGGCATCTTCTTCGTCATGTCCGTGGCTGTCCCTGAAGCCGGCCCGGCAGTCATCGTCTCCTTCCTTCTCGCGGGCCTCGCGGCCGGTCTCGCCGCCGTCTGCTACGCCGAATTGGCCTCGGCGGTGCCGGTTTCGGGTTCGTCGTATTCGTACGCCTACACCACGCTCGGCGAGGTGGTGGCGATCGGTGTGGCGGCCTGCCTGCTGCTGGAATACGGGGTGGCGACCGCCGCGGTGGCGGTCAACTGGAGCGGCTACCTGAACAAGCTGCTGAGCAACCTCATGGGATTCCAACTGCCGCACGCCGTGTCGGCTGCGCCGTGGGATGCACAACCCGGCTATTTCAATCTGCCGGCGATCGCGCTGATCGCGATGTGCGCGCTGCTGCTCATCCGCGGCGCCAGCGAATCGGCGAAGGTCAACGCGGTCATGGTCATGATCAAACTGGGTGTGCTCGTCGTGTTCGTGATCGTCGCCTTCACCGCGTTCGATGCGCACCATCTAGAGGACTTCGCGCCGTTCGGCGCCGCGGGCATCGGGTCGGCGGCCGGCACTATCTTCTTCTCCTACATCGGCCTCGACGCCGTGTCCACCGCGGGCGACGAGGTGAAAGACCCGCAGAAGACCATGCCGCGCGCG
>NZ_JAICZA010000166.1 GCF_025933915.1 Mycobacterium sp.
CACGGTGATCCCGCCAATCACCGCGAACCAGAAGAAGACACCGAGAAGCAATGCGCCCTGGTCGACGCCGACATGGCCGAAGTTGCCCAGCTGTCCGCTTCCGCCGTAGGCGATCAGCGACATCACCAAAGCCCCGGCGACCGACGCGACCAGCAGTTTGACCATCGCCGCAACCGGCGGCAGCGCACGCCGGGCACATTGCTGTCCGACTACCACGCCGGACGAGGCGCCAATGATGAGCAGTGCCACCCACACCGGCCCCAGCGGCGGCCTGGGGACCGCAGCCAACACCGGCAAAGCCGGGATATCGCCGCCGAACACGGTGAAGGAACTGAACGTCGCAAAACCGATGTGAGCGCTGGATCCGACGGCGACCGCCGCGGTGCCCACAATCACGTTGGGCACGTAGAGCATTGACAGCACGGTGAGGCTGAACTCGCCGAAGATCGAATCGGTGATGCCGTAGAGCTCCTGCATCGTCGACCAATGCACGATCAGCGACCCGGCCGTCACGAACCCGGAGAGCCCGAGCAACGCCAGCAGGCCGGCGGATGCGGCGCGCAACGAATCACCCAGCCAGTAGGGCAGCGACGACACCGCCAGAACGCGCGGCCCCACCCGGGACCACACACCGATCCCGGCGCCGGCGGCGTGGACCACGAGCACGCTGAAGAACGCACGCAGCGCGCTGGGTGTTTGCAGCTCGGTGATCACCGACGACGCGTCGTGGATGACCGCCAGGGCGATCGCCGTCATCAGCAACGGGCCGCCCAGCGCCGAGGCGACCACCCACCGAACGACGAGCCACGACGAGTGGGGCGAGATGGCCCGCGCCGTGCCGCGCGCGGTGGCCCACACCATGAGCAGCGCGGGCAGCAACGGCATCACACCCAGTTCGCGGCCACCGATCGAGATCGGCACCTGGTGCACGCCCAGCCACATGCTGGCGATCGCGCCCAGCGCGCCGGTCATGTCGCTGTTGGCGATCAGCAGTTGGATCAGCGTGACCGCGGCGATGATGACCAACGCCACCCCGGCCGGGGCGAACGCGACCCTGACAAGGTCACGCGCCTGGCGAGCGCCCGGTGCCCGGTTGTCCTCTAGCCGTGTCACTCTTGGGCACGTCCCCGACTAGGCGCGATGGCGCACGTTAGGCGGGCGCTGGCCCAGACGGCGATGACGGCGATTGCTGCTCCTGGCCGAAGGATTGGCCGCCGGCCTGCTCGGAGTAGTTGCTGGTCGCCGAACCCGCATCCGATCCGCCGCCGACGTTAGGTGGCGGGCTGAAGCTGGGGAAGCCGGTGGGGGGCGTCGACGAGCCCTGGTTTTGCGCGGACGGCTGCGGACCCGACTGCGGCGCCGGTTGGGCACCGAAACCGCCGGTCGGAACGCCGCTCTGGGTCGGCGACCCGCTCGGTGCATAACCGCCGTACTGCGATCCGTACCCCTGCGGCGACTGCTGCTGGCCGCCCGGCTGACCGTAGTAGGGCTGTTGGCCGTACTGGCCGTATTGCCCGTACTGGCCATACTGCGAGTAGGGGTCGTACTTGGGGCGCGGCGCCGGCGCCGTGATCACCCCGGAGTCCAGCAAAAGGACGACGACCGCGGCGATCGCCTGCAACACGATCGCCGCCACCAGGGGCCACATCGCCCAGCCGATCGCGAAACCGGCGGGCAGGTTGATCGTCTCGGTGATGGCCAGCAGCGCACCCAGTACCGCGATGACCGCGACGACTCCCACGTAGTTCTTGGCCTTCGGCAACAGGCTCAGCCCGGCGAGCAGCGCGGCCAGCAGGGCAACGACGACCGCGGTGCCCGCATCGCCGGCGCGACCACCGATACCCGGGCCGAGGTCGGCGCTGATGGTGAACGTGGGACCGAAGTTGAGAAGGTAGGCGAGGAACCCGAGCACCACCACTGCAATGTTCAGATACAGCGGAAGCTTGCTCTTGCCGTCGTCTTCTTTGGCGAACGATGGTGTGGCGCCTGCATAGGCGCCGCCAGGCTGCGCCGGTGGGTATCCGGGGCTACCGGGAGAGTAGGTCATGGCTCCTCCTGTTGCTACCAGTGCCTTTAAGTGCCGAGCGGGTGCAATGCGACGCTGTGCTGGCAGGCGCGTCACCGCGTTGCGACGCGGTCGATCACCCACGCTAGCGCACGTGCGGCCACCGGTGCCGCTGCCACTGGCTTGGACTGTGGGGCCCGTGGCGACGATGCCGAGGACCTCTGGCGAGACGGTCCGTATCACCAGAGCTTGCTCAGCAGAGGTAGAACACGTTCTAATTCTCTGCATGGATTACGGGCTTGTGCTTTTTACCAGCGACCGTGGCATCTCTCCGGCGACGGCCGCGAAGCTTGCCGACGACCACGGCTTTCAGACCTTCTACGTCCCAGAACACACTCATATCCCGATCAAGCGGGAGGCCGCGCACCCGACGACCGGTGACGCGTCGCTGCCCGACGACCGCTACATGCGCACGCTCGACCCCTGGGTGAGTCTGGGCGCGGCGTGCGCCGTCACGTCGCGGGTGCGGCTGTCTACCGCGGTGGCGCTACCGGTCGAGCACGACCCGATCACGTTGGCGAAAAGTATTGCCACCCTTGACCATCTCTCCGGCGGACGGGTCAGCCTGGGCGTCGGATTCGGTTGGAACACCGACGAACTCGCCGACCACAACGTCCCGCCCGCGCGCCGGCGCACCATGCTGCGTGAGTACCTCGAGGCGATGCGGGCGCTGTGGACCGAGGAAGAGGCCTCCTATGACGGTGAGTTCGTCAAGTTCGGGCCCAGCTGGGCCTGGCCCAAGCCGGTGCAGTCGCACATCCCGGTGCTGGTGGGTGCCGCGGGCACCGAAAAGAACTTCAAGTGGATCGCCCGCAGCGCCGACGGCTGGATCACCACGCCGCGCGACTTCGACATCGACGAACCGGTCAAGCTGCTGCAGGACACCTGGGCGGCCGCCGGCCGCGACGGCGCCCCGCAGATCGTGGCGCTGGACTTCAAGCCGGTCCCCGAGAAGCTCGCCAAGTGGGCCGAGCTCGGGGTGACCGAGGTGCTGTTCGGGTTGCCGGATAAGCCCGAGGATGAGGTCGCCGCCTATGTCGAGCGGCTCGCCGGGAAGCTGGCCGCCCTGGTCTGAGCCCGCGCGAGGCACACGGGGTCTACCCGAGCGACGCCCGGTTACCGTTGTCGGTCGACCACACGAAGATCTCCGCACCGAGTGGATCGTCGTCGCTCATCAATGCGACGAGGTCGTCGTCGTCGGTTGTGGCCATGAATCGCGTGTCATCCGCGGCGAGCCTGCCGACGATGATGCCGGTGCGGGTTGGCCAGTCGTAGCGCACGGAGTACGTCTCGATGGTCGCCGCGCCGTCGGGTGTTTTCGTGACGTCGACCTTCGGCAGCGCGCCGATCTCCTTTTTCAGTTCCGCGCAGTTGTCGGTACGCCAGTTCACCGGCGTGGTCGAATAGATACCGACCGAGTACTTGCTCATGATGCCGCCGTTGGCGCCGACGAGCCCGAATTGCCCTGGCCTGTCCCGCATCTGCGCGACCGTCTCGGCGATACCGTGCAGCGAGTAGCTGTTACCGGGACCGCCGAAGTACGGCAATCCGCCGGTCAAGGTCAGGCCGCGTGGATCGTCGCCGTCGATGCCCAGGGCCTCGCAGATGACGAACACCGGGAAGGGGAAGCAGCTGTACAGATCGAAGGTGGCGATGTCGTCGACACCGATTCCGGCCACCCGCAACGCTTCTCGCGCCGCACGGAACGCCGCCGGGCTGGCACCGAGGTCGACGCGATCGAGCATGGCCTGCTCGACCATGTCCGAGTGGCCGTGCACATAAACCCACTTGTCCTCGGCCACACCGGCTCGGGTCGCCGCCTCCACCGACATCAGCAGCGCCGCTGCACCCTGGTTGACCTGATCGCGGGCGACGAGCAGACGCGGGTACGGGTCACAGATCATCCGGTTGTCATCGGTGATGGTGATGATCTCGTCGACTGACCGCTCGACCGGCGATGACGAAAAAGGGTTTTTGGCAGCCACTTTGGACATCGGGGCGAACAGTTCGGCCATCTCGCGCCGATAGTCGGCCACGCTGCGTCCAAGGCGGGCGCGCCGCGCATTTTCCATCAGCCCGTACTGCACGGGCGCGCCGGTCAAGCCGTGCTGGATCGTGTATTCGTCGATGTAGCTGAAGATCTGGTGGCCGCGATCCTCGAGTTGACCGTCGACGTGTTCGGTGAAGTCGGGCTTGTCATCACGGTTGGCGAAGTAGCGAGCCGTCGACCCCGGCTCCGAGCCCATGATCAGCACGACATCGGCGTCGCCCGCCGCGATCGCGTTACCCGCCTCGGTGACCAGTTTCTGCGGCCCCTGCCCGCCGACTGGTTCGAGCACCACGCGGGCCGGGTCGCCGCCCAGGCGGTTCATCACCGAACGTGGGTAGTTGTTCGACTTGCCGAGCGTCGCCGGCATAGGTCCGGAGATCTCGAATTGCCGGAGTCCGAAGACGGTGTCGACAGCCTTCGCGACGTTTTTGGCGCCGGTGTCAGCAAAAGCCGCCCGCACGGCAGCCGCCGCGAGGTCGACCGCCGACATGCCCCGATAGTCGGGGTCGTCGATGCGCTCGGTGAACTGGCCGACACCGACGAGCACCGGAGTACGCGGATCGACCGGCATTACAAACCTCCTGGCAACTGTTAATTTGTCAGGCTAACCGATTGTGGGAACCAAAACGAAACCGCGGCCAGATCGCGGATTCGAAGTGACGTCGCGATCTGACCGCAGTCTCGATAACGGACTACATGCTCTGCAGGATCTCCCGGGCCAGCGCCGCGGTCTCCGACGGCGTCTTGCCGACCTTGACGCCGGCGGCCTCCAGGGCCTCCTTCTTGGCGGCCGCGGTTCCCGACGAGCCGGACACGATGGCGCCCGCGTGACCCATCGTCTTGCCTTCCGGCGCAGTGAATCCCGCGACATAGCCGACGACCGGCTTGGATACGTTGGCCTTGATGTAGTCGGCCGCGCGCTCTTCGGCGTCACCGCCGATCTCGCCGATCATCACGATCACCTTGGTGTCGGGGTCCTTCTCGAAGGCCTCGATCGCGTCGATGTGGGTGGTGCCGATCACCGGGTCACCGCCGATGCCGATCGACGTGGAGAAGCCGAAATCGCGCAGCTCGTACATCATCTGGTAGGTCAGGGTGCCGGACTTGGACACCAGCCCGACCGGGCCGGGGCCGCTGATGTTCGCGGGGGTGATGCCGGCCAGGGCCTCGCCCGGGGTGATGATGCCGGGACAGTTCGGCCCGATGATGCGCGTCTTCTGCCCCTTTTCCAGGTTGTAGGCCCACGCATATGCGCTGTCCTGCACCGGAATCCCCTCGGTGATGACGACAAGCAGCGGGATCTCGGCGTCGATGGCCTCGATGATGGCGTCCTTGGCGAATTTCGGGGGCACGAAGACGACCGACACGTTGGCCCCGGTCTCCTTCATCGCTTCGGCGACGCTGCCGAACACCGGCAGTTCGACGTCTTTGCCTTTCGCGTCCACGTGCGAGACGGTGGTGCCGGCCTTGCGGGCGTTGACACCACCCACCACCTGCGTCCCGGCTTTCAGCATCAGCGCGGTGTGCTTGGTGCCCTCACCGCCGGTGATGCCCTGGACGATTACCTTGGAGTCTTTGTTCAAAAAGATCGACATGGCTTAAGTCCCTTACTTGTTCGCCAGCTCGGCGGCTTTGTCGGCACCGGCGTCCATCGTCTCGGCCTGGATCACCAGCGGGTGGTTGGCGTCGGCGAGGATCTTGCGGCCCTGGTCGACGTTGTTGCCGTCGAGCCGAACCACGAGCGGCTTGTTGGCCTCGTCACCGAGCATGTTCAGCGCGGTCACGATCCCGTTCGCGACGGCGTCGCACGACGTGATGCCACCGAAGACGTTCACGAACACGGCCTTGACCTGCTTGTCGTGCAGGATGACGTCGAGGCCCGCGGCCATCACCTCGGCCGACGCGCCACCGCCGATGTCCAGGAAGTTGGCCGGCTTGACCCCGCCGTGCTTTTCACCCGCGTAGGCGACGACGTCAAGCGTGGACATCACCAGGCCCGCCCCGTTGCCGATGATGCCGACCTGGCCGTCGAGCTTGACGTAGTTGAGATCGTGCTCCTTGGCCTTGAGTTCCAGCGGGTCGGTCGCGTCGCGGTCCTCGAACTCGGCGTGGCCGGGCTGACGGAAGTCGGCGTTGGCGTCCAGGGTGACCTTGCCGTCCAGCGCCAGGATGCGGTCCTCCGGATCCCGCACTAGCGGGTTGACCTCGACCAGGGTGGCGTCCTCGGCGACGAAGACCTCCCACAGCTTATTGATCGTGACCGCGGCGGCATCCAGCACCTCGGCGGGAAGGTGGCCCTGCTCGGCGATGGAACGCGCGGTCGCCAGGTCGACACCCTTGACGGCGTCCACCGGAACCTTGGCCAGCCGCTCGGGCTTGGTGGCGGCCACCTCCTCGATTTCCATGCCGCCCTCGACCGAGCACATGGCCAGGTAGGTGCGGTTGGCGCGGTCGAGCAGGAAGGAGATGTAGTACTCCTCGGCGATGTCACTGGCCTCGGCGACCAGAAGCTTCTTGACGACGTGTCCCTTGATGTCGAGACCGAGGATGTTCTTGGCGTGTTCGTAGGCGTCCTCGGGTGTCGCCGCGTACTTGACGCCGCCCGCCTTGCCGCGTCCGCCGACCTTCACCTGCGCCTTGACCATGACCGGACGACCGATCTCGGTGGCGATTTCGCGAGCGCCCTCGGCGGTGTCGGTCACCCGCCCCGGCGTAGTCGGTACGTTGTGCTTGGCGAACAATTCTTTTGCTTGATACTCGAAAAGGTCCATGGACTCTCTGTCTTCGCTCGACTCAACTGCTAGGCCTCTTGGTGGGCGGCGCCGCATCCGGCAACTCGCACGGACGAACTGTATCCACCCTCGAAATGGCTTTTACCGCCGCGTCCGCCGATGTGGCACAGCTCACGGGACATGGATGGGCGGTCCACGTGATCCAAATCACAATTCCACCCGGATTGTGCGACGAGGTTGCCAGCCCCGCGGGTCAGCGGATACCTTCCTAGGGTCCAGATAACGTTATGGTCACGATACGAGGACATTTCAGGTTGTCCCAGCACCGTTTTGCCCGGCCCTCTGCCGTAACAGCAGGCGTCTTAAGGGTCGGTCGCGCAGCAGGCGCCCGGTTGGCGGAGCCCCATCGAACCGAAGTCACGGAGATCCTTCCGCTCGACGGCTTCGACTTCGACGACCTTGATTTCAGTGATTTCGGTGACGACGTCACCGAGCACGCCGGCCTGGACTTCAGCAACGACTCAACGTTCGACAACGAAGCGCAGGTGCTGCTGGCGCCGGAGCTCGACGACCTCCACGAGACCGACGACCTGCGGCCGCTGCGGCTGGCCGCGCCCGTCACCGAGGTGCTGCCGCGGGTGACCGTCGAGCCTCGCACCGAGCGGCGTCTCGATCGCCCATCTGCCTCCGACGTCGTCGGTGTGGCGCGCCGCGGAGGGCAGCACCGCAAGGAACCGACCAGCGCGGCCCGCGGTCGCCTGTTGATCTCGGCGATGGCCGCCGGCGCCGCCGCCGCGGCCGCCCACACGGCCACCAGCCACGCCGACACCCCCAGGACCGACGCGGTGCTGACCGCCAACGCGTCCGCGCTCAGCGGCGGATCGGGCAGCAACACCGTCCGCGGCCCCCAGGTGATAGCGGTGGAGCCCGCGGCCACCGCCGCGTTGCACAACCAGGAACTCGCCAGGGGCGTCGCCTTCGCCAACGACCGCGCGCAGCGCGAGGCGCGATTGCAGCAACCGCTCTACGTGATGCCGACGAAGGGGATATTCACCTCGAACTTCGGTTACCGCTGGGGCGTGCTGCACGCCGGCATCGACCTGGCCAACTCGATCGGCACGCCGATCCTGGCGGTATCCGACGGCGTCGTCGTCGAGGCCGGGCCGGCCGGTGGCTACGGGATGCTGGTCAAGCTGCGGCACTCCGACGGCACGGTCACGCTCTACGGTCACGTCAACACCACCTTGGTCAGCGTCGGCGAGCGCGTGATGGCCGGTGACCAGATCGCCACCATGGGCAACCGGGGCAATTCCACCGGCCCGCACCTGCATTTCGAGGTGTTGCAGGGCGGCACCGAGCGGATCGATCCCGTGCCATGGCTGGCTAAGCGTGGCCTTATGGTCGGCAACTACGCTGGTTGAGGTGACCGCGCCGAACGAACACCCTTCCGGTCCGCGTCCGCCCGAGCCCACTGAAGAGCCCTCATCGCCCTCCGACTCACGGACGCGGATCATCCGCCGTGCGCCGACCGGGCCGATCCCCACCACGCCGGAATCCCCGACCAGTCAGTTCGTTCCGCCATCACCGCCGTACCGCAGTGGCCCCCGCGCGGGACGGACAGGCTATGCCGGCGTGCCGACCCTGGAGCCCACCGACCGCACGGCCGTCGCCGCCTGCGCGGTCGGCATCATCAGCGGGTGGGCCACGTCGGTGGTCGCCACCGACCTGATCGCCGGTTGGTGGAAGACCGACCGCCTGTTCTGCATCGCGGTCGCGTTTCTCGCCCTGGTGTTCGCCGCGACCACGGTGTCGGGTGTGATCACGCTGCTGCAGCGCCGACCGGTCAGCCGCTATCTCCTGTTGGCCGGCGCGCTCGTCGCGTTCCTTACCTATATCGGCGTGTTCATCGCCGGTGCCCGTGTCGCGTGGGTCGTGCACCTGCTGCCGCTGTTGCCCATCGCCACAGTGGTGCTGGTGCTGCTGCCGCAAACCAAACGCTGGCTGGAGGCCTGATCCGCGCCGAATGCGCACTCATTGCGAGGAATTCGCGGGCGATTTTTTTCGCGCTGAGTGCACGCTCGTCGCGCACCCTTGCGCGGCGGGCTAGAGCTTGCTGAGAGGCGCGTGGTTGTGCATCAGCTTCACCCGTCCCGAGCTGCCGAAGTCGATCAGCGACATCGCCGATTCGCCGACGCCGGAAACCTCCTCGACCCGGCCCAGCCCGTACTTGTCGTGCGTCACCCGATCGCCGGGCTCGAGCACCAGTAGCGGTCGTTTGCTCATCCCGGAGCGCGTCGGGGCCGCGCGCGGCGTGCCGAATCGTCCGGCGCCGCTCACCGGCGCGCTGAACGACGGGGCGGGCGCGGTGCGGCGCCACTCGATCAACTCTTGCGGAATCTCCCTGAGGAACCGCGATTCCGGATTGAGCATGGGCTGCCCCCAGGAGGACCGGACGATGGCCCTGCTCAGGTAGAGC
>NZ_JAICZA010000003.1 GCF_025933915.1 Mycobacterium sp.
CACCGCACCGGGCGAGCTGCGGCCCGCACTGGAACGGGCCTTCGCCAGCGGCCTGCCCGCCGTCGTCAATGTGCTCACCGACCCCAACGTCGCATATCCGCGCCGCTCCAACCTCGGTTGAGCCGCACCCCGGCGAGAGTGTGCGGTTGCACTCGACTGCTCGGCGTGTTCCGGGCACACACGCACGCTCGCGGCGGTCGAGGGCCCACCGCGTACCGTTGACCTGTGCCTAAGACCACCCGCGCTCAACCCGGCCGGCTGAGCAGCCGCTTTTGGAAGCTGCTCGGCGCCAGCACCGAAAAGGACCGCAGCCGCTCGCTCACCCAGGTCACCGACTCGGCGGAATACGGCGACGAGGCAGCCGGTCTGACCGACGAGCAGCTGCGCAAAGCGGCCGGGCTGCTCAACCTCGAGGACGTCGCGGACTCCGAGGACATCCCGCAGTTCCTCGCCATCGCCCGGGAGGCGGGCGAAAGATCGACGGCCCTGCGTCCATTTGATGTCCAGCTCCTTGGTGCGCTACGCATGCTGGCCGGTGACGTGATCGAGATGGCCACCGGTGAGGGTAAAACCCTGGCCGGCGCGATCGCGGCGGCCGGGTACGCGATCGCCGGGCGGCACGTGCACGTGGTGACGATCAACGACTACCTAGCCCGTCGTGACGCCGAGTGGATGGGTCCGCTGATAGAGGCCATGGGGCTGACGGTCGGCTGGATCACCGCCGAGTCGTCCAGCGCAGAGCGCAAGGCCGCCTACGGCTGCGACGTCACGTACGCCTCGGTCAACGAGATCGGCTTCGACGTGCTGCGCGATCAGCTGGTGACCGATGTCGACGACCTGGTGTCACCCAACCCCGACGTGGCGCTCATCGACGAGGCCGACTCGGTGCTGGTCGACGAGGCGCTGGTGCCGCTGGTGCTGGCGGGAACCACCCACCGGGAGACGCCGCGGCTCGAAATCATCAAGCTGGTCGGTGAACTGAGCGCCGAAGCCGATTTCGACACGGACTCCGACAGCCGCAACGTCCACCTGACCGAGGCCGGCGCCCGCAAGGTCGAAAAGGCGCTCGGCGGCATCGATCTGTACTCCGAGGAGCACGTCGGCACCACGCTGACCGAGGTCAACGTCGCCCTGCACGCGCACGTGCTGCTGCAGCGCGACGTGCACTACATCGTCCGCGACGACGCGGTGCACCTGATCAACGCCTCGCGGGGGCGCATCGCGCAACTGCAGCGCTGGCCCGACGGGCTGCAGGCCGCCGTCGAGGCCAAGGAGGGCATCGAGACCACCGAAACTGGCGAGGTGCTCGACACCATCACCGTGCAGGCGCTGATCAACCGTTACGCCACCGTGTGCGGCATGACCGGTACCGCGCTGGCCGCCGGTGAGCAGCTGCGCCAGTTTTACAAGCTCGGCGTGTCGCCAATTCCACCGAATAAGCCCAACATTCGTGAAGACGAGTCCGATCGGGTCTACATCACCGGGGCCGCCAAGAACGACGCCATCGTGGCGCACATCGCCGACGTGCACGAGACCGGTCAGCCGGTGCTCGTCGGCACCCGCGATGTGGCCGAATCCGAGGACCTGCACGAACGGCTCCTGCGCCGCGGCGTGCCCGCGGTGGTGCTCAACGCGAAAAACGACGCCGAGGAAGCCCAGGTGATTGCCGAGGCCGGCAAGTTCGGCGTGGTCACCGTGTCGACACAGATGGCCGGGCGCGGCACCGACATCCGGCTCGGCGGCTCCGACGAAGCCGATCACGACCGCGTCGCCGAACTGGGCGGGCTGCACGTCGTGGGCACCGGGCGACACCACACCGAACGGCTGGACAACCAGCTACGGGGCCGCGCCGGGCGACAGGGTGACCCGGGGTCGTCGGTGTTCTTCTCGAGCTGGGAGGACGACGTCGTGGCGGCCAACCTCGAGCACAACAAACTCCCGATGGAAACCGACGAGGACGGCCGGATCGTCAGCCCCAAGGCGGCCGGGCTGCTCGACCATGCCCAGCGGGTCGCCGAGGGCCGCATGCTGGACGTGCACGCGAACACCTGGCGCTACAACCAGTTGATCGCCCAGCAGCGGGCCATCATCGTTGATCGACGTAATACGTTGCTGCGCACCGCAACCGCGCGCGAGGAACTTGCTGAGCTGGCGCCGAAGCGTTACAAGGAGCTGGCCGGGGAGATCTCCGAAGAGCGCCTCGAGACGATCTGTCGGCAGATCATGCTCTATCACCTGGACCGCGGCTGGGCCGACCACCTGGCGTATCTGGCCGACATCCGCGAGAGCATCCACTTGCGGGCGCTGGGACGGCAGAATCCGCTGGACGAGTTTCACCGGCTGGCGGTCGACGCGTTCGCATCGCTGGCCGCGGACGCGATCGAGGCGGCCCAGCAGACCTTCGAAACCGCGAACGTCCTCGAAGAGGAGCCCGGCCTGGATCTGTCCAAGCTGGCGCGGCCGACGTCGACGTGGACGTACATGGTCAACGACAACCCGCTGTCGGATGACACGCTGTCCACCCTGAGCCTGCCCGGGGTGTTCCGCTAGGCGCGATGGCTCGGCGCGAATGTGCATCTCGCCGCACCCTGGCCCCCGAGCGTGCGGCCAGCCGCGCACTCCGCGTTCGGCTAAGGTCACGGCTCATGGAGCCGGTGCTTCCGCCCAACCGGGTGCTGACGCTGCCCAACGCGCTCAGCGCTGTCCGCCTGGCGCTCATTCCGGTGTTCGCCTACGTCTTGCTGGTCGTGCACGCCCCCGGGTGGGCGGTCGCGATCCTGATGTTCAGCGGCGCATCGGACTGGGCCGACGGCAAGATCGCCCGGACGCTCAATCAGTCCTCGCGGCTGGGCGTGCTGCTCGATCCCGCCGTCGACCGCCTCTACATGGCAGCCGTACCCATCGTGTTGGCGTTCAGCGGCATCGTCCCGTGGTGGTTCGTCGTCATCCTGCTCGCCCGGGACGGCCTGTTGGCCGCGACGCTGCCGCTGCTGTGGAGCCGCGGACTCTCAGCGCTGCCAGTGACCTACATCGGCAAGGCGGCGACGTTCGCCCTGATGTCCGGCTTTCCGCTAGTGCTGCTGGGGACGTGGGACGCGTTGTGGAGCCGGGTGGTGGGTGCTTGCGGGTGGGCATTCCTGATCTGGGGTATGTACGCCTACCTGTGGGCGTTCACGCAGTATGCGGTTCAGATGACACTGGTCCTGCGTCGCATGCCCAAGGTCGATCGCGCCTGCCGGCCGTCGGCCGCGGCGAAAGCGGCTGACCATGGCTGACACGGACCGCATGCTCGGCGGCTATGACCCGAACGCCGGTCACAGCGCGCACGTGGCGACGCGGCCACAGCGGATTCCGGTGCCCTCACTGCTGCGCGCGCTGCTGTCCGAGCACCTGGATCCCGGGTACGCCGCGGCGGCGGCCAAGCGCGGTGCTGCCGAGGCGCCGCAGCGCGGACGCCAACGCGTGTTCGGTTGGCTCTGGCAGGCGCTGGCGGCGCTGCTCATCGCCACGGTCTTCGCCGCCGCGGTCGCGCAGGCCCGCTCGGTTGCCCCGGGGGTGCGCGACGCGCAGCAGCTGCTGTTGGGCAACGTGCGGTCGGCGGAAGGCTCCGCGACCAAATTGGCCCAGCGGCGCAACCAGCTCTCGACACAAGTCGACGACGTGCAGCGACACGAGTTGGCCGACGACGCCGAGGGGCAGCGGCTGCTGAAACGCCTCGACGCGCTCGGCCTGGCGGCGGCCAGCACGGCGATCATCGGCCCCGGCCTCAAGATCACCGTGACCGATCCGGGCGCCAGCCCCAATCTCTCCGACGTATCCAAGCAGCGCGTCAGCGGCAGCAGGCAGATCATCCTGGACCGCGACCTGCAGCTGGTGGTCAACTCGTTGTGGGCCAGCGGCGCCGAGGCCGTCTCGGTCGGCGGCGTGCGGATCGGGCCCAACGTGACCATCCGGCAAGCCGGCGGCGCGATCCTGGTTGACAACAACCCGACCAGCAGTCCGTACACGATCCTCGCGATCGGGCCGCCCCGCTCGATGCGCGATGTCTTCGACAACAGCCCCGGGCTGCAGCGCTTAAGGCTGCTGGAGGTCTCCTACGGCGTGGTGGTTACGGTGGATGTCGCCGACGGTCTTTCGCTGCCTGCCGGATCGATCCGGGATGTCAAGTTCGCCAAGCAGATTGGGCCACAGTGAGAAAAGTCCCGAGCAGTCAGCTTCGCCTGTGCGAGACGGGAAACCACGCATGATCGGTATCGCAGCGCTGGCGATCGGTATCGTGCTGGGCCTGGTTTTTCACCCCGCGGTGCCCGAAGTCGTCCAGCCCTATTTGCCGATCGCGGTGGTCGCGGCCCTCGATGCCGTGTTCGGTGGGCTCCGTGCGTATCTGGAACGGATCTTCGACCCCAAGGTCTTCGTGATTTCGTTCGTGTTCAACGTCTTCGTGGCCGCGCTGATCGTCTACGTCGGCGACCAACTCGGGGTGGGAACCCAGTTGTCCACGGCCATCATCGTCGTGCTGGGTATCCGCATCTTCGGCAACGCCGCGGCACTGCGCCGCCGGCTCTTCGGGGCGTAGTCGCGCGCCGGCGACGATGCAGAGCGAAGCGATGAGGAGGAGTGGCGCCATGACCCCCTTGAGGTCAACGTGAGCCAGGATCCAGCAGATCGCACCGCCGGCCAAAGTGGTGATGGGCCGGCCCGGTCGGCTCACCCCGACGCCGATACGACGCCGGATCAGACCGCACCGCGCGGGCGCCACGAACTGCCGGGGAAAGGTCCCCGGCCCGGGATCGGGCCGGTCCGCCGTACCGGCTTGTCCGCGATGCTGCGCGGTGGTCGCTCCCGGCTGGGTTTCGGGACGCTGGCCGTCCTGTTGTGTCTACTTCTCGGCGTCGCCATCGTCACGCAGGTCCGTCAGACCGAATCCGGCGATTCGCTGGACACGGCCCGTCCCGCCGACCTGTTGGTGTTGCTGGACTCGTTGCGGCAGCGCGAAGGCACGCTCCGCAGCGAGGTGAATGAGCTGGAGAACACGCTGAATTCGTTACAGGCGTCCGGCAACAACGACCAGGCCGCCATCCAGTCCGCCCAGTCCCGGCTGGCGGCGCTGTCGATCCTGGTCGGCGCGGTGGGCGCCACCGGGCCGGGCGTCACCGTCACGATCGAGGACCCGGGGCCAGGGGTTTCCCCTGAGGCGATGCTCGACGTGATCAACGAGTTGCGTGCCGCCGGGGCCGAGGCGATCGAAGTCAACGATGCACACCAGTCCGTGCGGGTGGGCGTCGACACCTGGGTCGCGGGCATGCCCGGCTCGCTGACGATCGACTCTAAAACGCTGTCGCCCGCTTATTCGATTCTGGCGATTGGAGATCCACCCACGCTGGCCGCGGCCATGAACATTCCCGGTGGCGCACAGGACACGGTCAAGCGCGTCGGTGCGCGAATGTCCGTCCAGCAGGGTGACCGGGTGGACGTGACCACCTTGCGGCAACCAAAACCGCACCAATACGCTCAGCCCGTCAAGTGAGCAATTTCCGAACAGACAGGATCACTCGTGAGCGACATCCCGCCCGATCTGCACTACACCGCCGAACATGAATGGGTTCGTCGAAGTGGTGATGACACCGTGCGGGTGGGAATCACCGACTTTGCGCAGTCGGCGTTGGGCGATGTCGTTTTCGTTCAGCTGCCCGACGTGGGCGCCGAACTGACCGCGGGTGAATCCTTCGGCGAAGTCGAATCCACAAAATCGGTGTCGGACTTGTACGCCCCGCTGTCGGGCAAAGTGTCGGCCGTCAACACCGATCTGGAAGGCAGCCCGCAATTGGTGAACTCCGACCCGTATGGAGCCGGCTGGTTGCTGGATGTGCAGGTATCCGACGTCGCCGCAGCGGAGTCCGCCATTTCGTCGCTGCTCGACGCGGAGGCCTACCGCGGAACGCTGACCGAATGACGGTTGCTAATGTCCACGCAGCCCCGCGCGGCCGGGCGGGCGGTGCAACCGGCATATGGGGGGTCGAAGTTTCGGATCGTCAGGTGGTGGGCGCATTGCAGGCAGGTGCGCGGTACCGTCGACACATCTACCTTTTGAAGACCGGCATACCGGGCAACACGACCTGGTGCGGAAGCCCGCCGAGCGTCCCGGACAGACAACGCCACAGCGGCCAGTGAGGAGCAGCGCGTGACGGACATGGACTCAGGAAGTCAGCAAGACCAGAATTCGGACGAAGTCACGGTAGAGACGACTTCTGTCTTCCGTGCCGACTTCCTCAACGAGCTGGACGCCCCCGCACAGGCGGGGACGGAGAGCGCGGTATCCGGGGTCGAAGGGCTCCCGGCGGGTTCGGCGTTGCTGGTCGTCAAACGGGGCCCCAACGCGGGATCGCGGTTCTTGCTCGACCAGCCCACCACGTCGGCCGGCCGGCACCCCGACAGCGACATCTTTCTCGACGACGTGACCGTCAGCCGCCGCCACGCCGAATTCAGGTTGGAAAACAACGAATTCAGCGTGGTCGACGTTGGTAGTCTCAACGGCACTTACGTCAACCGTGAGCCCGTGGATTCAGCGGTGCTCGCCAACGGTGACGAGGTGCAGATCGGCAAGTTCCGCTTGGTGTTTCTGACCGGACCCAAGCAGGGTGAGGACGGAGGATCTTCGGGCTAGTGAGCGCACCCGATAGCTCGGCACTGGCCGGGATGTCGATCGGGGCGGTCTTGGAATTGTTGAGGCCGGACTTCCCCGATGTCACCATCTCCAAGATTCGCTTCTTGGAGGCCGAGGGGCTGGTGACGCCGCAACGGGCTGCGTCGGGGTATCGAAGGTTCACCGCGTATGACTGCGCGCGCTTGCGCTTCATCCTTACCGCGCAGCGCGATCACTATCTGCCGCTGAAGGTCATCCGGGCGCAGCTGGACGCCCAGCCGGACGGCGAGCTACCGCCCTTTAAGACCTCCTATACCGTCCCGCGCCTGGTGTCGGTGGCGGGGACAGGCGACGCCGGTGACGGAGCGGACGCGGACTTCGGGCCGGGCTCCGACACCTCGGCGGTGGCGCCCACGCACGTCCGGCTCAGCCGTGAAGAGCTGCTGGAGCGCGCGGGTGTGGATGACGAGCTGCTGACCGCGTTGCTCAAAGCCGGCGTCATCACCACCGGCCCCGCCGGTTTCTTCGACGAACACGCCGTCGTCATCCTGCAATGCGCACGGGCGCTGTCGGATTACGGTGTCGAGCCGCGGCATTTGCGCGCATTCCGATCGGCGGCCGATCGGCAGTCGGACCTGATCTCCCAAATCGCCGGGCCGGTAGTCAAAGCCGGCAAGGCCGGTGCCCGCGATCGCGCGGACGACTTGGCGCGTGAAGTTGCGGCGCTGGCCATCACGTTGCACACGTCGTTGATCAAATCCGCCGTTCGCGACGTTCTGGATCGCTGAGGACTAGACTTCGGTCGACAACTTGGTTTCGGCGGTAGGGCGGATTTTTGGCCTCGCCGTCGCTCCGAATACGAATCCAACCGGCGCCACGAATGCGGAGGGCAGACACAAATGGGAGAGGTTCGTGTTGTCGGCATTCGCGTGGAGCAGCCGCAAAACCAGCCGGTGTTGTTGCTGCGCGAAACCGACGGTGACCGTTACCTGCCAATCTGGATCGGTCAGTCGGAGGCTGCCGCCATCGCCCTCGAGCAGCAGGGCGTTGAGCCGCCTCGCCCGTTGACGCACGACTTGATCAGGGATGTCATTGCCGCGCTTGGGCATTCGCTGAAAGAGGTGCGGATCGTCGATCTGCAGGAAGGGACTTTCTACGCCGACCTGGTGTTCGACCGCAACATCACCGTGTCGGCCCGTCCCTCGGATTCGGTGGCGATAGCACTGCGCGTCGGTGTTCCCATCTATGTCGAGGAGCCCGTGCTTGCCCAGGCCGGGCTGCTGATCCCCGACGAGACCGACGAAGAGGGTGGCACCGCCGTCCGCGAGGACGAGGTGGAGAAGTTCAAAGAATTTCTCGACAGCGTGTCTCCCGACGATTTCAAGGCCACCTAGCCCGTCGACGATGCAGCCCGCGTAGCGGGGTGTTGAGGAGAGGGGCGATCGGGCTGAGCCCGTCGACGATGCAGCCCGCGTAGCGGGGTTGAGGAGAGGGGCGATCGGGTCCCGCCGGCCTACCACCAGCGGTTAGGAAGGACGGGTGTGGCTGGACTAGCCTGGGTGCGGACATCACGGATGCATCTCAACTAGCGACGTGATGTCGACACGCTGGCGGATAGGTCGCCCAGTTGGCCCCGAGGCGGCCATACTTTGATCACGACTTCAGGCCCGGCGGCTATCGGAAAGCGTAAGCTCACTAGCACTCGGGTCTGAGCAGACGTGGCTGCGGTGCAGCCAGAGACGCAGCTAACGACGAGAGCGCGATCGCGGAGAGGAACCACCGTGAGCGAGCAGCCACGCCAAGAGCAGCTCAACCTAGCTGAGCAGGGTAACGCAGCGAGCAGTGACCGCTGCGTCACCGCGGCCAGCGCACCCGTGCAGCCCGGACTTTTCCCGGACGACTCCGTGCCCGACGAACTGGTCGGCTACCGCGGACCGAGTGCGTGCCAGATTGCCGGTATCACCTACCGGCAACTGGATTACTGGGCGCGCACCTCGCTGGTCGTCCCGTCGATCCGCAGCGCGGCGGGCTCCGGAAGCCAGCGGCTCTACTCGTTCAAGGACATCCTGGTTCTCAAGATCGTCAAGCGGTTGCTCGACACCGGCATCTCGTTGCACAACATCCGCGTCGCGGTCGACCACCTGCGCCAGCGCGGTGTTCAGGATCTGGCCAACATCACCCTGTTCTCCGACGGCACTACAGTTTACGAGTGCACGTCCGCCGAAGAGGTCGTTGACCTGCTGCAGGGTGGGCAGGGCGTATTCGGCATCGCCGTGTCGGGCGCCATGCGCGAGCTGACCGGCGTCATCGCGGACTTCCCGGGCGAGCGGGCCGACGGCGGTGAGTCAATCGCCGAGCCGGAAGACGAGCTGGCGTCCCGGCGCAAGCACCGCGACCGCAAGATCGGCTGACTGTTTCGGCGCGACGGTGCGCAGAATGCCACGCTTCACGGCGTGTCGGCGTACAGACACGCACGCTCGCCGCGGGTTCGCACACGCGCCCGAGTAAGCGCCCGAGTAAACTGGGCCGCGCATCGTATTCGAGCGGGAGAGTTCCGTGGCTGCCAGTCACGGACGCCGAAGGAGCAACACCTCTCCGTCAACCTCTCAGGCACCCGGACCGCGCGAAACAATGATGCCTCTGGAAAGCGGTGGAGATCCCTGGAGATTCCAGCGGTCGACACCCGCCGATGGGGAAAGGCGCTTCGGACAAGCATCCGGCGCCGAATCTCTCAGGTGCCCGGCGAATGGGTGAAGACAGAGGGAGAGGGCCGTTCGTCCTCTGCCTTGATCTGTCTTTGTCCGCCTACTCAGGAGTTTCCAGTGCCCGACCAATCCACTTTCGCAGCTCGGCACATCGGCCCGGACGGCCAGGCCGTCGCGGCCATGCTCACCGTCATCGGTGTCGACTCCCTGGGCGAGCTGGCGTCCAAGGCGGTTCCGGCGGGCATCCTGGACAGGCTCACCGACGGCGGTGCCGCGCCGGGCCTCGACCGGCTGCCGGCACCCGCCAGTGAAACCGAGGCGCTGACCGAGTTGCGGGCGTTGGCCGAGGCCAACACGGTGGCCGTGTCCATGATCGGTCAGGGCTACTACGACACGCTCACGCCCCCGGTGTTGCTGCGTAACATCTTGGAGAACCCGGCCTGGTACACCGCCTATACGCCTTACCAGCCGGAGATCAGCCAGGGCCGGCTCGAGGCGCTGCTGAATTTTCAGACGATGGTGGCCGACCTGACCGGCCTCGAGGTCGCCAACGCCTCCATGCTCGACGAGGGCACCGCGGCCGCCGAGGCCATGACGTTGATGCACCGCGCGGCCCGCGCCAAGACCAACCGGCTGGCCGTGGACGCCGACGTCTTCGCCCAGACCGCGGCCATCGTGGCCACCAGGGCAAAGCCGCTGGGCATCGAGATCGTCACGGCCGACCTGCGCCAAGGGCTGCCGGACGGAGAGTTCTTCGGCGTCATCACACAGCTGCCCGGGGCCAGCGGACAGGTCACCGACTGGGCGGCCCTGGTTCGGCAGGCGCACGACCGCGGCGCGCTGATCGCCATCGGCGCCGACCTGCTCGCCATGACTCTGGTCACGCCCCCCGGGGAGATCGGCGCCGACGTCGCTTTCGGCAGCACCCAAAGATTCGGTGTGCCAATGGGATTCGGCGGCCCGCACGCCGGTTACCTGGCAGTGCACGCCAGCCACGCCCGTCAGCTGCCCGGCCGCCTGGTGGGCGTGTCGCTGGACGCCGACGGCTCGCCGGCCTACCGGCTGGCGCTGCAGACCCGCGAGCAACACATCCGTCGCGACAAGGCGACCAGCAACATCTGCACCGCGCAGGTGCTGCTGGCGGTGATGGCCGCGATGTACGGCAGCTACCACGGCGCCGAGGGGCTGACCGCGATCGCGCGCCGCGTCCACGGTCACGCCGAGGCGATCGCCGCGGGCATCGGCGATGCGCTGGTGCACGAGAAGTACTTCGACACCGTGCTGGCCCGGGTGCCGGGCCGTGCCGACGAGGTGCTCGCCGCGGCGAAAGCCAACGGCATCAACCTGTGGCGTGTCGACGACGACCACGTGTCGGTGGCCTGCGACGAGGCCACCACCGACGAGCACGTTGCCGCGGTGCTCGAGGCCTTCGGCGCGCAGGCCGGGCAGGTGGGGCCCGGTGCCGGCATCATCACCCGCACATCGGAGTTCCTGACCCATCCCGCTTTCACCCAGTACCGCACCGAGACGGCGATGATGCGCTACCTGCGCACGCTGGCGGACAAAGATATCGCGTTGGACCGCAGCATGATTCCACTCGGGTCGTGCACCATGAAACTCAATGCGGCCGCCGAGATGGAACCGATCACCTGGCCGGAATTCGCCCGTCAGCATCCATTTGCACCGGCGGCCGACACCCCGGGCCTGCGGCGCCTGATCGCCGACCTGGAGACCTGGTTGGTGCAGATCACCGGTTATGACGCCGTCTCGCTGCAGCCCAACGCGGGGTCGCAAGGCGAGTACGCCGGGCTGTTGGCGATCCACGACTATCACGCCAGCCGCGGCGAAGCGCACCGCGACATCTGCCTCATTCCGTCGAGCGCGCACGGCACCAACGCGGCGTCGGCCGCCCTGGCCGGGATGCGGGTCGTGGTGGTGGGCTGCCACGACAACGGCGACGTGGACCTCGATGATTTGCGCGCCAAAGTCGGCGAGCACGGTGATCGGCTGTCGACGCTGATGATCACCTACCCGTCGACACACGGTGTCTACGAGCACGACATCGCCGAGATCTGTGCGGCCACCCACGACGCGGGGGGCCAGGTGTACGTGGATGGCGCCAACCTCAATGCGCTGGTCGGCCTGGCGCGGCCGGGAAAGTTCGGTGGTGACGTCAGCCACCTGAACCTGCACAAGACGTTCTGTATTCCGCACGGGGGCGGAGGACCGGGGGTCGGGCCGGTGGCGGTGCGTTCTCATCTGGCGCCGTTCCTTCCGGGACACCCGCATGCCCCCGAATTGCCCCAGGGGCATCCGGTGTCGTCGGCGCCGTACGGGTCCGCCTCGATCCTGCCGATCAGCTGGGCCTACATCCGGATGATGGGAGCCGAAGGCTTACGCGCGGCGTCGCTGACCGCGATCGCGTCGGCCAACTACATCGCCCGCCGCCTCGACGAGTACTTCCCGGTGCTGTATACGGGCGAGAACGGCATGGTGGCTCACGAATGCATCCTGGACCTGCGGGGCATCACCAAGTCCACCGGCGTGACTGTCGACGATGTCGCAAAACGGCTGGCGGACTACGGCTTTCACGCGCCAACCATGAGTTTCCCGGTGGCCGGCACGCTGATGGTGGAGCCCACCGAGAGCGAGAGCCTGACCGAAGTCGATGCCTTCTGCGACGCCATGATCGCCATCCGCGCCGAGATCGACCGGGTGGGCGCGGGGGAGTGGCCGGTTGACGACAACCCGCTGCGGGGCGCCCCGCACACGGCCGAATGCCTGGTGATCGGCGACTGGGACCACGCGTACACCCGGGAAGAAGCCGCCTATCCGCTGGGCAAGGGCTTCCGGCCCAAGGTGTGGCCGCCGGTGCGTCGCATCGACGGCGCTTACGGCGACCGCAATCTGGTCTGCTCGTGCCCGCCGGTGGAGGCGTTCGCCTGACGGATCACCCCGGTGTCGACGCGGGGGCCTGCACCGCCAGTGGCACCAGGTACCGGCGGGCGAAGTCGCGGGCCTCGTTCAGGTTGTAGATCGGGATGACGGACTTGGGCGTCTTGATCAGCGAGATGATCAGCCGTCCGATCATCTCGCCGACGACCTCGGTGTCGAGGTCGGCAGCCAGTTCGCCGCGCTCCTGCCAGCGGCGCAGCCAGGTCGCGATGTAGCTGCGGGTCATGGCGATCAGGTTCTCGTCGGTCAGGTAGGCGGACAGTTCCCCGGCGGCGGGCGATTCGCGGATGCTTCGGGTCAGAAGCTTGGGGGCGGAGGCCTCGTGAACGAATGCGGCGAAGACTTCGGCGATCCCTTCTTCCGGGGTTGCCGCGCGCCCCGCGACCTCGGAGACCAGCGTGCTCAACCGTAGTGATTCGTCCATGATGGTCAGCCGCACCAGGTTTCGCTTGTGCCGGAAACGGCGGTAGACCGTGGCGACGCCGACGCCGGCGGTGTCGGCGATGTCTTGCATGGTGGTGTTGGAGAATCCGCGCTCGGTGAAGCAGGTGCGTGCCGCGGTGACGATCGCGCGGGCGGTCGGATCGAGACTGGCCAAACCGTCGGGCAGCAAGCCCAGCAGCATCGCGGAGTCGACCATCTGCCCTCCAGCCGGGTGGGGTATCACGTCGTATCGCGTTGCGGTCGCTTCGGCGTCGTGCCGAATCAGGTCTGGCCTGGCACCGCGAACGAATCCAGCAATACCGAACGGTAGCGGTCGCGAAGCCGCTCGTATTGGTAGCGGTTGTACGCGAGGGGTTCCAGTGTGAGCCGGCGCGGCAACCATCGCCAGCCCATCTGCAAAGCGGCGACGTAGACGGCGAACTCGACTTGCTCGCGGGTGCCCCACCGCACGCCGAGCAGCCGGCGCATGGTGGGATGCGCGACCGCGGCCGAACACACGACCACCGGACGTGATGCGAGCGCGGTCATCACCGGCCAGACCAATCGCAGCATGGGCCGAATCTGCCGGGAAACCAACAACTTCGGGATCGGCGGGGCGACGAAGCTGCGGTTGGCGAATTGCAGAAATTCGTTGTCGGCCAAGTCGCTTGCCGCAACGGCGTCATAGCGCCGAAGCATGTCGTGCAGGGTCGCCGGGAGTTTCCCCTGCTTGCTGGGCAGTTCGAGAAACTGCAGTTCCGAGCGCAGCGTCTGATAGACGACTTCCTTTTCGGCCGGGGTGAGGCGACGGCCACACACCCGCAGGTAACCCTGATACAAAAGGTTGAGACCGCTCACGGCCACCCAGGTCCACACCTCGGGGTTCAGCGCGCTGTAGCGGGTGTCGCTGAAGGAGTCCTTTCCCGTGCCGCGCACGTCGCGGTGCAATCGTTTGAGGTCGGCCCGCGATGCCTGCACGTCCGAACTGTCGCCGAATGCCGCCAGCGCCGTGAATGCGGCGCTGCGGATCCCACGGTCGGTGAAGTTGTCGGCGAATCGTCCGCTGCGATCCACTGCGGCCGCGATTTCCCGGTGCGCGACCTGGTCGAGGGCCAGACGGCCGAACGCCGCGGCCAACGGTGATCCCGCGAACCACCTGACATCGTCGGCCAACGCCCGATGCGCGGAATCCAATTCCGGTTCCGTGGGGGCGATTGCCGCCCCGGAATCGTTGCCACGTCGTTTAATTCGGCTTGTCGTCGTCATAGCGTTCCTCCTTGTGCGCGTCGGCGCGTCGTCACACGACGGTTGCCCCGATTCGGTGGCGCAAACGCATGTCCCACACCACCGCCTGCACACCCAGGCGTGTCAAGAACCGCGGCGTGAACAGGTCTAACACCCCGAAAACACGCTGCCAGCGGTCGAATCGGCGTTGCTGCGCGCCCGACCAGCGGAACCCGAGTTTTTCGCGCAGCTGCGGCGGCAGGTACCCCAGCGTCATGAAAAGATTCCATCCGCCGAACAGTGCCGAAATGGGGGCGGGCAGAAACGTCAGCCGCGCGATTCCGATCAGATAGCTGCGCATGCGCTCGTCGAAGTCGAGTCGATCGAGTTGCTCCTGCCAGTACCGGTCAGCGGCTGCCCGGTCGGCGGGCCACATTTCGGGCGGTACCTGCAACGTGGTGGCGAACACCGACGCGGCCCGGTGCACGGTTTCGGGGTCGTGTCGGGATCGGCCGCCCCGCAGCTTGCGGGTGTCCTCGAAGACCGCGGCCATGCAGGAGGCAACCCAGAGTTGTAACGCGGGGTCGAATGCGTTGTAGCGCACCGGGCTTTGTGGGCCGGAGCGCACCTGCACGTGTGCGGCGTTGACCGCATCCCGATACACCCGGCGATCCTGCGCGTTGCCGGCGATGGTCACCGCGATGTAGGTGAAGGTGGTGCGGGCCCGTTTGAAGGGATGCTTGTACAGGTTGCCGCTGTCGACCTTGCTTTCCATCACGCCATAGGCCACACCCGGATTGGCCAGCTGCATCACGACATTCGCCGCGCCGTAAGCGGGGGACAACCAGGGCGAGATCTCCTCGGCCAGAAACGATGTGTCGGCCGAATCCGTGTACGCCCGCTGGGCGCGCCGATCGGGGCGGACCGATGCGTCCTCCGGATCCGAGGGCAAGGGTTGGGCCATGGCGCGCCTTCCTGGGTGGGCTAGCGGACATCTTCCCAAGCCCAAGCATTGATAGAAATGATGGCGACTTCTATCAGCCAGTCTGGCACAGCCGATCGCCTTTTGATAGACGCATGCGAAATTTCTCCGCTGTAGCTGCAGGCGCCGAGCCACCGATCGCTGGCCGGCCGGCCCGTTAGCTCAAGAAGGCGTTGAGCGCCGTCGCGAGATCGGGGGATGCGGACGTCGCAAGGTTCTTATAGCTGCCGCCACTGAGCTGCGCGATCGCTTCCCACGTCGGTCGGTCCGGATCGGCACCGAAATTGATGACGTTCACCGCGATCGGCTTGGCCGGGTCGGCGCTCTTGCGGATGAAATCCTGTAGCCCCGGTCCGTCCAAGCTTTGGTCGGTGTGCGGTCCGGTGGTGATCACCAGGAGCGAATTGGTTTGGCCCGCGCGATAGTTGGCCTGCATGTCTTGGTAGATCATTCGCAGCGTGGTGAACGACACGGCACCACCGCCCGACGAGTACTGCTTGTCCAGCGCAGCCGACAGTGCCGCCGAGCGCGGCTGGCCACTGGGGGCGCCGACAGGGTCCGCCAGCGGCCCGCTTGCCACCTCGGAGCGGCCCTCGTGACCGTCGAAGGTCCACAGGCCCACGACAGCGGTGGGGGGTAGCGCTTTGATCCTGTCCTGAAGCGCACCAATCACGTTCGCCAGACGGGACTTCGCGCCTTCCTGGCCGGGCATCGACTGGTCAAGCATGATGGTCGTGGCCTGCCCGCCCGACGGGGCGGCCATGGCCTCGGCAAGTGTGGCGCGCATCGGGTCGTCGCCCACCGACAGCGTGGACGGGAGCGCCGGGAACGTCGTCACCGGGCTGCTGGGTGTTGTGACCCCGGTGACCCGGAAGCCCACCTTCGCCAGCTTGGCCAGCTGGTCGGGCTTGCGCATGAAACGGGAGAACTCGCTGGCCGCCGTGGCCTGTTCCCGGGTCAGCCACGACCCGCTGAGCAGCACGGTGGGGTAGTCGGCCACCGCCGCAGGCCCCGGCGGAAGCCAGGAAGCCAAGGCGCTCTTGGCGTTCGGCAGCGATTGGCCGCGGGCGAACAGCTGCTGTTCGGTGGTGATCACCGCGTGTACCGGTGCGGTCGCCGGGTCACCGGGCTTCAGCAGCGTGTTCATCGCCTCGGTCAGCGAGTTGTCGGCCAGTTTGGGTTGCGCGCTCAACAGGGTGTGCACCGCGCCAGTGCCCTGCGCCACCGGGGCCCCGGGGGGTACCGACGCGGCCGCGACCGCCTCGCCGGCGAGAAACGATGCGTCCCCGTTGCCATTCATCGGCAGCGCCAAACGCAGCGACCCCCACGCGGGTAAATTTAAGCCGGCCAACGCATTCGGGTTGGTTTGCAGCCCCGGCAGTGCCGCCCAATTCTGCTTGGAAAGGGCCGGTACCAGTTCGGGGCGCGCACCAAGCACCACCGGTGAGCTGACCAACGAATGACTCTCGCTGATTGTTTTCTGTGCCGTGGCGCCCGCCAGGCGTGCGGCGGAAATCGAGCTGCCCGGGATCCATAGCGCCGGTTGGCCACCCAGGTCGGCGGGCCACTTGCCGATGAAACCGTTGAGCACGGCGTCCGAGCCGGCGGGCTTGACGCTGACTACCATGCAGCGATCGCCGATCGGCCCGGCCCTTTTGTTGTAGCTTTCCGCGAATTCCTGAACGGAATCGGCGATCGACGGGTCGGCGACGACGGCGACGGTCTCTTGGCCGCCCACGCAGCGGCCGGCCGCCTTGTGTGAGCGCTTGGACAGCGCGTCGCCGAAGAAGCTCCACAGGATCACCGAACCCACCACGACGACGACGGCGACCAGCGCCACGATCACGCCGATGCTGACACCCCGGCGACCGCCCTCGCTGCGATGACCGCCGCGCCAATCGGCTAGCCCGCGATGACCACCCCGGAACAGCGACGGCGATGAGGCCGGGGGCTCCGAGCTCGACGGGCCGCCCTGCCGCGGCGGAAACTCCGGATACTCGTCGGCCGTGCTGTCCGTGAACGCGTCGCCCGCCGCGTAGGGCCCGTCGTCGGCATAGGGCTCGTCATCGGAATAGTCACGTTCGTCCGCGTAGTACTCCTGGTCCGCATGGTCATCGTCACCTCGGGACGGCTCGTCGACCACGTCGTCGCGAGGTGGCTCCTCGCGCGAGTCATCAGGGTCGGGCGCACTGTGCCTACCCATAGCAGTGCCCGCGGCCTTTCCGTCGATCCATCCGAATGAACTCGCCGCCGATCTTAGTCATCCGCGGCACTATTACACGTGCGAACCCGATTTGAGCGCAGGCTCAATTCGACTGCGCGGCGCGCGCCTTGGCCTCGCGCCGACGGCGATGCAGGATCGGCTCGGTGTAGCCGTTGGGCTGCTGCGTCCCGGTCAGGATCAGGTCCTGCGCCGCCAGGAAGGCCAGGCTGTCGTCGAAGTTGGGCGCCATCGGCAAATACGCCGCATCCTTGGCGTTCTGCGCGTCCACCAGCGGCGCCATCCGCTCCAGGCTGGCCCGCACGTCCTCCTCGGTGATCACGCCGTGGCGCAGCCAGTTAGCCAGCAGCTGGCTCGAGATCCGCAGCGTCGCACGGTCTTCCATGAGCGCCACGTCGTGAATGTCGGGCACCTTCGAGCAGCCGACGCCCTGCGCGACCCAGCGCACCACGTAACCGAGGATGGACTGGCAGTTGTTGTCGACCTCCTCGCGGATCTCCTCGGGAGCCCAGGCCAGTTCCTTGGCCAACGGGATGGTCAGCAACTCGTCGATGTTGGTGCGTTTCTTGCCCGCCAGCTCCTCCTGCACGGCGCCCACGTCGACGTAGTGGTAGTGCATGGCGTGCAGGGTGGCCGCCGTCGGCGACGGCACCCACGCGGTCGTCGCGCCGGCCTTCGGCTGTCCGATCTTCTGCTCGACCATGTCGGCCATCAATTCGGTCATCGCCCACATGCCCTTACCGATCTGCGCCTTGCCCTTGAAGCCGGCGGCCAGGCCGATGTCGACATTGGCGTCCTCGTAGGCCTTAATCCACGTGGTGCCCTTCATCGCACCCTTGCGGATCATCGGACCGGCCTCCATCGAGGTGTGGATCTCGTCGCCGGTGCGGTCCAGGAAGCCGGTGTTGATGAACACCACCCGGTCGGCCGCGGCCTTGATGCAGGCCTTGAGGTTGACGGTGGTGCGCCGTTCCTCGTCCATGATGCCGACCTTGAGGGTGCCCTGCGGCACACCGAGGACGTCTTCGACCCGGCTGAACAGCTCGCAGGTGAACGCGACCTCGTCGGGCCCGTGCATCTTGGGCTTGACGATGTAGATGGACCCGGTGCGGCTGTTGGCCAGCGGTCCGTTCGCGTCGTTCGTCTTGAGCCCATGGATCGCGGTCAGGCCGGTGAACAGCGCATCCATGATGCCCTCGAACACCTCTTTTTCTTCGTCGCCGTCGCCCCACACGATGGCGTCGTTGGTCATCAGATGTCCGACATTGCGGACGAACAGCAGGCTGCGGCCCGGCAGGGTCAGCTCACCCTCGCCGTCGGGCGTGGAGTAGGTGCGGTCCTGGTTGAGCACTCGAGTGAAGGTCTTGCCGCCTTTGTCGACATCTTCGGACAGGTCGCCCTTGTTCAGGCCGAGCCAGTTGCGGTAGCCGAGCACCTTGTCGTCGGCGTCGACGGCCGCCACCGAGTCCTCGAAGTCCATGATCGTGGTGATCGCCGATTCCAGGATCACGTCCTTGATGCTCGCGGCGTCGGTCTTGCCGATCGGCGAGTCCGGGTCGATGAGGATCTCGATGTGCAGGCCGTGGTTGACCAGCAACACCGACCAGTTGGGGGAGCCGAGCTCGCCGGTGTAGCCGGCGAACTTCTCCGGGCCGGCCAGGCCGACGGAGCCGTCGGCGGTCGCGACCTTCAACTGGCCGTCCTCGACGGACAGGCCGGTCGCGTCGGCCCATGACCCGGATTCCAGCGGCGCCGCCTGGTCCAGGAATTCGCGCGCGTAGGCGATCACCTTGTCGCCACGAACCTTGTTGTAGCTCGACCCCTTTTCGGCGCCATCGCTCTCGGGAATGACGTCGGTTCCGTACAGGGCGTCGTAGAGCGAACCCCACCGGGCGTTGGCGGCGTTCAGCGCGAACCGGGCGTTGAGCACCGGCACCACCAGCTGGGGGCCCGCGGTGGTGGTGATCTCGTCGTCAACACCGGAGGTGGTGATCGTGAAGTCCGCGGGTTCGGGCAGCAGGTAACCGATTTCGGTGAGGAACTCGCGGTACGCCTCGATATCGAGCGGCTCGATGACGCGCTGCCGGTGCCACTTGTCGATCTGGGCCTGCAGCTCGTCACGCCGGCGCAGCAGATCCTGGTTCTTGGGGGTGAGGTCGGTGACGACTTTGTCGACACCCGCCCAGAAGCTGTCCGGGTCGATATCGGTGCCGGGCAAGGCCTCTTCGTTTACGAAGTCGTACAGCACTCGGGCGACGCGCAAGTTCCCCGCCGACACGCGATCAGTCATGATTCTCCTCCGTCATGGGCCGCCCTGGACCACCATCGGGCCGTCCATGGGCCGGAAAGGCCCAGGTTGGCACTGTCATCAGCCTACCGAGCGCAGCCTGGCGAGCATTATCCGCCCGAACCCGCCACAGCAGGTCAGGCCACGCTGACAGGCCCACGAACGACGCTGCGGCGAACACCGGGATTGATTTCCAGCAACGCACGTTTCGCGCGCAGGCGGCGCGGTGCCCTCGCGAGCCCCTAGCGCCCTCCAGCACTTTCTTAACTGGAAGCCGTGAAGGATCATACGGGCTGCGCGCAGCCCTGCCCGCCGCCCAGTATCGCTACGCCTCGCGCATCGTCCCGACGAAGTCTTCGACCAGGTCTTCCATCGCCACCATCGCCACCACGGCGCCGCTTTCGTCGATCACCAATGCCAGATGGCTATTGCTGCGACGCAGCCGCGACAAGGCGTCGGCCAGCGGTAGCGACCGCGGCAGCCCCGGCAGGGGCCGCACCTTCGCCAGATCGATCACCGTCTGTGGATCACCGCCGAGTGTCAGCACGTCCTTGATGTGCAGATAGCCGATGAAACTGCCGTCGACGTTTGCCACGGGGAAGCGGGAGTAACCGCTCTGGGCCAAGGCGTCCTCGACCGCTCCCACCGTCGGGCCCTTGCCCGCCGCGACCACCGGCACCGCGTGCACCCCGGCGAGAGGCACCGCCACATCGCCGACCACCCGGTGGCGGATTTGCAGCGCCCGAGCCAGCCGGGTGCCTTCCTCCTGGTCCAGCAACCCTTCCGACGCGGATTCGGCGATCATCTCGCTCAGCTCGACGGGAGAGACGGTCATCTCCAGTTCCTCCTTGCGCTCGACGCCGAGCGCGCGCACCACCAGGCTGGCGCACTTGTCGTAGAACACGATGAACGGCCGGGCCGCGCGCACGTAGGCCAGATAGGGCGGGACGAGCAGCATCGCCGTGCGCTCCGGACCGGCCAGCGCGATGTTCTTGGGCACCATCTCGCCCAACAGCACGTGCAGCGTCACCACGATTGCCAGCGCGATCGCGAACGACAACGTGTGCAGCAGCGCCGGGTGAATCGCGGTCAGCCCGAGCGCCGTTTGCAGCAGGTCGGAGACGGCGGCCTCGCCGATCCGGCCGAGCAGCAGCGAGGCCGCCGTGACGCCCAACTGCGCGCCGGCCAGCATGGACGGCAGCTGCTCACCGGCGCGGATCACCGTGACGGCGGCCGCTTTGCCCTGTTCGGCCAGCGCTTCGAGGCGGTCGCGCCGCGCCGAGATGAGCGCAAACTCCGCCCCGACGAAGAACGCGTTCACCACGATCAGCAGGCACGCCAGCAGCAGGCCCATGGTGTCGTTCATCGGTGTCCCCCCGCCGCGGGGATTTCGTCGTGACCACTGAGTTCAGTCAATTCGAGCAGGTCGATCCGGCGGCCGTCCATCCGGATGACCCGCGCCTGCCAGCGCGTCACCGCGTCCAGCAGCCCATCCGCGTCCAAGCCGGGCAGCGGCACCGTTTCGCCGGCGGCCGGGATGTGACCGATCTCGCGCAGCACCAGGCCGCCGATCGTCTCGTAGGGACCTTCGGGTGCGCGAAAGCCGGTGGCGGTGGCCACCTCGTCGATGCGTAACAGGCCCGACACCCGCCAGCCGTTGCCGGCGGGCACCACATCCGGGGTGGCGTCGTCGTGCTCATCGCGGACATCGCCCACGATCTCTTCGATCAAGTCCTCGAGGGTCACCATGCCCGCGGTGCCGCCGTATTCGTCGACGACCAGTGCGGTTTGCAGGCTGTTGGCCCGGATCTCGGCCATCACCGCATCACCGTCCAGCGTTGACGGCACCACCGCAACGGGTTGGGCCACCGTGGTCAGCAGCGTGCGCGCGCGGTCGGCCCGCGGGATCGCGAACACCTGCTTGACGTGCACGATGCCGACGGTCTCGTCGAGGTCGCCCTCGACGATGGGGAAACGGGAAAACCCGGACTCGGCGGCCGCGGCCACCAGGTCGGCGACCGTGTCGTCGGTCTGCAGCGCCAGGATCTTGGACCGCGGCGTCATCAACTCCTCGGCGCTTAGGGTTCCGAACTTCAGCGATCGCCGCACCAGGCCCGCTGTCGCGGCGTCCAGTGCACCGCTGCGCGCGGACGAGCGCACCAGTGACAACAACTCTTGCGGTGACCGCGCGGACCGCAGCTCCTCGGCCGGCTCGATGCCCAGCCGGCGCACGATCCAGTTCGCCGCGCCGTTGGTCAATCTGATCGCCGGGGTCAGCAGCAGCGAGAACAACAGCTGAGCACCCACGACGGCGCGGGCGGTCGAGAGGGGTCGCGCCACCGCCAGGTACTTGGGGACGAGCTCGCCAAACACCATCGACACCGACGTCACGATCACCAGCACGAGGACGGTCATGATCGCGTCGCCAACCTTGTCGGGGATGTCGATCGTGTCCAGCCACGGGTGCGGCAAGTCCGCCACCATTGGATCGGTCAGGTAGCCGGCCGCCAGCGTGGTGACGGAGATCCCGAGCTGGGCGCCCGACAATTGAAACGACAGCCGGTGGTGCGCGCGACGGATCCAGCGGTCGCGGCGGCCACCGCCGCGGGCGTTTGCCTCCACGGCGCTGCGGTCCAGGGTGGTCAGCGAGAATTCGGCGGCGACGAACACTGCGTTGCCGAAGATCAGCACCGTGATCGCCACAACGCTGATCACGGCGACGGTGACGTTCATGAACTACGCCGCCCGCTGGTCGAGGGTGGTGGCCCGGGGACCGAGACAGGCGCCGGAGGAGGCTCCGCATCGGGCGGCTCGTTCGACGGCCCGTGCGCCGGCAAGCCGATGGCCTGCACGGGTGCCTGCGGCACGTCGATCCTTTCGCTGCCTGGTAACCGAGCGGACGCGGTTGCTTCCGTCTTTGCTGCCTTATGCTAGCCCGGGTGAAGGCCGTGCCGCGCCGGTCATTCGGGGTCATCCCGGTGCCGCCGCCGGATCACACCGGAGACCCGGGGCAACTTCGGTATGCCTACCCTTACTCAGGTACGCTCTGCGCACTATGCCCGACGCCCCAACGGAAACGTCGTCCGTTCAGATCCTGCCGCGCCAACGCTTCGATATCGCCGACGCGGTCGCGCAGATTCCCCGGCCACCCGTGCCCTCCCTGGATCGGCCCTTCGGGCTGCGCGTCGCGCGGCTCGCCGACGCGGACATGGTGGCCGAGTGGATGAACCGTCCGCATCTGGCCGAGGCGTGGGAGTACGACTGGCCGACGCCGCGGTGGCGGCAGCACTTGGACGCCCAACTCGAGGGCACCTACTCCCTGCCGTTGATCGGAAGCGTGCGCGGCGAAGATTGTGCTTATCTCGAACTCTATTGGGGTGCAAAAGACCTGATCTCGCGACATTATGACGCCGAGCCTTACGATCTGGGGCTGCACGCCGCCATCGCCGATCTGAAACTGGTGAACCGCGGCTTGGGGCCGATGCTGTTGCCCCGCATCGTGGCCAGCGTCTTTTCGTTGGAACCGCGTTGTCGCCGGATCATGTTCGACCCCGATCACCGCAACGCCACCGCGCGCAGGGTGTGCGAGTACAGCGGATGCGCGTTCCTCGGCGAGCACGACGCGACGAACCGGCGCATGGCGCTCTACGCGCTAAAAGCCCCGACCACGGACGCGTAACCGCTGTCATCGGGCGCCATCCCGGCGGCGACCAGCTCCCTGCGCGTGTCACCACCCCAGGGGTAGCGGATGCCCCTCGGCGAAGCCCGCGGTCGACTGCACCCCGACCACCACCCGTTCGTACAGTTCCGCAAGGCTGGCGGCGCCGACGTAGGTGCAGGTGCTGCGCACCCCCGAGGTGATGTGATCGAGCAGATCCTCCACACCGCCGCGGGCCGGGTCCAGCCCCATCCGTGATGTCGAAATGCCTTCCTCGAACAGCGCTTTGCGGGCTCGGTCGAACGCGGTCTCGGCGCCGCCGCGGGCGGCCACGGCTCGTTTGGACGCCATGCCATAGCTCTCCTTGTACGGCTGGTCCTCGCGGTCGCGCATGAGGTCGCCGGGCGACTCGTAGGTGCCGGCGAACCACGACCCGATCATCACGTTGGATGCTCCGGCGGCCAGCGCCAGCGCCACATCGCGCGGATGCCGGATGCCGCCGTCGGCCCACACATGTCCACCCAATTCTCGTGCAGCCGAGGCGCATTCGACGACGGCCGAGAATTGTGGGCGCCCGACTCCGGTCATCATCCGGGTGGTGCACATCGCGCCCGGGCCGACCCCGACCTTGACGATGGTCGCCCCGGCGTCGAGCAGATCACGGGTGCCCTCCGCCGAGACCACATTGCCCGCCGCCAGCGGCACACCGTGATCGAGCGACGCGATCGTCCGGATCGCCTCCAGCGTTTTGACCTGATGTCCGTGGGCGGTGTCGATGACCAGGAGATCGATGCCGGCCTCGACCAGCGAGCGCGCCTTGGCTCCCGCGTCGCCGTTGATGCCGACGGCCGCGCCCACCCGCAGCCGGCCGCGCGCGTCGACGGCCGGGGTGTACAGACCCGCGCGGATGGCGCCGGTGCGGGTCAGCACCCCGGCCAGCGTGCCATCGGCGTTCGTCACGACCGCGACACCGATCGCGGACTGCTCGAGCAGATCGAAGATCTTGCGCGGCTCGGTACCCACAGGGGCGGTGACGAAGTCGGTCATCGCGACGTCGCGCACCCGGGTGAAGCGGTCCACTCCGAGGCACGACGATTCGCTCACCAAACCAAGGGGACGGCCCTCGAAGGCCACGACGGCGATACCGTGCGCCCGCTTGTGGATCAGCGCCGTCGCGTCGGACACCGAGTCGTCGGGCCCGAGGACCACCGGGGTGTCGAGAACCAGGTCACGGCCCTTGACGAACTGCACCGTCTGCTCGACCGCGGTGATCGGCAGATCCTGCGGCAGGATGACGAGGCCACCCCGGCGCGCCACCGTCTCAGCCATCCGCTTCCCGGCCACCGCGGTCATGTTGGCGACGACGACCGGAATCGTGGTGCCCGAGCCGTCGCCGGTGGACAGGTCCACGTCAAACCGCGACGGCACCTCCGAGCGGTTCGGCATGATGAAGACGTCGTTGTAGGTCAGGTCATATCCGGGTCGGTGCCCGTCGAGAAACCTCATCGCAACTCAAGCCCCCTTACGCCCTCCAGTGTGGCCGGGCTACGCCGGCACTTCGGTGCGATCGCCGCTCCACAACGTGTGGAAGCGCTTGTCGGGGTCGTCATCGATGCGGCCGTAGGTGTGCGCGCCGAAGAAGTCCCGCAACCCCTGGGTCAGCGCCGCGGGCAACCGCTCGGTGCGCAGCGCGTCGTAGTAGGACAGCGCCGAGGAGAAGCCGGGGATCGGAATGCCCAGCTGGGTGGCGGTCACCACGACACGGCGCCAACCGTCGACGGCGGCCTCGATGGCGCTGCGGAAGTAGGGCGCGACGATCAGTGTCGGCAGGTCCGGGTCTTCGTCGAAGGCGTCCTTGATCCGGTTGAGGAACTTCGCCCGGATGATGCAGCCGCCACGCCAGATGGTGGCCAGGTCGCCGGGGGAGACGCCCCAATCGTATTCGGCGCTGCCGGCCTGAATCTGGTTGAAGCCCTGCGCGTACGCGATGATCTTGGACGCATAGAGCGCCTGCCGGATGTCCTCGGTGAACTGCCTTGCATCGGTGGCCTTTTCACCCAGCTCACCCGAGGCCAGCCCGGTGGTGGCCCTGCGCTGGGTCACAGACCCCGACAATGCGCGCGCGAACACCGCCTCGGCGATGCCGGTGACCGGTACGCCGAGGTCCAGGGCCGACTTGACCGTCCAGCGGCCGGTGCCCTTTTGTTCGGCTTCGTCGAGGATCAGGTCGACGAGCGGCTTCCCCGTCTTGGCGTCGGTCTGGCGCAAGACCTGCGCGGTGATTTCGACGAGGAAGCTGTCCAGGTCGCCCGTGTTCCACTCGTCGAACACGTCGGCGATCTCACCGGCGGTCTTGCCGAGCCCGTCGCGCAGCAGTTGATAGGCCTCGCCGATCAGCTGCATGTCGGAGTATTCGATGCCGTTGTGCACCATCTTGACGAAGTGCCCGGCGCCGTCGGGACCGATGTGGGTGCAGCACGGCACCTCGTCCACGTGCGCGGAGATCTCCTCGAGAAGGGGGCCCAGCGACTTGTACGACTCGGCCGGGCCGCCGGGCATGATCGACGGGCCGTTGAGCGCGCCCTCCTCACCGCCGGAGATGCCGGCGCCGACGAAGTGCAGGCCGCGCTCGCGCATCGCCCTTTCCCGGCGGATGGTGTCGGTGTAGAGGGCGTTGCCGCCGTCGATGATGATGTCGCCTTCCTCCATGGCGTCGGCGAGTTCGTTGATCACGGCGTCCGTCGGGTCGCCTGCCTTGACCATGATCAGCACCCGGCGCGGCTTTTCCAGCGCGTCGAGGAATTCCGCGATGGTCTCCGAACGCACGAACTTGCCGTCGTCGCCGTGTTCTTTGAGCAGCGCATCGGTTTTGGCGATCGACCGATTGTGCAGCGCCACGGTGTAACCGTGGCGGGCGAAATTGCGGGCGATGTTCGACCCCATCACGGCCAGGCCCGTGACGCCGATCTGCGCGGTGCCGGTTTTGGAACCCGCCTGGGTGTCCGACGAACTCATGTCTTCGCCTCTCAATCGGGAGAACTTCTCGGCAAAAGCTTTCGTGACACTGTGGCACAGCGCATGGACATGTGTCCGGGGTGATCGGCCGTCGGCGGCCTCAGAGGTTGAACAGGCGTTCCAGCTCGGTGAGCCACGGCACGGCGAGCGCGACGGTGGGCACCACGAATACCGCCGCCGCGGCAAGGTACGCGGCCGCCGACAACACGGCGCTGTTGCCACGCCCGCCCAGCCGGCGCACACGCAGCACCGTGCTGGGACCGCCCGCCGCGAGCGCGCCGGACGGCGCCCGCCCCGACGCGCAGGCGACCAGCGCCCGGGCCAGGGGACCGCGGCCGGCGGCGCGCACCGCCGCGTCGTCGGCGAGCAGTTCGACCAGAAGCTGGACGGCGCCCAGCGCGTTGGCGCTGCGGACCAGCCGCGGGAAGGCCGCGTGCACGGCGGTGAAGGCCTCCAGCACCAGGTCGTGACGGGCCCGGAGGTGAGCCCGCTCGTGGGTGAGGATGGCCGCGACTTCGGCGTCGGCGAGCGCGCTGAGCGCTCCTTCGCTGACCACCACCCGGCTGCGCACCCCCGGCAGGCAGTAGGCCAGCGGTTGCGGGACATCCAACACGCGAAGATCGCGCGTTCGGGTGCACGTCTGGGAGAGCGCCGAGTCGTGGCCGACCCCGACCAGGTCGACGACCATGCGGTGATGGGCACGGCGCCTCCGATTCGCGACCGCGACCTGGGCGATGGCGACCATCAATCGGGCGCCGACGAGCACCGTCAGCGCGAAGACGCCGATGTATGCCGTCCATAGCGGCCACCCGAGCCGGCCGGCGGCGCCGACGATGCTGGCCGTGGGCCGTCCGTCGGGACCGGGCATGAGCAGCCGGGTGGCGATCGCGATGCCGGCGCTGAATGCCGACAGGACCGCGGCCAGCGCGACGGCTTGCCACAGCACCATCGCGGCGCGGGGGGCGCGCAGCGGCCAGCGCGCGCGTGCCAACATGGCCGGCACCGGGCCGGTCAGCAGCACCGCGAGAATGGTGAAAGCCAGCGCGGACACACCGCTAGTGTCCCTCAGCCCTCCGGGCCAGCGCCAGCAGATGGTGAGTTATTGCGTTGATTGGCTTCCAACTCGGCCAGTGCGCGCCGAAGCGCCTCTGCCTCGTCGGCGCCGACGCGCTCGACGAAGTGCACCAGGGCGGCCTGTCGGCCACCGGAATCCTCGGCCTGGGATAGCGCGTCCACCATCAGGCCGGCGACCAGCTCGTCGCGGCCGTGCACGGGGGCGTACCGGTGTGCCCGGTCGTCGCGGATCTGGGAGACCAGGTTCTTCTTGGCCAACCGCTGCAGCACGGTCATGATCGTGGTGTAGGCGAGGTCGCGCTGAGCCGACAACGCCTCATGGACCTGGCGAACGGTCTGCGGCTCGGCCGTGGACCACAGATGGTCCATGACGGCCCGTTCGAGGTCCCCCAGCCGTGTCAGTTTGGCCATATTCGTTCATCTCCTGAGCGTCGAATCCAGACTACTCCCGCTTACTACCGGCGGTCGTACGGAAAGCTGACAAATCGCTGGGTTGGCCGGCGTACGCGTCGCCGCCGCGGACAAGTTGAACGATACCCCTTGCAAAGTTAGGGCAGCCTTCCCTATGCTAATCGAGTCGAGCGATAACGGACCGTGTGAGAGTCCTGAGGGCTGCAGTGACCCCCGGTCTTACTCGATCGGCGAGCCCCGTGCCTTGTGCACGGGGCTCAGCCGTTTTTGGGGGACGTTCTCCGGGCCGGTTGTTCTGCCGCGAGAGCCTTCCCGCAAGCGATGGTGTAAACACAGGGACGTGCCAGAGCCGCAGGAAACGATCATTCCGCCCCATTTCTCCGCGCCATTCGACCGCGAGATCGGCTTGCAGTTCACCGAACTCAGCCCCGACGGTGCCCGCGCCCAACTCGAGGTGACCCCCAAACTGTTGCAGCCGATGGGTCTCGTGCACGGCGGCGTTTACTGCTCGATGATCGAAAGCATGGCCAGCGTGGCCGCCTACACCTGGCTGGCCAGCCGGGGTGGCGGGAATGTCGTGGGAGTCAACAACAACACCGATTTTCTGCGTTCCATCGGTTCGGGCATGGTGTACGGCACCGTCGCACCGATACACCGCGGCCGGCGCCAGCAATTGTGGTTGGTCACCATCACCGACGACGACGATCGCGTGGTCGCCCGGGGCCAGGTGCGGCTGCAGAATCTCGAACTCCGCGACGACTGATCAAAGGGCGCACGATTCACGTGCCCCGATCATCGAATACCCCAGTCCGGGAACAGGATTCGCAAACCGGCCGGCCCCGGCTAGCTGGCCCGTCTGGCGGCACTTGCTGCGGGGCGCTTGGTCTCCGCAGCGAGTACCGCCAGCTGTTCGAGCCGGGTTCGGGCGAACGCCTGCTGCTCGGTGATGGTGAGTTGGCCCCGTCGGGTACTCAGGAACGTCACCGTCCATGACAGCAGCGTGCTGACCTTGGTCTTGAACCCGACCAGGTAGACCAGGTGCAGGACCAGCCACGCGAACCAGGCGAACAGGCCGCTGAATTCGGCCGGACCGATCTTGGCCACCGCGGAAAATCGCGACACCGTGGCCATGGAGCCTTTGTCGAAGTACTGGAACGGTTCCCGCTCGGCCGGATCGGCTCCGTCGAGTTCGGCCTTGATCGTGTTGGCGACGTACTTGGCGCCCTGGATCGCACCCTGGGCTACGCCGGGTACGCCTTCGACGGCGGCGAGGTCGCCGACGACGAACACGTCGGGATGGCCGGGGATGGACAGGTCAGGCAGCACCTTGACCCGCCCGGCCCGGTCGAGTTCCACCGTCGATTGGTCGGCGAGGTCGCGGCCCAGCGGGCTGGCTGCCACGCCGGCGGACCATACCTTGCAAGCGGATTCGATGCGCCGGACGGTGCCGTCGGAGTCCTTGACGGTGATGCCGTTGCGGTCGACGTCGATGACCATGGCGCCCAGCTGAATCTCCACGCCCATTTTTTCCAGCCGATCGGCGGCCCGCCGACCCAGCTTGTCGCCGAAGGGCGGCAGCACGGCGGGGGCGGCGTCGAGCAGGATCACGCGCGCCTTGGTGGAGTCGATGTGGCGGAAGGAGCCTTTCAGCGTGTAGGTCGCCAATTCCGCGATCTGCCCGGCCATTTCGACACCCGTGGGGCCGGCCCCGATCACGGTGAACGTGAGCAGCTTGGCCCGTCGTTCCGGATCACGAGACCGCTCGGCCTGTTCGAACGCGCTCAGGATGCGCCCGCGCACCTCGAGGGCGTCGTCGATCGACTTCATGCCCGGGGCGAACTCGGCGAAATGGTCGTTCCCGAAATACGACTGCCCGGCCCCGGCGGCGACAATCAAGCTGTCGTAAGGGGTTTCGTAGGTGTGGCCGAGCAGATCCGATACGACGAACTTGCCGGCCAAGTCGATGTGCGTGACGTCACCGAGCAATACCTGGACGTTGCGCTGCCGGCGCAAGACGACCCGGGTGGGCGGGGCGATGTCGCCTTCGGACACGATGCCCGTCGCCACTTGGTAGAGCAACGGCTGGAAGAGGTGGTGCGTGGTGCGGGCGATCAGTTTGATATCAACGTTGGCGTGCTTGAGTTTCTTTGCGGCGTTGAGCCCGCCGAAGCCTGAGCCGATGATGACGACTCGATGGCGACGCTCCGGTCCAGCTGTCGTTCCTGGCTGGGGGCTCATGTTTCCGCTGCTCCTGACGGGCGCTTTTGGGCACGCGACTGCGCTTACCAACCACGCTAGTCAGGCGGATACCCCGAAACCTAACTCACAACATGTGTAATCAACCACACCGCCAGTATCACGCCTGGTCGTCGACGGGCGCTGTGGCGTAGCTATCAGACCCGCGAATCACGCCGTTGTTATTGGGGCCGTCATTGGGGAGAACCTTCTCCCGCGCAGTGGTCGTGGCCTTCCTGGATCATTCCGCCGGGTGCGCGCGCCAGCGCCGCCGCCTCCGCTTCTTCGCGTGTCGGGCCCCAGCCTCCGAAGTATCTGGATTTGGCGGCGTTCAAGACGAGGGCTATGCAGCCACCCTGGCCGCTGGCCAGCAGACGACAGTCGCTGATGCTCTTGCGGCACGTATCCATGACCGCCTTCTCGGCCGCGCCCTGGTTGGCTGCGCCGTCGGTGATGCTGATGTGCCCGGTGGAGTCCGATATCGCCATCGCGATCCAATTGTTGTCGGCATGCGCGACGGGGGCCGGGGCGAACGCCACGCCAACAGCGATCGCCGCCCACGCTCGATTCTTCATGGACTTCCCGGACCTTTTCTTCTGCGCTGCGCGGTCGTGGCGCAGGTAAACGCTGGTACACAGAAGTATTACCGCGGCCCGACGAATCCGCGACCGCACGCGAGCGAAGGCTTTACAGTCCGACGAGCGGGCGCAGCGCTTCACCGGCCGCCTGGACGACGCCCGGCGTGTAGAACGGCAGGTTGATGATCACGCCGTCGATTCCCGCGTCGACCACCTTGGTCTTGATCTGATCGGCGACCGAGTCCGGGGTGCCGACCACCATCCGCTGTTTCATCTCGGCGGGAATCTGGTCGAGGTTCGCGTTTTCGTCGATCAGCACAGTGGTCAGCGTGCTGGTTTCCAGGCTGGCGGGGTCACGGCCCACCTCCTCGCAAGAGCGGCGCACCACCTCCAACTTGCCGGGCAGTTCGTCGAAGCCCGCGATCACGTTGAGGTGGTCGAAATGCCGTGCGGCGAGCGGGATTGTCTTCTTTTCGCCGCTGCCGCCGATCATCAGCGGAATGTGGTCTCGGAAGCGAGGATTGGCGAACGCCTCGCTGGAGCGGTACCACTTGCCCGAGAAGCTTGCCTGCTCGCCCTTGATCATCGGCAGGATGATCTCCAGCGCCTCGTCGAGCCGGTTGAACCTGTCGGTGAACGTCCCGAATTCAAAACCCAACTGGTCATGCTCAAGCTGGAACCAGCCCGTACCGATCCCCAGAATCGCGCGGCCCTGGCTCACCACGTCCAGCGTGGTGATGATTTTCGCCAGCAGCGTGGGGTTTCGATACGTATTGCCGGTCACCAGGGTGCCGAGCTGTACCCGTTCGGTGGCGGTGGCCAGCGCCCCCAGGGCGGTATAGGCCTCCAGCATGGGTTGATCGGGCGATCCCAACATCGGCAGTTGGTAGAAATGGTCCATCACGAAAACCGAGTCGAATCCAGCGGATTCGGCCTCGCGGGCTTGAGCGATGACGGTGGGGAAGAGTTCGTCCACGCCGGTACCGTAAGAAAAGTTGGGAATCTGCAGACCAAGTCGAATAGCCACGGTGATCACCGTAGCGATCGGCCGGGCATGGGAGAAGGGTTTGCGAAGGGCGCGCGTTACGCCTCAGGCGAACTGAGCGAGCGCACCATGGCTCACGTGCAAGGTCTGACCGGTGATGTGGCGCGCCGCCGACGTGGTCAAGAACAGTGCCAAGCGGGCGACCTCCGCGGCCACCGGCGCGGGCGTGCGTGAGAGGCCGTCGTAGCCGGCCTGAGCGCTGCGCCCACTCGCGACGGCGTTGACGGTGATTCCGCGCGTGCCGAAAACGCCTGCCTGTCCGGCGGTCCAATTGGTCAGCGCCGCTTTGATTGCGGCGTCGGCGCTGCCCGCCGGCGGATTTTCGGGTACCACGCTGATGATGGATCCGCCCGAGCGCAGGTGATCACCCACGGTTTGGACCGTCAGCACCGCCGAAAGCACCGTCGCGTCAAGGGCATTGCGCCAGGCGTTGGCCGTATCGGCGATCGAGTAGGTGCGCGGATCACCGGCCTCCCAGGTGGGTGCCGGCACGTTGACGATGGTGTCCAGGTGATGGGGGAACAGCGGGCGGGCATCTTCGAGGCTGGCCGGGTCGGTGGTGTCGCAGACGATCCCCTCGACCTCCAGTTCCTTGGCGGCGATCTCCAGATCGCTCTTGCGCGCACCCACGAGGGTCACGTTGTGGCCGTCATCGCGGAAGCCCTCGGCCACCGTGCGACCCAGCTCCGTGTCTCCGCCGGTAACCAGTACCTCCACTGCCATGACCTCCTCTGCCTGGGATTTCAGCGCGTTATGGCGTCCATCCCCGTACATGTTACTGGACAGTAGCTACCTGCGGAAATTTTTGCGCCGCGACGCGCGGATCATTTGGATAACTATTGGTGCGTCACTTTCTTGCGGCGATTCGCCGCCACGCGGGCCGCATCATCGGCGGGTTATGGTTCATCCATGCATCGGATCGGGATCCTGGCCGGTTTGGTTTCGACGATGCTGGTAGCGGGCCTGGTCGGGTGTGGTTCCAAAGCGCCGCCCGCGCAGTCCTCCCAGGCATCCGGGAAAGTCATGGTCTTTGCCGCCGCGTCGCTCAAACCGGCGTTCACCCAGATCAGCCAGCAATTCGAGGCCGAAAACCCGGGCGTCGGAGTCGAATTCCAGTTCGCGGGCTCGTCCGAGCTGGCGACCCAGTTGACGCAGGGCGCGACGGCCGACGTCTTCGCGTCGGCCGACACCGCGCAGATGGACACGGTCAGCAAGGCGGGTCTGCTGACCGGCGACCCGACGAACTTCGCGTCGAACACGTTGGTCATCGTCACCGCACCGGGCAATCCGAAAAAGGTCGGTTCCTTCGCCGACCTGGCCCGGCCCGGGCTCAACGTGGTGATCTGTCAGCAGCCGGTGCCGTGCGGTGTGGCCACGCGTCGTGTCGAGGACAGCATCGGTGTGCGTCTCAACCCGGTCAGCGAGGAACTCAGCGTGACGGACGCGCTCAACAAGGTGACCAGCGGCCAGGCCGACGCCGCGCTGGTCTACGTCACCGACGCCCAAACCGCCGGAACCAGGGTCGCGACCGTGACCTTCCCGGAGGCCGCCGGCGTGGTGAACGTCTATCCCATCGCCGTGCTGAAGAAGGCGCCGCTGCCCACCCGGGCGCGGAAATTCGTCGACCTCGTGACCTCCCCGACTGGGCAGCAGATCCTGGCCCAGGCCGGCTTCGCCAAACCCTGACCCCGACCGTGCACCGGCCTACGGATCTGCCGCGGTGGGTGTATCTCCCCGCGGCCGTCGGGACGACCTTCGTGGTGCTTCCCTTGCTGGCCATCGCGGTCAAGGTCGATTGGCCGCATTTCTGGTCGCTGATCACGAGCTCCTCGTCGAGGGCGGCGCTGGTGCTCAGCCTTCAGACCGCCACCGCCAGCACGATGCTGTGCGTGGCGCTCGGCGTGCCGATGGGGCTGGTGCTGGCCCGCAGCACGGCACGGCTCGTGTGGTTGCTGCGGCCGTTGATCCTGTTGCCGTTGGTGCTGCCGCCGGTCGTGGGCGGGATCGCGTTGTTGTACGCGTTCGGGCGGCTCGGATTGCTCGGCCAATACCTGGAGGCTGCCGGTATCAGCATCGCCTTCAGCACCACCGCCGTGGTGCTGGCGCAGACCTTCGTCTCGCTGCCGTTCCTGGTGATTTCCCTCGAAGGTGCCGCGCGTACTGCGGGAGCCGATTTCGAGGTGGTGGCCGCGACGCTGGGGGCGCGCCCCAGCGCGGTCTGGTGGCGCGTCACGCTGCCGCTGCTGGTGCCCGGCCTCGTTTCGGGCGCGGTGCTGGCGTTCGCCCGCTCGCTGGGCGAATTCGGCGCAACTTTGACCTTCGCCGGCTCGCGGCAGGGGGTCACCCGCACGCTGCCGCTGGAGATCTATTTGCAGCGGGTGACAGACGCCGACGCGGCCGTGGCGTTGTCCATCCTGCTGGTGGTGGTAGCGGCCATGGTGGTGCTGGGGCTCGGCACGCGCCGGCTGACCGGGACCGACGTCAGGTAGGGCCGGACCATGAGCGAATTGCAGTTGCGCGCGGTCGTCTCCGAGCGCCATCTGGATGTGGAGTTCTCCGTGGCCGTGGGGGAGGTGCTCGCGGTGTTGGGTCCCAATGGCGCGGGCAAATCGACTGTCCTGCATGTCATCGCGGGTCTCCTTCGACCCGACCACGGGGTGGTGCGGCTGGGGGACCGGGTCTTGACGGACACCACGGCCGGGATAAACGTCCCCACCCACGACCGCCGGGTCGGGCTGCTGCTGCAAGACGCATTGTTGTTCCCGCACATGAGTGTTGCCGCCAACGTCGCTTTTGGACCGCACAGTCGTCGCGCGTGGCTGCGCTCGGCGCGCGCGGCGCAGAAGGCGACGGCTTTGGGCTGGTTGCGGGAGGTGGACGCCGAGCGCTTTGCCGACCGAAAGCCGCGGCAGCTCTCCGGCGGGCAAGCTCAGCGGGTCGCGATCGCGCGGGCGCTGGCAGCCGAACCCGACGTGCTGTTGCTCGATGAGCCCCTGGCCGGCCTTGACGTCGCCGCGGCGGCAGCGATCCGCGCGGTGCTGCGCAAGGTCGTCACCCGCATCGGCTGCGCGGCGATCCTCGTCACCCACGACCTGCTCGACGTGCTTACGTTGGCCGATCGGGTGCTGGTACTCGAGTCCGGGACGGTCGCCGAAATCGGCCCGGTGCCCGATGTGCTCACCGCGCCCCGCAGCCATTTCGCGGCCCGCATCGCGGGTGTCAATTTGGTCAATGGAACGGTCGACCGCGACGGCTCGCTGGTCGCGCGCTCCGGCGACCGCTGGTATGCGGCCCCACGAGAACGAGGCGACCTGGTTTCGCCCGAGCAGCATGCGATCGCGGTTTTCCCGCCGACGGTGGTGGCCGTCTATCGCGATCAGCCACACGGCAGCCCCCGCAACGCCGTTGAGGTCACCGTGGCCGAGATGGACATCCGCGGGTCCGCGGTGTTGGTGCGTGGCGCTCAGCAACCCGATGGGGCCCCCGGGCTCGCCGCGGAGATCACCGCCGACGCCGCTTCGGAGTTGCGGTTGGCGCCGGGGGACCGGGTGTGGTTCTCCGTGAAAGCCCATGAGGTGGCGCTGTATCCGGCCGCGCACTGAGCGCCGCCGGCGGAGTGTCCGGGCGACGCGGGGGCACCCGGCAGGTTGCACATTGGCAACATCGGCACATCTGCGCTGCATTAGTCCGCAAAGCTCCTTGCGTCACAGCGGTAACACGGTAGGTTCGTCGCCATGGAGCAGGTGGAACCGACCTCGACCCGTCGCAAAGGACTGTGGACGACGCTGGCGATCACCACGGTGAGCGGTGCCAGCGCACTCGCCATCGCGATGCCGGCGACCTCGACTGCCGATCCCGAGGTCCCGACCCCCGTCCCGCCGAGCACGGCCACGGCCCCGCCCGCGGCACCGGCGCCGAATGGGCAACCGGCACCGGTGGATCCCAACGCGGCCCCGCCAGCACCCCTCGCGCCGAACGGGGCGCCGCCACCGGTTGACCCCAATGCGCCTCCACCGCCGCCCGTCGACCCGAACGCGCCCCCGCCGCCGCCGGTTGACCCGAACGCCGGGCGGATCAACAACGCCGTCGGCGGATTCAGCTACGTCCTGCCCGCCGGCTGGGTGGAATCCGACGCGTCCCATCTGGACTACGGCTCGGCACTGCTGAGCAAGGTGACGGGTCCGCCACCGATGCCCGACCAGCCGCCGCTGGTTGCAAACGACACCCGCATCGTGATGGGCCGCCTCGACCAAAAGCTTTACGCCAGCGCGGAAGCCGACAACGCCAAGGCCGCGGTGCGGCTGGGTTCAGACATGGGCGAGTTCTTCATGCCCTATCCCGGTACTCGCATCAACCAGGACAGCACCCCGCTCACCGGCGCCAATGGAAGCACCGGAAGCGGGTCGTACTACGAAGTCAAGTTCAGCGATGCCTCCAAGCCGAACGGCCAGATCTGGACGGGCGTCATCGGCTCGGCCAATGGCGGGAACGCGCAACGCTGGTTCGTGGTGTGGCTCGGAACCTCCAACAACCCGGTGGACAGGGGCGCGGCCAAGGCGCTCACCGAGTCGATCCAGGCTTGGACGCCGCCGACAGCTCCGCCACCGCCTCCGGGAGCCCCGCCGGCACCAGGCGCGCCGGCGCCCGCGGCTCCGGGAGCACCATCACCGGTTCCGGGCCAGGCGCCGGCCCTAGAGGTCACTCCCACCGCCCCGACACCGGCGCCGCAGCAGACCCTCTCGGCCTAACTGTCTCGATATCGCACAGAGGGCTACACCAAACCGATTGGTCAACCGTCTCCAATTCGACGCTGATTTCGTGACCCAAACTGGGTATACCGAAGTGACGGCCCAGCAAAGCGCTGGGCTTTGCCAGCGATTGCAAGGAGACCCGCGATGGACATCATGGCAGCTACCGAATACCTCGCTCGATCAAGCACACTCACCAGCGTCGGCTGGATCGGTTACATCATCATCGGCGGCATCGCCGGTGCGATTGCCAGCAAGATCATCCGCGGTAGCGGAGCCGGCATCTTGATGGACATCGTGATCGGCATTGTCGGCGCGTTGGTCGGCGGCTTCATCCTGAGCTTCTTCGTCGACACCGCGAGTGGTGGCTACTTCTTCACCTTCTTCACCGCGCTTCTCGGCTCGGTGATCTTGCTCTGGATCGTCGGCATGGTGCGCAGAACATAGCAACTTAACCCGTTGCGGCCGTGGTGGTCAGCGGCATGATGGTGTGATGGCTTCACCGGTGACCACCACGGAAATGCGCGCCTGGCGCGTGCGTCGACCCGGGCCGATGGACACCGGCCCGCTCGAGCAGGTCACCACGGAGGTGCCGCGGCCCGGGCCGTCCGAACTGCTGGTGGCCGTGCGCGCGTGCGGGGTTTGCCGCACCGACCTGCACGTCACCGAAGGCGACCTTCCCGTCCACCGCGACCGGGTCACACCCGGGCACGAGGTGGTTGGCGAGGTCATCGAAATAGGTTCCGAGGCCGGTGACGAGTTTCGGGTGGGGGACCGGGTCGGCATCGCCTGGCTGCGACACACCTGCGGCGCGTGCAAATACTGCCGTCAAGGCAACGAGAACCTGTGCCCGGAGTCGCGCTACACGGGCTGGGACACCGACGGCGGATACGCCGAATTTGCCACCGTCCCAGCCGCTTTCGCGCACCCCCTGCCCAGTGGTTACAGCGACAGCGAACTCGCCCCGTTATTGTGTGCGGGCATCATCGGTTACCGCTCGCTACTTCGCGCCGAACTGCCGCCTGGTGGACGGCTGGGTCTCTACGGTTTCGGCGGCAGCGCGCACATCACCGCGCAGGTCGCCCTGGCGCAAGGGGCCGAGGTACACGTGATGACCCGCGGATCTCGGGCCCGCGAGCTGGCATTGGAACTTGGCGCCGCATCCGCACAAGGCGCGGCGGAACCGCCGCCCGTGCCCCTGGACGCCGCGATCCTGTTTGCTCCGGTCGGCGATCTGGTCCTGCCCGCGCTGGAGGCGCTGGATCGCGGTGGCACCCTGGCGATCGCCGGGATCCACCTGTCGGACATCCCGACGCTGAACTACCAGCGCCACCTGTTTCAGGAACGCCAGGTCCGATCGGTCACCTCCAACACCAGGGCCGACGCGCGGGCCTTCCTCGACTTCGCGGGTGAGCATCACATCCAGGTAACCACGCCGGAATATCCTCTCGGACAAGCAGATCGGGCGTTGGCAGATCTGAGCGCCGGTCGCATCGCGGGCGCGGCTGTGCTGCTGGTGTGATTGCCGTCAGGTGGACAGATGCCACACGAACGCGGCCGCGAGCGCACCGAGCCCATTCAGTGACCAGTGCAGTGCGATCGGCGCGATCAGGCTGCCGCTGCGCCGGCGCAGCCAGCTGAAGACGAAGCCCGCTGCTCCCGTCACCAACACGGCACCGGTCACCCCCGTCAGCATTCCCACGATTCCGCCGCCGAACAGCCTGGTGAAACCCACATTGCTGCTGGTCAATCCGAACGACGTGGCGACGTGCCACAGACCGAACAGCAGCGAGCCCGCGAGCGCCACCCCGCGGAAGCCCCAGGCCCGGTTGAGCGCACCATGCAGGACCCCCCGAAAAGCCAGCTCCTCGGGGATGACGGTCTGCAGCGGGATGATGACCATCGAGGCGACCATCGCCCCCGAGATGGTGGCGTAGCGATTGTTCATGAACATCGGCCTGGTCGCCGGTAGCAGCACACCGACCGCGATCACCGCCGCCACGACGGCCACGGCCACCAGCGCATAGCCCAGTCCGGGCTTCCAGTGCTCGCGGCCCAGGCCGAGGTCCGCCCAGCCCAAACCGCGGCACCGCATCAAGATGACCAGCCCCACGGCGGCCGCCGGGACGGTGGCGATGCTGGCCCACGGGGTGGTGAAGTGCGCGACCAGGTCGGTCAGCACGAGAACCACCACGACGACGGCGATGTCGAGATGAAGGTGGAACCGGTGCGGCGCCGAAGGCTGGGACACCGGTGGGTGAACGTCGGCTGCCCCGGTGGCCTCAAGCATCCCACCAGTCTACCGGTGACGCCGCGCGCCGACAGGACAACGAGATCGCCGTGACGGCAACCTCGACATCGACTCGCTCGCCTCCCGGGGTCGGATGGGTCGACTCGCTCGCATCACTCACTACGCTCGTTCTGCTCGCTCGCCTCCCAGGGTCGGATGGGTCGACTCGCTCGCATCACTCACTACGCTCGTTCTGCTCGCTCGCCTCCCCAGGTCCACCCTGAGATCGCCGGGTCGTCCTCGCCGTGCTCGCGGGTGTACATCCGCGCGGCGAGACGGGCGTCGACCATGCGCTGCCGCAGCATGGCGGCGCGACTGGCCAATCCGTCGACTCGGTCGATGACGTCGATGACCAGGTGGAAGCGGTCGAGATCGTTGAGCATCACCATGTCGAAGGGCGTCGTGGTGGTGCCGCGTTCCTTGAAGCCCCGCACGTGCATATGCGCGTGATTGGTGCGGCGGTAGGTGAGTCGATGGATCAGCCACGGATAGCCGTGGTAGGCGAAGATGACCGGCCGGTCGGGGGTGAACAGCGCGTCGAACTCGCGGTCCGGCAGGCCGTGCGGGTGCTCCGAATCCGGCTGCAATCGCATCAGGTCGACGATGTTGACCACCCGCACGGCCAGCTCCGGCAGCTCGGACCGCAGGATGTCGGCGGCGGCCAGCGTCTCCAGCGTTGGGATGTCCCCGGCGCACGCCAGCACCACGTCGGGTTCGTGGGTCGCCGTGCTCGCCCATTCCCAGATGCCCAGGCCGCGGGTGCAGTGCGCGATGGCTTGGTCCATGTCGAGATACGCCAGCGCGGGCTGCTTGCCGGCGACGATGACGTTGATGTAGTCGCGGCTGCGCAGGCAGTGATCGGCCACCGACAGCAGCGTGTTGCCGTCCGGCGGCAGGTACACCCGGGTCAACTCGGGTCGCTTGTTGGCGACGAGATCGATGAAGCCCGGGTCCTGGTGGGACGCGCCGTTGTGGTCCTGCCGCCACACGTGCGAGCTCAGCAGGTAGTTCAGCGACGCGATCGGCCGCCGCCACGGCAGTTCGCGGCTGGTCGCAAGCCATTTCGCGTGCTGGTTCATCATCGAGTCGACGATGTGCACAAACGCTTCGTAGCAGTTGAACAGCCCGTGCCGCCCGGTCAGCAGGTAACCTTCCAGCCAGCCTTGGCACAGGTGCTCGGACAGCACCTCCATCACGCGGCCGTCGGGTGCCAGGTGCTCGTCGTCGGGCTCGATCTCGGACAGCCATACCTTGTCGGTCGATCCGTAGACGGCGTCGAGCCGGTTGGAGGCGGTTTCGTCGGGACCCATGAGCCGGAATCGGTCCCGGTTGCGGGCGATCACGTCGCGCAGGAAGGTGCCGAGCACCCGGGTGGCCTCGTGGGTGACGGCCGCCGGTCGCTCGACCGCCACGGCGTAGTCGCGGAAGTCCGGCAGGTCCAGGTCGTGCAGCAACAGCCCGCCGTTGGCGTGCGGGTTGGCGCTCATCCGCCGATCACCGGTGGGCGCCAGCGCCCGCAGCTCGGGCCGCAGCCTGCCGTCATCGTCGAAAAGCTGCTCGGGCCGATAGCTGCGCAGCCACTCTTCGAGCTGGGCGCGGTGGCCGGGATTGTCGTGCGTCTCCGATAGAGGGACCTGATGCGAGCGCCAGGTGCCCTCAACCTTCTTGCCGTCCACCATCTTTGGCCCGGTCCAGCCCTTGGGCGTGCGCAGCACGATCATCGGCCACACCGGCCGCTCCACCTGATGGCCGCCGCGGGCCGCGCTCTGGATGGCCGCGATCTCGTCGAAGGCGTCGTCGAGGGCGGCGGCCAGTTGCTGGTGCACGACGGCCGGATCGTCCCCGGCGACCGTGATCGGCCGGTAACCGTAGCCGCGCAGCAGCGATTCGAGTTCGGCCTGCGGGATGCGGGCCAGCACCGTCGGGTTGGCGATCTTGTAGCCGTTGAGCGCGAGGATGGGCAGCACGGCGCCGTCGGTGACCGGGTTGAGGAACTTGTTGGAGTGCCAGCTGGCGGCCAGGGGCCCCGTTTCGGCCTCGCCGTCACCGACGACGCAGGCCACCACCAGATAGGGGTTGTCCAGGGCGGCGCCGTAGGCGTGCACCAGCGCGTAGCCGAGCTCACCGCCCTCGTGAATGGATCCGGGTGTCTGGGCTGCGACGTGGCTGGGGATGCCGCCGGGGAACGAGAACTGCCGGAATAGCTTGCGCAGGCCTTCGGTGTCCTCCTCGATGCCGGTGTACACCTCGCTGTAGGTGCCTTCGAGGTACGCGTTGGCGACCAGCCCGGGGCCGCCATGACCCGGCCCGGTCACGTAGATGACGTGGGCGTCGCGGTTGCGGATGATCCGGTTCAGGTGCGCGTAGACAAGGTTGAGCCCGGGGGTGGTGCCCCAGTGCCCCAGCAACCGCGGTTTGACGTGGTCGGTGGTCAGCGGCTCGGCGAGCAGGGGGTTGTCCAGCAAATAGATCTGCCCGACCGACAAATAGTTGGCGGCGCGCCAATACTTGTCGATCAGGACCAATTCGTCGTCGGAGAGCGGAGATCCGGAGGGCGCGGTGGTTCGGGTTTCTAGGCTCACCTCGCCGATTGTGCGCGCCTCGGATGAACAATGCTCGTGCGCGGCTACTCTTCGCCGCGGGCGCGGGCTTCGTATGCGTGGCGCTTTTCGGCGTCGACGTCGTCGGTGAAGACGTGGTCGCCGCCCAGCATCCGGTTGAGCCCCTCGGCGATCCGGCGTGGCCAGAACTTCTGGGACACCACCATCGCGCCGGCCGCCTTGGTGATCCGCACCCGGGGCTTCGGGTGGGCCACCAGCTTGACGATCGCGTCGGCGATCTCGGCGGGTTCCGCGTTGCGGAAGCCCTTCATCCCGGGCGTCCCGGCGACCAGTTCGGTGTTGACGAACGTGGGCAACACCATGGAGAAGTTCACCCCGGCCGAGCGGTACTCCAGGCGGGCCGAGTCGGTGAACGCGATCACCGCGTGCTTGCTGGCGCAATAGGTGGCCAAACCGACGATGTAGAGCTCACCGGCCAGCGACGCGACGTTGATGACATGCCCCTTGCCGCGGGGCACCATGCGTTGGGCAGCCAGCTTGCTGCCCAGCATCACGCCGTAGACGTTGATGTCGAGAATCCGCCGGGTGACCGCGTCCGGCTCGTCGACGATGCGGCCGACCGGCATGATGCCGGCGTTGTTGATCAGCACGTCGATCGGGCCGAGCTGGCGTTCGACCTCGTCCAGGAAGTCCGAGAAGGAGTGCTGGTCGGTGACGTCGAGTTTCCCGTAGACGTCGAGGCCCAGGTCGGCGCCGGACTCCTTCACCCGCACCTCGTCGACGTCCCCGATCGCGACCTTGGCGCCCAGCTTGTGCAGCGCGGTCGCGGTGGCCAGCCCGATTCCCCGGGCGCCGCCGGTGATGACGATGACCTTTCCGCGGACCTTGAGGCCGATGGAAGCCGTGTCTGCCATTTTCGGTCCCTCTCGATTCTTGACGGGTGTCAACTAGACAACCCGGTAAGCACAGCACTCGAAGCCGCACTGCGCAACAACCCCGGTGGCCACCGCTCCCGCGGAACGCCCCGCCGGGCCCAGGCCCGGCGTGACACCGTTCAGCGCACGGCCAGCCACACCAGGCTGGCGCCACCGGCCAGGGCGCAGTAGATCGCGAACGGGGTCAGCGTCCGGGTCTGGAAGTACCGGGTGAGGAAACGCACGGCGAGGTAGGCGCAGACGAACGAGGCGACGCTGCCGGCCAGCACCTGGCCACCGATGCCGGCGCCCAGCGGCCCGAAGAGTTCGGGGATCTTGTAGACCCCGGCAGCCAGGATGATCGGTGTCGCGAGCAAGAAGGAGAAGCGGGCGGCGTCCTCGTGCGACAGGCCGCGCCACAGGCCGGCCACGATGGTGATCCCCGACCGGCTGATCCCGGGAAACAGGGCAAGGATCTGCGCGGCGCCGATGACCACGCCGCGCGGCAGTGGGAGTTGGGCGAGCCGAAGATCCGAGGCCTCGTCACCGTGTTCGAGTTCCTCGTCGCTCGTCGCGGGCTGACCCGGCCCGGCCGCGGGCGCGATGCGGCGACGGAGCCTCTCGCCCACGTACAGGGCGATGCCGTTGAGCAACAGGAACGTCGCCGCCGGGACGGGTTTGCCGAGTGTGGTGCGAAACAGCTGCTCGAGCGCCAGGCCGGCCAGGCCGACCGGGATGGTGCCTGCCACGATCAGCCAGGCCAGCCGCTCGCCGGGCGTCTGGATTCGGCGATACCGCAGCGAGGAGAAGAACCCGGCCAGGATGCGTATCCAGTCCCGCCAGAAGAAGAGCAGCAGGGCGGCGGCGGTGGCCACATGAAGGCCGACGATGAACGCCAGATAGGGCGAGTGAGGGGCCGAGACACTGAGATCCTGAGCCCATCGCCCGCCGGCGAGCGCCGGCACCAACACCGCGTGTCCCAAGCTCGAGACCGGGAACAGTTCGGTGACGCCTTGGAGCGCGCCGACCACCACGGCCTCGACGTAGCTCAGGTGCGCGGTCATAGTGGATGCCTCCATGGGACGACAGGTCGTGGTCGGCCTGTGACGATAGCCCACGCGGCGCCGGCGCGGGTGCCCGACTGAGCGTTCGGTCCGAGCCGAGCGGGAAGGCGCCGAATCCGCTTGCCCACCTGGCATTTTGGCCGCCGCCCGCCCGGTCTTTGGGGTGAACGCCCGCCATGCAGCGGCCTGACCAGGCAGGTACGGTGTGCAGATGGTTGACGGGTTGCTCGATGCCGTGCGCGTCCTCGACTTGTCGAGCGGCGTCGCCGACGCGGTGACCCGGCTGTTCGCCGACCTGGGTGCCGACGTCCTGAAGGTGGAACCGCCGGGCGGCTGCCTCGGGCGCGATGCGCTGCCGACGCTGCGCGGCGCCAGCATCCCGTTCGCCGTGCACAACGCCAACAAGCGCAGCGCGATACTCGATCCGTTCGACGACGAGGACTGCGCCCGCTTCCTCGACCTGGCCGCGGAGGCCGACATCGTCGTGGATACCGGCGCCGACGAGCGCGGCGCCATGTTCGGGACTTCCGGCGAGGAGCTGGCCGCCCGCTACCCGCACCTGGTGGTGCTCTCGATCACCGACTTCGGCGCGACGGGCCCGCGGTCCTCGTGGCGCGCCACGGATCCGGTGCTCTACGCGATGTGTGGCGCGCTGTCGCGGTCCGGCCCCGCCACCGGCACCCCGGTATTACCGCCGGACGGCATCGCTTCGGCCACCGCGGCCGTCCAGGCGGCGTGGGCCGCACTCGCCGCATATTACAATCGATTACGTTGCGGCACAGGCGACTACATCGACTTCTCCTGGTTTGATGCCGTCATCATGGCCCTCGACCCGGCCTTCGGTGCGCACGGGCAGGCCGCCGCGGGCATCCGGCGCACCGGGCGGTGGCGGGGTCGCCCGAAGAACCAGGATGCCTACCCGATCTATCCGTGCCGGGACGGCTACGTCCGGCTGTGCGTGATGGCGCCCCGACAGTGGCGCGGTTTGCGGCGCTGGCTGGGGGAGCCGGAGGACTTTCAAGACCCGAAATACGATGTGATCGGCGCGCGGTTTGCGGTATGGCCGCAGATCAGCGAGCGTCTGCAGACGCTCTTCGCAGGGCAGACCATGAAGGATCTGGTGGCCGCCGGTCAGGCGCACGGGGTGCCCATCGCCGCGGTGCTGACGCCGTCGCGGATCCTGGGGTCCGAACATTTCCAGGCGGTGGGCGCGATCACCGAGGCCGAGCTCGCGCCCGGCGTGCGCACCAGCGTGCCGACCGGATATTTCGTGGTCGACGGCCGGCGCGCCGGTTTTCGCGCACCGGTGCCCGCGGCGGGGCACGACGAAGCGTGCTGGCGGGGCAATCCCTCGGTGGTGCCGTCGGCCTCGGGTCGGCTCGGCGACTATCCCTTTGCGGGGCTGCGGATTTTGGATCTGGGCATCATCGTCGCCGGCGGCGAGCTGAGCCGGCTGTTCGCCGACCTGGGCGCCGACGTGATCAAAGTCGAAAGCGCCGAATACCCCGACGGACTGCGGCAGGCCCGCGTCGGCGAGGCCATGAGCGAGTCCTTCGCCTGGACGCACCGCAACAATCGGGGATTGGGGCTGGACCTGCGCAGCGCGGAGGGCAAGAAGATCTTCGGCCGGATGGTTGCCGAGGCCGACGCGGTTTTCGCCAACTTCAAGCCGGGAACCCTTGCCGCACTGGGGTTTTCCTACGATGAGCTACGCGCCGTCAACCCGCGGATCGTGCTCGCCGAAAGCAGCGCTTTCGGGGACGCGGGGCCGTGGAGCGCGCGGTTGGGCTACGGCCCGCTGGTGCGCGCCACGACCGGCGTCACCCGGCTCTGGACCTCCGACCACCCGGACGACGAGGTCGACGGGGCCAGGCACGCGTTTTACGACGCGACGACGGTGTTCCCCGACCACGTGGTGGGCCGGGTCACCGCGATCGCGGCGCTCGCCGCGCTGATCCACCGCAACCGGGCCGGCAGGGGGGCCCATGTCCACGTCTCGCAGGCCGAAGTCGTGGTCAATCAGCTCGACACGCTCTATGTCACGCAAGCCGCCCTGGCCGCGGGCATCGCCCAAGTCCGCGAGGACACCAGCCTGCACGCCGTCTACCCCTGTGCCGGTGACGACGAATGGTGCGTCATCTCGATCCGGACGGACGACGAATGGCGGCGTGCCGCATCGGTTTTCGACCATCTCGACTGGGCGGACAACCCGCGTTTCGCCACCGGCGACGCGCGATTGGCCAACCGAAGCGAGTTGGTGGGGCTGGTCTCCGCCTGGACCCGCACCCGCACCCCGCTGCGGGCCGCGGAACTGTTGCAGTCGGCCGGGGTTCCGGCCGGGCCGATGAACCGTCCGCCGGACATCCTCGAGGACCCGCAGCTGATCGCGCGCAACGTGTACCGCCCCATGGCTCATCCGCTGATCGAGAATCCGCTGCCGGCCGAGACGGGACCGGCGCCGTACCGCCACATTCCGTCGGCCCGGCAGGCCCCGGCGCCTCTGCCCGGGCAGAACACCGTCGAGATCTGCCGAAACATGCTGGGAATGAACACCGCCGACATCCGGCGGCTGATCGACGACCGTGTGCTCTTCGACTCTGCCGACAGCGCCTGAGCCACCGCCCCATCGCCCGAATGCGTAGCCAGCCGCACGCTCCCACCCGAATGTGCGGCAGGCCGCACATTCGGGATCCGATACGTTCGTCGTATGACCGTTGACCCCAGGACCCCGGTTTTGATCGGCTATGGCCAGGTCAACCATCGCGACGACATCGATCCGGCGAAGCGGTCCGTCGAGCCCGTCGACCTGATGGCGGCCGCGGTCGAGCGGGCCGCCGCCGCGGCGGTGATCGAGGCGGTCGACTCGATCCGCGTGGTCAACATCCTGTCGGCCCAGTATCGGGATCCCGGCCTGTTGCTCGGCCAGCGAATCGGCGCCTCCGACTTCACCACGCTCTACAGCCCGGTCGGCGGCAATGTGCCGCAATCGCTGCTCAACCAGGCATGCCTGGACATCCAGCGCGGACACGCGGGCGTCGTGCTGCTGGCCGGCGCCGAAACCTGGCGCACCCGAAGGGGCCTGCGGGCCAAGGGCGCCAAGCTGGTGTGGACGGAGCAGGATCGCTGCGTCCCGATGGCCGAGGTCAGCGGCGCCGACGTCCCGATGGCCGGTGACGCCGAGATCAGGATCCAGCTCGACCGGCCCGCCTACGTCTACCCGCTGTTCGAGCAGGCGCTGCGGGTGGCGAACGACGAGTCGATCGACGATCACCTCGAGCGCGTCGGCGAGCTGTGGGCACGGTTCAACGCCGTGGCGGTGCACAACCCGCACGCATGGATCCGCAAGCGGTCGACCGCCGACGACATCCGCCACGCCGGCCCGCAGAACCGGATGATCAGCTGGCCCTACACCAAGCTGATGAACTCCAACAACATGGTCGACCAGGGCGCGGCGCTCGTCCTGACCTCGGTCGAGCAGGCGAGAAGGTTGAAGATCCCGGCGCAGCGGTGGGTGTACCCGCATGCGGGCACCGACGCGCACGACACACCGTCCATCGCCGAGCGGCACGAACTGCACCGGTCCGCGGCGATCCGGATCGCCGGTGCGCGCGTGCTCGAGCTGGCCGGCCTGGGCATCGACGACGTCGATTACGTGGACCTGTACTCGTGCTTTCCCTCCGCGGTCCAAGTGGCGGCGGCCGAACTCGGATTGAGGGTCGACGACCCCGCCCGGCCGCTGACCGTGACCGGCGGGCTGACGTTCGCGGGCGGCCCGTGGAGCAACTACGTGATGCATTCGATTGCCACCATGGCGGAGTTGCTGGCGGCCAATCCGGGCCGGTACGGTCTGGTCACCGCCAACGGGGGCTACCTGACCAAGCACAGCTTTGGCGTGTACAGCACCGAGCCGCCGGCCGAATTTCGTTGGGAGGACACGCAACCGGCCGTCGATCGGGAGCCTACGACCGAGGCGGTGGTCGGGTGGGAAGGCGTTGGCACCGTCGAAGCCTGGACGACACCGTACGACCGCGAGGGACAGCCGGAGAAGGCCTTTCTGGCCGTGCGCACACCCGATGGGTCGCGCGCCCTGGCGGTGGTCACCGACGCCGCCGCGGCGCGGGAATCGGTGCGGGAAGATATCGGTGGCGCCAAGGTTGCCGTCGCCGCGGACGGCCGCGCGACGCTGCAGTAGTCCGGTCCCCGGACACGACGCCCGGCCGGTGCGCCGATCGTGAGGTAACGGTCGCGTAGCCCAGGTCAACGTGCCTATTGTTGAGTCCTGAGGGTTGGGGGAGGTGAGGCCAGGTGCACATCCTGGTTACCGACGCCACCGGCGCACTCGGGCGGCTGGTCGCTGGGCAGCTCATCGCTGCCGGGCACACGGTCAGCGGCATTGCTGCGCTCCCGCACGCCTGCCTGGACGGCAACGTCGAGTTTATTTGCGCATCGCTGCGCGACCCCGTCTTGCGGGAGCTCACCGACGAGGCCGATGCGGTCATCCACCTGGCCCCCATCGATCCCACCGCGCCCGGTAGCGCGGGCATGGACGGGCTTGCGCGGGTGACCGATGCCGCGGCCCGCGCCGGTTCCCGTCTGTTGTTCGTGTCGCAGGCCGCCGGCCGGCCCGAGCTGTATCGACCGGCCGAGGATCTGGTGTCCTCGAGTTGGGGGCCCACCGCGGTCATCCGGATCGCACCGCCGGTCGGTCGCCAACTCGACTGGATGGTCTGCCGTACCGTGGCCACGTTGTTGCGCACCAAGGTCTCGGCGCAACCCATGCGAGTGCTACACCTCGACGACCTGATGCGCTTTTTGGTCGTGGCGCTGAACACCGACCGCACCGGTGTGGTGGACCTCGCCAGTCCGGACACCGTCAACATGGTCACCGCCTGGCGGGTCTTGCGCGCCGCCGACCCCCGTTCCCGGCTGCACCGGGTTCGCAGTTGGTCGCAGCTGATCCCGGAATTCGATATTGCCGCAGCACAAGAGGATTGGATGTTCGAGTACGGCTGGCACGCGCTTGACGCGGTCGCCGACACCGCGCGTGGGCTCGTCGGCCGCCGGCTCGATGGCCCCGGCGCGATCAACCACGGCGGTCAGCTCGCGCTGCCCGTCGAGGTGCTGCCGCACCTCCGGCGGACGACCGGCGACGTGCACACCGCCGCACCGGACGGCATGGAAGGCGAATTCGACGACCAGATCGATCCGCGGTTCCCGGTCTTCAGCGGCACCGCCCTGGCCGACGCGCTGCCCGGACCGCTCACCCCGATCACGCTGGACGTCCAATTGAGCGGACTGCGCACTGCGAGCCGGGTGTTGGGACAGGTGCTCGCGCTTGGCGGCGCGGCCGACGCCGAATGGAGCAGCAGGGCCATCGCGGTGTTCGGCCACCGCCCCTACGTCGGGGTATCGGTCAACATGGTCGCGGCCAGTCAGCTGCCCGGCTGGGACCAGGACGCCGTCAGCCGCGATGCGCTTGTCGGCCAGCCTCAGATCGGGGATCCGCTGCCGTTCGGCGAGCCGGCATTGACGGCGGGAGCGCTCGGTTCGGTCGCCAAGGCGGTCGCCGCGGGACGATCGGTCGCCCTCTTGCGTCACCTGCGGGCGGACACCCGGGCGTATTGCGCGGCGGTCGGCGCGGAGCACGTTGACGCCGGTCAACTGGCGTCGCTGCCGGAAGCCGCTCTGGAAGTTCGGCTCCGGCTGTTGCGCGACCGCATTCACCAAGGCTGGATCCTCAACGCGCTCTGGTTGATTGACACCGGTGTCGCGGCCGCGGCGCTGATCCGCAGCCATGCGGCGCGCAGCGTGCCCGGGCTGGGCATGATCACCGAGAGCGGGTTCGTCGCGGCGGAGACCGCAGAGTTGGCGTCGGTGTTGCGGGCCGACCCACCGTTGTGCGCGCTGGCCGCCGAGGGCAATCTCGCGAGCATTCGTGCGCTGTCCCCGAAGACCGCTGCCGCCGTGGATGCCGTCGTCGCGCGGATCGGACACCGCGGCCCGGGCGAGGCCGAGCTGGCCAGCAAGACATTCGCCGACGACCCGACGATGTTGCTGACCGCTGCCGCCGCGGCCGCGACCCAAGAACCCGCACCGGTCACGCTGGCCGGACGGCTGACCGCCACCGCCCGCGGTACACGGGAACTGGCCCACGACACCACGATGCGGTTCACGCACGAGATGCGAATGACGTTGCGCGCATTGGGATCTCTGCGGGTCGAGGCGGACCTGATCGACGCCGTCGACGACATGCACTACTTGACCTGCAATGAATTGGTCACCATGCCCGGCGATGCGCGGCTGCGGATCAAACGCCGCCGCACCGAACGCGAACGCTTGCAGGCGCAACGACCACCGGACGTCATCGACGGGGCGTGGGCGCCCATTCCGCACGGCGCTGACGGCTCAGATGCCGAGCCCACCGCCGGCGACGGCTCAGCCGAGCAGCTCAGCCAGGGGTGATTGCGGGTCGGCCAGTTTGTCGGCGTCGACGGGAGCCCTGGACTTGATCAGCGCTTTGACGTCGTCGAGCACGTCCCAGATGTTGACGTTCATTCCGGCCAGCACCCGGTTGTCGCCGTCGAGCCAGAACGCGACGAATTCGCGGCCGGCGACGTCGCCGCGAAACACCACTCGCTCGAAGCTGGGGGCGTGGCCGACGTATTCCATGCCGAGGTCGTATTGGTCGGTGAAGAAATAGGGAAGCTCCGTGTATTCGCCTGGCGTGCCCAGCATCCCAGCCACCGCCACGGCTGGCTGCTTGAGCGCGTTGGCCCAGTGCTCGGTGCGGATCCGGGTACCGAACAGCGGGTGTTCGGCGGCGGCGATGTCGCCGACCGCATAGATATCGGGATCGCTGGTGCGCAACGACGCGTCGACCAGGACCCCGCCGTCACCCAGGGACAACCCGGCCTGGTCGGCGAGTTCGATGTTCGGCTTGGCCCCGACGGCCACCAGCACGGCGTCGGCGCTGATCGTCGCCCCGTCCCGGGTCCGCACGCCGGTCGCCGAGCCATCGGCCCGGGTGATCTCCTCGACCTGCGTCTCGAGCCGCAGATCCACCCCGTGCTCGCGATGCAGGGTGGCGAACACCTCGCCGACGGTCTCACCCAGCGCGGCCATCAGTGGTTGTTTGGCGGCTTCCACCACGGTGACGTTCACGCCCCGCTGACGGGCCCCCGCGGCTACTTCCAGCCCGATCCACCCGCCGCCCACGACCGCCAGCGAAGCTCCCTCGGTCAGAACAGCATTCAACGCCGCGGCGTCTTCATAGGTGCGCAGGTAATGCACGCCGCCGGAGTCCGATCCCGGTATCGGTGGCCGCCGCGAAGCCGATCCCGTCGCCAGCAGCAGCTTGTTGTACGAGACGGTGGTGCCGTCCTGCAGGCCCACGGTGTGGCCTGCGGCATCCAGGGTGGTCACCCGCGTGTTGAGCCGTAAGTCGACGTTGTTGTCCCGATACCAGTCGGAGTTCTGCACGGTGAAATCGGTCAATGACTTCTTACCGGCCAGATACTCCTTGGACAGCGGGGGCCGCTCGTAGGGCAGATGCTCCTCGTCGGCGAACACAGTGATGTGTCCATCAAATTTATTGTCGCGCAATGCCTCTACGGCTTTGGCTGCCGCGAGTCCGCCGCCGATGATGACGAAACTGGTCGAGCTGGCCATGGTGGGTGCTCCGTTCTGTCGAACTTCCAGCCTACTTGAGCGCTCAACTCAACAGCTCGCGCAGGTCGAGCGCGTTGCGGACCGCGTGGCCACCCAGGTCGTTGTTGAAATACATCCACACGGCTTTTCCTTCCGCGTCCCATTGGGCGATCCGATCGGCCCAGCACCGCAAGTCGTCGGCCGAGTAGGAGCCGGCGTAGTTCGCGTCCGGATCCGGGCCGTGCATCCGGATGTACACCAAGTCCGTCGTCGCCCGGGGGACGCAGTGCAGCCCGAGGCCGCTCATCACCACATACGCGGCGCGATGGCGCTCCAACAACTCGAACACCGCGGGGTCATTCCACGACGGATGACGGAGTTCGACGGCGACGCGGATCGACCCGGGCATGCGCTCGAGGAACGAATCCAGGCGCGTGTCATCGCGCTGTTGTTCGGGGTGCAACTGCACCAGCAACACCCCGCGGCGATCACCCAGGAGTTGCCAACAGCGCTCGAATCGTTCGACCCACGGTTCGGGTGAGGCCAGCCGGCGGTAGTGCGTCAAGCCGCGATGCGCCTTGACCGACATGGTGAAGCCGTCCGGCAGTTGATCGCGCCAGCCCTCGAACGTCGAATCCTTCGGCCACCGGTAGAAACTGGCGTTCAGTTCGACCGTGTCGAACACCTCGGCGTAGCGGGCAAGCCGGCGCGCCGACGGGGTTCCCGGCGGATACAGCACGTTGATCCAGTGGTTGTACGACCACCCCGAGGTACCGATTCGTATGGACACTGGGCGCTCAGCCGGTCACCTGCTGACGCACATCGTCGTCCAGCGACGCCCTGACGAGGGCCGCGGCCGGCCGCGCATTGGCCTGCGGCGCAAGAGTTCCCAACTTCGCCGGGTCGCCGGGCAGACCCAAGCGCTTGGCGGTGCCGGTGGCCCGGTCATCGAAGTAGGGCCGCACCCACGTCCACACGTCCTGGACCTCGCGGAGGTAGATGTCGGCGCCGGTGTCGCCGATTCCCTTGAACTGCTTGAGCATCCGTTTGGCCGCTGCCACGTCATGCCCGCTGCGATCGGCCAATTCACGCAGATCACCGGAGTAGTCGTCACGAAGGCGTTCGGCTATATCGGTGAGCCGGGTGGCCGAACTCTCGTCGTAACGAACGTAGTGCGCGCGCCCGAAGGCGTCGATCATGGTTTGTCGATCCGATGCCAGAACGGCTTTGGGAGTCCGCAAGCCCGCCGTGAAGAGTTCGCGCGCCGCGCCCATGGCGATGGCCGCATCGATCGGCTTGCTGGCAAGCATGCACAGCACCAGAAGCTGGAACAGCGGCATCGGCTTGTCGCTCATCGTGATGCGCGCCTGCGCCGCATACGTCGTGCCGGCAACGTCGAGCAGTCGTCGCACCCGTCGGTCGCGCTTGTCCATAGCGCACCGCGTACCCCCACGATGTGGGGGCAAACCGCAGCCGTTATTCGGGCTATTTGGGCGGCAGGCCGCGCGCGTGGTCGACCCCGCGGGTGACCCAACTGCGCAGCTGGCGTTTGGTTTGCACCCCGGCCGCCTCGACGCGCAACCAGCCCCGGGCTTCCCGCCCGGCCATCACCATGGGGCCGACATGGGCGCGCCCGCTGAGTTTTTCGGTGTCCTCCTGCGGCACCCGCACCAACAGCCCGCCCTGGCCGCTGACGGCCACCGACATGTTGCCGTTGACCAGAAACGCCAGACCGCCGAACATCCGCTTTTCGTCGATGCCCGGCTGGGATCCCAGGAGTTCGCGGATCCGGTTGGCCAGGTCTTCGTCGTAGGCCATGCGCCGGGTCAGTCCAGATCGACACGCACGGTCAGCAGGTCGCTGCCCATCAGGCGCACCATCGCGCTGTTCAGACGCGGCAGCCCGCCCAGCCGCTGCACCGCGTCATCGTCGGGCAGGAGGTGGGCGGTGCCGTGCCGCCATTGCCCGCCGACGCGCACCCGCACGGCGGGATTGGCTTTGATATTGCGGACGTAATCCGAGTGCTCCCCGTGTTCGGAAACCATCCAGAATTGGTTGTCCACGACGCGCCCGCCCACCGCGGTGCGCCGAGGCAGCCCGCTTTTGCGTCCCGTGGTTTCGAGCATGGTCATCGGCAGCTGCCGACCCACCGGATTGACCAGGAGCCGTTGAACCCGATGGACGACTTGCCGTTTCAGAGCCTGGATGTCGGTCATATCGTGGAATTCTGCCTCACCCGAGAGACAGCCGCCGCAGGCGAGCGGCGGCTGTCTCGTCGAGCCGTTACGTCGCGTATGCGACGAATTGACCGCCGGGCAGGAAAACGCCCCACTGGTTTACGGCCGGGTTAAATACGACTGGATAGTCGCCTGGTTGACCCGGCGGCATCCAATGCGCCGGCAGCCCGTAGCCGATCGGGTCGTTGTACTGGCCCGGTGGCGGGAATCCGTTCTGCCCGGGCGGCAGCGGGGTGCCGGGACCATTGCAGTTGACGCCGGGTCCGGCGTTACAAATGGGCATCCCCTGCCCCGGCAGCGGCCCCGGTCCCGGCACATTCTGGCCAGGTATCGGCCCCGGTCCCGGCACATTCGGGCCTGGCACCGGTCCCGGCACATTCGGGCCATTCGGATCGGCTTGCGCCAAGCCGGCACCAATTCCCAGCGCACCGGACGTCAGAGCACCTGCAACGACGGCGCCAGCGGCAATTCTGTTCAACCTCATGATGAACTCCTTATCGATTCGCTCGGCTGCCCTCCGGCGGCCGCGCGGCGGTGATTTGTTGTTCGTCACCCGCGCCTTTTTGACGTCGGATAGAGGTCATCCCCCCTCGGCCGGTCTTCCCTCTGCGCTAACGCGTACCCGTCCCCGGGGGCGGCCAAAACTTCTCGCCGTCCCCAGGGCATCGCGTCAGGCGTGACTCGACAGGGGTTTCAATAGTGCGCGCTGTCAGCCGCCCCGCGGCGTCAGGCGGCCACCGTGGCGGCCTCGACCGCAGGCACCAGAGCCTGGGTCACGATGTCGGCGACGTCGGTCATCGGCCGCACGTCCAGCGCCTCGAGCACCTCGGCGGGCACGTCATCGAGATCCGGCTCGTTGCGTGACGGAATGAAAACCGTTGACAGCCCGGCACGTTGGGCTGCGAGCAGCTTCTGCTTCACACCGCCAATGGGCAACACCCGACCGTTCAGCGTGACCTCGCCGGTCATGCCGACGTCGGAGCGGACCTGTCGTCCGGTGGCCATGGATACCAGGGCGGTCACCATGGTGACACCGGCAGACGGGCCGTCCTTGGGCACCGCGCCGGCGGGCACGTGCACGTGGATGCGACGATCCAGCGCCTCGGGGTCCACGCCGAGTTCGGAAGCGTGTGACCGCACGTAGGACAGCGCGATCTGCGCCGACTCCTTCATCACGTCGCCCAGTTGCCCGGTCAGCTGTAAGGACCCATCGCCTGGCTTATCAGTTCCAGCCGCGCCGGCCTCGATGTACAGGACGTCACCGCCCAGGCCCGTCACGGCCAGGCCGGTCGCCACACCCGGCACCGCCGTGCGTTCGGCCGACTCCGGCATGAACCGCGGACGGCCCAGGTAATCAACCAGATCCGGCTCGTCGATCCGCAGCGGTCCGGGATCCCCATTCGTTTCCGAGGCCAGCTTGGTGGCCGCCTTGCGCAGCGCCTTGGCCAGCAGCCGTTCGAACTGTCGCACGCCGGGCTCGCGCGTGTAGTCGGCGGCGACCTTGCGCAACGCCGCGTCGGTGACGGTGACCTCGCCGTCGGTCAGCGCCGCCCGCTCCCGCTGCCGGGGCAGCAGGTAGTCCCGCGCGATGGCGACCTTGTCGTCCTCGGTGTAGCCGTCGATAGCCACCAGCTCCATGCGGTCCAGCAGGGCCGACGGGATGTTTTCGATCACGTTGGCGGTGGCCAAAAACACCACATCGGACAAGTCCAGGTCCAGATCCAGGTAGTGGTCGCGGAAGGTGTGGTTCTGCGCCGGGTCGAGCACCTCGAGCAGCGCCGCGCTCGGGTCGCCGCGGTAGTCGGAACCGACCTTGTCGATTTCATCCAGCAGCACAACGGGATTCATCGATCCCGCCTCGCCGATCGCGCGCACGATCCGGCCCGGCAACGCGCCCACATAGGTGCGACGGTGCCCGCGGACCTCTGCCTCGTCGCGCACACCGCCCAGGGCGACGCGCACGAACTTTCGGCCCAACGCGCGTGCCACACTTTCCCCCAGCGACGTCTTGCCGACGCCGGGGGGACCGGCCAGCACCATCACCGCGCCGGAGCCGCGGCCGCCGACCACCTGCAGGCCGCGCCGGGCGCGACGGGCCCGCACGGCCAGGTATTCGACGATGCGGTCCTTGACGTCGTCGAGCCCGTGGTGATCGGCGTCCAGGATCTCCCGCGCCGCCTTCAGGTCGGTGGAGTCCTCGGTCTTGACGTTCCAGGGCAGGTCGAGCACGGTGTCCAGCCAGGTGCGGATCCAGCCGCTTTCCGGGCTCTGGTCGCTGGAGCGTTCCAGCTTGCCGACCTCGCGCAGCGCCGCCTCGCGCACCGTCTCGGGCAGTTCGGCCGACTCGACGCGGGCCCGGTAATCATCAGAACCGTCGGGTTCGCCCTCGCCCAATTCCTTGCGGATGGCGGCCAGCTGTTGGCGCAGCAGGAATTCCTTCTGCGTCTTCTCCATGCCCTCGCGCACGTCTTCGGCGATCTTGTCGCTGACCTCGACTTCGGCGAGGTGGTCGCTGGTCCACTCGATCAGTGCGCGCAGCCGCTCGGTGACATCGACGGTCTCCAGCAGTTGCCACTTCTGCGCATTGGTCAGGTAGGACGCGTATCCGGAGGTGTCCGCCAGCGCCGACGGATCGGTCAGCCTGTTGACGTAATCGATGATCTCCCAGGCTTCGCGCCGCTGCAGCATGGCCAGCAGCAGCTTCTTGTACTCCGCTGTCAGCGCTTTGATCTCGTCGGTCGCCTCGATCTCGGGGACCTCGGTCACCTCGACCCACAGCGCCGCTCCGGGACCGGATGCCCCCGCCCCGATCTGGGCCCTGCGCTCACCGCGCACCACCGCGGCGGTGCCACCACCGGCGATGCGTCCTACCTGCAGCACCTTCGCGATCACGCCGTGTGATGGGTAGCGGTCCTCGATGCGGGGGGCGATCAGCAGCTGTCCCGATTCACTGGCCTGAGCGGCATCGATCGCCGCGCGGGCGGCGTCGTCCAATGCGATCGGCACCACCATTCCGGGCAGCACGATGGTGTCAGTGACAAACAGCACCGGCACCGACTTGGCGTCAGCCATCAATTCCTCCAAAAGTTGAGTCTGATGCGCTTAACCCAGCGGGACGCCGGTTTGTTCCCGGGGGCCCGGCCGTGACGAGTGTGCGGCCAGCCTCACACCGGGCAGCGAGTGTGCGGCCAGCTTCACACCGGCAGCTAAACGGGGCGGAGTCGCTTGAGCTGTGTGACGTGCTTGGGGGACAGTTCCTCGAGGCAGGTGGCACCGAGCAGGCGCATCGTGCGGGTCACGCCCTCGCGCAGAATGTCGATCGCCCGGCTCACGCCCGCCTCACCGCCGGCCATCAGGCCGTACAGGTAGGCCCGCCCGACCAGCGTGCAGCGGGCTCCGAGCGCGATCGCCGCGACGATGTCGGCGCCCGACATGATGCCGGTGTCCACCAGGATCTCGGTGTGCTGACCCAGCTCGCGGGCCACCGTCGGCAGCAGGTGGAAGGGCACCGGGGCCCGGTCCAGTTGGCGCCCGCCGTGATTGGACAACACGATGCCGTCGACGCCGCGGTCGACGACGGCGCGGGCATCGTCAAGCGTCTGGATCCCTTTCACGACGAGCTTGCCGGGCCATTGCTCCTTGATCCACTCCAGGTCATCGAAGGTCAGGCTCGGGTCGAACATCGTGCTCAGGTAGTCGGCGACGGTGCCGGGCCAGCGGTCCAGCGACGCGAACGCCAGCGGCTCGGTGGTCAACAGGTCAAACCACCACTTGGGGTGGGGCACCGCGTCCAGCACGGTTCGCAGCGTCAGCGTGGGCGGGATCGTCATCCCGTTGCGGTTGTCGCGCAGCCGCGCACCGGAGACCGGGACGTCGACGGTGGCAAGCAGGGTGTCGAAGCCGGCGTCGGCGGCCCGTTTCACCAGCGCCATCGAGCGTTCGCGGTCGCGCCACATGTAGAGCTGAAACCACTTGCGGCCCTGCGGGACGGCGGTGACGAGATCCTCGATGGCGCAGGTGCCCAGCGTGGACAGGGAAAACGGAATCCCCGCCCGGGCCGCCGCGTGCGCGCCGGCGATCTCGCCCTCGGTGTGCATCAGCCGGGTGAATCCGGTCGGCGCGATCGCGAACGGCAGGACGACCGGCTGGCCGAGCACATTCCATCCGGCGGTCACATTGCTGACGTCGCGCAGGATCGTCGGATGAAATTCGATGTCGCGGAAGGCTTGTCGGGCGCGCTCGAGGGACAGCTCGTCATCGGCGGCGCCGTCGGTGTAGTCGAACGCCGCCTTCGGAGTGCGCCGCTTCGCGATCCGCCGCAGGTCCTCGATGGTGTACGCGGCGGCGAGGCGCCGCTTGGTCGCGTTGAGCTCGGGTCGCTTGAATTGCATGAGCGGGACGAGGTCGCGCACTTTGGGCACTCGTCGTTGGACGGCCTTTCGTCTTTCGAGTTCCATAATGTGCAACCGTAGTCAGATGGACTCGGCAGGCGACCCGTTCGATCTCAAGCGTTTTGTGGACGCGCAGGCTCCGGTCTACGGCAACGTCGTCGGCGAACTCCGCGACGGATGCAAGCGCAGTCACTGGATGTGGTTTGTCTTCCCGCAGTTGCGCGGCCTCGGAGGCAGCCCGACCGCGCTCCATTACGGCATTTCCTCGCTGGACGAAGCTCGCGCGTACCTGCGCCATGCCCCGCTGGGGCCGCGGTTGCACGAGTGCGCCCGGCTGGTCACAGCGGTGCAAGGGCGATCGATCGGCCAGATTTTCGGTTCGCCCGACGACCTCAAGCTGTGCTCGTCGATGACGCTGTTCGCCCGCGCCACCGAGGACAACGAGGACTTCGTCGCGGTGCTCGAGAAGTATTACGACGGCCGCCAGGACGAGCTGACCCTGCGGCGGCTGCCCGCGCCATAGAAGGGGCCCTGAAACCGGCCCTAGACCGGGCTCAGTATCCGCCAGCCCCGCGCCTCGACGGCAACGCTGTCGACGGCCTCTGGTGGCGGCACCTCCGACCCGCCGATGACCTGTGCACGCCCCTTGCCCAGCTCTGACAACGAAACATGCAGCGGTTCGTCGTCGATGTTGAGCACCACCAGCAGGGTATCGTCGCCGTTACGCGTCTCATAGACGTAGTGCCGGTTCTCCAGCCGTAACGCGGTGGTGGATGCCGTGTGCAGCCACGGGTGGCGCCGACGCAACCCGACCAGGTACTGGTGCAACGCCCAGACCTCGATGCCGAAGTCATCTAATTGCAGTGGGGGAGGGCCGAATTCGGGGCGTACCGCATCGTCACCGCCGAACCGTTCTTCCTTGACGCCGTGAAACCCGAGCTCGTCGCCGGCGTAGATGCTGGGCACCCCGCCGATGGTGAGCAGGAGCACCAGCGCGTGGGCAACATGCGCGGGGTTTCCCAGCCTGCTGGCGATGCGGGTGACGTCGTGATTGCCGATGAATGTCAGCGGCGCGAAGCGGTTCAGAAAGTCGTTGTGGCGCTGCAGCGCCCAGTCCAGTTCGAAGAAGTTGCCGTCGTTGAGGCTGCTCCAGATCGCCTTCCACAACTCGTATTGGGTGGCCGAGTCGAACGTGGCGGCTTCGACAACGGCGGCGTAGTCGCCGTGGATGAGTTCGCCGACGAACCAGGCCTCCGGATACCGCTCGCGCACCCGTGGCAACGTTGACGCCCAGAAGTGTTGGGGGACGGCATAAGCCGCGTCGAGACGCCAGCCGTCGGCGCCGCGCGCCAACCAGTGCGCCATCACCTCGACGGTGTAGTCCACGACTTCGGGGTTGTCGTGGTTGAGGGTGATCAGCCCGTCGTGGCCTTCGAACGTGTGAAAGTGTCCCGGACGTCCGCGGAACCACCGCGCGGCGGCGGCGTCGTCGGGCGCCTCCCGGTAGCGCGGGAAATCCACCCCGACATGGTTGAATACGCCGTCGAGCAGCACGCACAGGCCGCGGCGGTGCGCTTCGTCGACGAGGCGGTCGAAGTCGGCGTCATCACCGAGGCGGGGATCGATGCGGTAGTGGTCGGTGGTGTCGTAACCGTGTGTGCGCGAGGCGAAGATCGGGCCCAGCGCTATACCGGATGCACCGAGTTCGATGGCGTGGTCGAACCAGTCGACGAGCCGCAGCAACCGGTGTTCCGCTGGTTGCTGCGGCTCGTTTGACCGCGGTACGGGGAACGCGCCCACGAACCCCAGGGGGTAGACCTGCCACCAGATCGCGTGCCGGACCCAGCTGGGTCCCGACGCGGCACTGGTCACGACGACACGATCAGCCGACGGTCGCCAGCGTCTGGGAAGCGACAATCGCCTGGGCCACGCCGGAAATGATCGCCGCGGCCTTCAGTGCCTCCTGGATGGTTTCCCGGCTGACACCGGCTTCCCGCAGCGTGTGTTCATGCGCGGCCACGCAATCCGGGCATCCGTTGATCGACGACACCGCGAAGCACCACAGCTCGAAGTTCGCCTTCTCCACGCCGGGATTGGCGATGATGTTCATCCGCAATCCCGCGCGCAGGTCGTCGTACTTGCCGTCGAGAAAGCCCCGGCCACGGTAGAACACGTTGTTCATGGCCATGACCGATGCGGCTCCCAGCGCCGCGTTGTATGCCTCGGCGGACAGGGTGTCGGCCGCCTCGGTGCCTATCTCGTTGAGCACCTGCGTGTTCCGGGTAGCCGCGGCGCTCGCCAACAGCGTGCCCCACAGCTGCTCCTCGTTGAGCTCGGTCGTGCGAGTAATCGAGCCGAGGTTGAGCTTGAGGTCCTTGGCGTACTCCGGCAGCGCTTCTTTGAGGTTTTCTACGCTCATCTCGCCTCCTCATGAGACCTTATGCGATCGGGTCTAAATCAGGCCGACTTCTTGAGCAGCTCGGTGGCGTCCAGCGTCGGGTCACCCTTGCGCCAGTTGCAAGCGCACAGTTCGTCGGATTGCAGGGCGTCCAGGACGCGCAGCACTTCCTCGACGTTGCGGCCCACGGAACCCGCGGTGACCGAAACGAACTGGATCTCGTTGTTCGGGTCGACGAGGAAGGTCGCTCGGTCGGCCACTCCCTCGGCGTTGAGCACGCCGGTGCTCAGGCTCAGCTCCCGCTTGATGTCCGAGAGCATCGGGAAGGGCAACTTCTTGAGGTCCTCGTGCTGCGCACGCCAGTTGAAGTGCACGAACTCGCTGTCGATGGACACGCCCAGAACCTGGGCGTCGCGGTCCTCGAACTCGTCGTTGAGCTTGCCGAAGGCGGCAATCTCAGTCGGGCACACGAAGGTGAAGTCCTTCGGCCAGAAGAACACCACGCGCCACTTGCCGGCGTGGTCCTCGCTGGTGATGGTAGTGAAGTAGTCGTCAGGCTGCTTGGCGTCGACCTTGGACAGGTCGCCCGCGATCAGCGCAGTGAGCTCGTAGGCGGGGAACTGGTCGCCGATGGTTAGCAGAGGCATGTCGCTCCTTATTTGGATTAATTCAAGATTAGCTTCTTTCCACCATATTGCCCTGTACTCTTCTTGAAGTAAAGGTGATACTTCCCACTATACTTATAGGTATGACCGATAAGATTTATCAGCCGACGCTCGCCGGTCTTCGTGCGTTCGTCGCGGTGGCCGAAAGGCGTCAATTCAGCGGTGCGGCAGTCGCTCTCGGTGTCAGTCAGTCGACCTTGTCGCAGGCCCTCTCGGGGCTCGAGGCGGGCCTGGGCACCCGGCTCGTCGAACGCTCGACACGGCGTGTCTTCTTGACACCCGAAGGCGCGGAACTGCTGCCGCGCGCGCAGGCCGTCGTCGAGGCGACCGACGCGTTCACCGCGGCCGCGGCGGGCACCTCGGATCCGTTGCGGGCCGGCATGCGGCTGGGGCTGATTCCCACCGTGGCGCCCTACGTGCTGCCGACCGTGCTGGCCGGGGTCGCCGAGCAATTGCCGGGGCTGACGTTGCGGGTGACGGAAGACCAGACCGAGCGGTTATTGGCGGTCTTGCGTGAGGGGGCACTGGACGCGGCATTGATCGCCCTGCCCGCCGAGACCGCCGGGGTCAGCGCGATCCCGATCTACGACGAGGATTTCGTTCTCGCCCTGCCTCCCGGCCATCCGCTGGCGGGCAAGCGCCGGGTACCGGCGACGGCGCTTGCCGACCTGCCGTTGCTGCTGCTGGACGAGGGGCACTGCCTGCGCGACCAGGCGCTGGAGGTCTGCCACAAGGCGGGGGTGCGAGCGGAGCTGGCCAACACCAGGGCGGCGTCACTGGCGACCGCGGTCCAGTGCGTGACAGGCGGTTTGGGTGTGACGCTGATTCCGCAGAGCGCGGTGCCGGTCGAGGCCTCGAGAAGCCGCCTGGGCCTTGCGCAGTTCGCGGCGCCGCGCCCGGGCCGGCGGATCGGCTTGGTCTACCGCTCGTCGAGTGGCCGCGACGAGGCCTACCGCCAGCTGGCCGAGCTCATCGGGAAGTTGATCAGCAGCCAACACCAAGTGCGGCTGGTGAAGTAGACCTGTCGACGCCCGCCGACGGTAGGTTCGGCCTATGGAAAAGGTAATCGCGGTGCTCATGCGCGCCGAGTCCGAGGACGACTGGTGCGCTCGGCAGCGGGGGCCGGTCGCCGAGGCGCTGCTGGAGCTGGGCGTGCTCGGACTGTCGGTCAATGTCCGTGACGACGCCGTGCGCCAGTCGTTGATGACTCTCACGACGCTGGACCCGCCCGTCGCCGCGGTGGTGAGCATGTGGACCCAGCAGTGCTACGGCGAGCAGCTGACGGTGGCGCTCGACCTGCTCGCCCAGGAGTGTGACCAGCTCGCCGCGTATCTGGTGACCGAATCGGTCCCACTGAGTGCCCCCGCTGTCGAATTCGGAGCCCGCACACCGGGTTTGGCCAATATCGCGTTGCTGCGCCGGCCCGCCGACATGGACCAGGCGACGTGGCTGACCCGTTGGCAACGCGACCACACGCCGGTGGCCATCGACACGCAGTCGACGTTCGGCTACACCCAGAACTGGGTGGTGCGCACGCTCACCCCGGACGCACCGGGGATCGCCGGCATCGTCGAGGAGTTGTTCCCCGCTGAGGCAATCACCGACCTTCGGGCGTTCTTCGGGGCCGCCGACGACGGCGATCTACAACATCGGCTGGGGCGAATGGTGGCCAGCACGACGGCGTTTGGCGCCAACGAGAACATCGACACCGTGCCGACGAGCCGCTACGTCATCACCACGCCGTTCACGGAATGAGGAGTTGAGATGACAACGCTGCGCGACGCCGTGGCATTGGCCGCGGGGGAAAGCGGACTGGCGGTGGTATCGACCGTTCGCGGTGACGGGACGGTGCAGGCATCGCTGGTCAACGTGGGCCTGCTGTCGCACCCGGCGAATGGTCAACCGGTTCTGGGGTTTACCACCTACGGCAGAGTCAAGCTGGCCAACCTGCGTGCCCGGCCGCAGTTGGCCATCACCTTTCGCAACGGGTGGCAGTGGGCGACCGTCGAGGGGCGCGCGGAGCTGGCCGGGCCCGACGACACCCAGCCCTGGCTGACGGATGCCGATCGGTTGCGGTTGCTGCTGCGCGACGTGTTCACCGCGGCGGGCGGCAGCCACGACGACTGGGACGAATACGACCGGGTGATGGCGCGGGAGCATCGCGCCGTGGTGCTGATCGCCCCAACCCGCGTCTACAGCAACGGTTGAGCGGGCTTAGGCTGCGGGGGTGACGCTGCAGATCGATGACGACGAGCGGGTACGCACCCTCACGCTGAACCGGCCGGAGGCGCTCAACGCCTTCAACGAAGCCCTTTACGACGCCACCGCCGAGGCGCTGCTGGCCGCCGCCGACGATCCCGAAGTCGCCGTCGTCCTGCTAACCGGTGCGGGTCGCGGATTCAGCGCCGGTACCGACCTGGGCGAGATGCAGGCCCGTATCACCGACCCGGACTTCACCCCGGGCAAGCATGGCTTCATCGGACTCATCAACGCGCTCAGCGCGTTTCCCAAGCCACTGATCTGCGCGGTGAACGGCGTCGGGGTGGGGATTGGTGCCACGATTCTGGGCTATGCCGATCTGACATTCATGTCGTCGACGGCCCGCTTGAAGTGCCCGTTCACCAGCCTGGGCGTAGCGCCGGAAGCGGCGTCGTCATATCTGCTGCCGCAGCTGGTGGGCCGCCAGAATGCCGCCTGGCTGTTGATGTCCTCCGAATGGGTCGACGCCGACGAGGCGTTGCGGATGGGTCTGGTCTGGCGTGTCTGCGAACCGGACGAGTTGCTGCCGCAGGCCCGTCACCATGCCGAAATCCTTGCCTCACGGCCCATCTCGAGTTTGATGGCGGTCAAGCACACGATGATGGAACCGGTCCGTCCCGAGATCGCGGCGGCCACAGCGCGGGAAAACGCGCACTTCGCCGAGCTGATGGGAGCGCAAGCCAACGCGGCGGCGCTGGCTGATTTCAATAAAGGCTGACGCGTTTCGATAGAGGCCGAAGCGTCGTCCCGGATTAGGCCGACGGCGCTGCCTCTAGTTTCGCCGAGTCGGCGAGGATCGCCCGCAATGTGCGCCGGCAGCGACCGCAGTCACCGCCCGCCCCGCACGCCGCGGCGATTTCTTTGGATGTCGACGCACCCTGCGCGACGACATCGCACACGGTCTGGCTGGTAGCCCCGACGCACAGGCACACGTACATCAGCGCACCGCCTGCATGTTGGCATCCCCTTCATCGAAGATCCGGCCTAGCCACCGCATGTCAGCCCCGCGCCTAGACTCCGGGGTGCTTGAGCGCCCCGGCGACGGTACCGAACAAACATGCCGCATATTAGTTGAGTCTAACCTAACTTGCTTAGTGAAGTCTAACCTAATAAAGGGTTGCCTAGGTCACTTCGGCGCCGCACTGAGTGCAGCCAAACCTTGCTAGAACATTTGCGGCGGTCGTGGCAAAGTGCTGGTACAGCCCAGGTTTGTGCGTTCCAGCCCAGCGCACCGAACTGCGGCCGAACATGACACCCGCAGCCACCGTAGGAGTGAAAATGCAAGGGGATCCGGACGTTTTGCGTCTGCTCAACGAGCAGTTGACCAGCGAGCTCACCGCGATCAACCAATACTTCCTGCACTCCAAGATGCAGGACAACTGGGGTTTCACCGAGTTAGCTGAGCACACCCGCGCCGAGTCCTTCGACGAGATGCGACACGCCGAGTCGATCACCGACCGCATCCTGCTGCTCGACGGGTTACCGAACTACCAGCGCCTCTTCTCGCTGCGCATCGGCCAGACGTTGCGCGAGCAGTTCGAGGCCGACCTGGCCATCGAATACGAGGTGATGGACCGGCTCAAGCCGGCCATCGTCCTGTGCCGGGAAAAGCAGGATTCCACCACCGCCACCCTCTTCGAGGACATCGTGGCCGACGAGGAAAAGCACATCGACTACCTGGAGACGCAGCTGGAGTTGATGGACAAGCTGGGCGTGGAGCTGTACTCGGCGCAGTGCGTCTCCCGGCCACCCAGCTGACCTGGGCCGCGCCGAACTAGGTACCGTCGGGCTGGCATGACGAGCCCGAGAGCAGCGGTAAACCAGGCGACCCCGGCGGCGGATTCCGCGGCCAGCGGCGAGCTGATCAGTCCGCGACGGCGCAACCTGATCTTCGTCGCGGTCGTGCTCGGCATGCTGCTCGCGGCGCTGGACCAGACCATCGTCGCGACGGCGCTGCCGACGATCGTCGCCGACTTGGGTGATGCCGGCCATCAGTCCTGGGTCGTCACCAGCTATCTGCTCGCATCGACCGTCGTCACCGCGCTGGCCGGCAAGCTCGGGGATTTGTACGGGCGCAAGCGGGTGTTCCAGGCGGCCATCGTTTTCTTCGTCATCGGATCGGCGTTGTGCGGGCTGTCCCAGTCGATGGTCATGCTGGTGGGATCGCGTGCCCTGCAAGGGATCGGCGGTGGCGCGATCACCGTCACCGCCAGCGCGCTGATCGGCGAGGTCGTTCCCCTGCGGGAGCGGGGCCGATACCAGGGCATCCTCGGAGCGGTCTTCGGCGTCACGACCGTCATCGGTCCATTGCTGGGCGGCTACTTCACCGACTACCTGACGTGGCGGTGGGCGTTCTGGGTCAACGTGCCGATCTCGGTGGTCGTGATCTTCGTTGCCGCCGCGGCGATTCCGGCGCTGACCGCGTCCGCCAAGCCGGTCGTCGACTACTCCGGAATAGCGTTCGTCGGCCTCGGCGCCGCCGCCCTGACGCTGGCGACCAGCTGGGGCGGCGCGCTGTATCCGTGGGGGTCGCCGGCGATCATCGGCTTATTCGTCGGCGCCACGCTGGCGCTGGGCGTTTTCGTAGTGGTGGAACGTCGCGCCACCGAGCCGATCTTGCCCATCCGGTTGTTCGCCAGTCCGGTGTTCACGGTGTGTTGCGTGCTGTCCTTCGTTGTGGGCTTTGCGATGTTGGGTGCGCTGACGTTCCTGCCCACCTATATGCAGTATGTCAACGGTGTTTCGGCGACCACCTCGGGTCTGCGCACGTTGCCGATGGTGGTGGGGATGCTGATCACCTCGACCGGCAGCGGCACCCTGGTCGGCCGGACCGGCCGCTACAAGGTATTTCCGGTGACCGGTACCGCGCTGATGGCGCTGGCGTTTCTTCTGATGTCACGGATGGAGCCGTCCACGCCCACCCTGATCCAGTCGCTGTACCTGCTCATCCTGGGCGCCGGCATCGGGTTGTCCATGCAGGTGCTGGTTCTCATCGTGCAAAACACGTCGAACTTCGAAGACCTCGGTGTCGCCACATCGGGGGTGACGTTCTTCCGCACCATCGGAAGTTCGTTCGGCGCGGCGATATTCGGCTCGCTGTTCGTGAACTTCCTCAACGGCAGAATCGGGCCGGCCCTGGCGGCCAGCGGCGCCCCGCCCAGCGCGGTCAGTTCGCCCGGGGCCCTGCACCGGCAGCCACATGACGTGGCCGCGCCCATCGTGGCGGCCTACGCCGAGTCTCTCACCGCGGTTTTCTTCTGGGCCGCGCCGGTCGCCCTGGTCGGTTTCGTGCTGGCGCTGTTTCTGCGCGAGGTTCCGCTCAGGGATATTCACGACAGCACAATGGATCTCGGTGACGCGTTCGGCATGCCGACCACCGAGACGCCGGAACAGATGCTGGAGAACGCGATCGCGCGGATGTTGCGCGGCGAAACCGGCATGCGGTTGCGCAGCATCGCCATGCGACCCGATTGCCGGCTCGACGTCGCCGGGCTGTGGGGAGTATTGCGCATCAATCGCTACACGCAGATGTACGGGGCCGCTCGTCTCACCGACATTGCCGACTATCTCCGGATACCGTTCGAGGTTCTCGAGCCCACCTTCTCTCACCTGGCGGCTGACGGCTACGCGCAGGGTGACGGCGAACGGATGTGGCTCACCCCGGTAGGGGCTCAGCAAGTTGCCTACGTGCACTCGCTTCTGGTGGCCTGGCTCGTCGACAAGCTGGCCCGCTCACCGGGCTTCGAGGGCCGGCCAGATCGCCGCGCGGTGCAGGCCGCGCTCGAACGCGTCGCGCATCGAGTTCTCGCCCAACGAGATTGGCATGATGAAACGCCAACCACGGCTATCAACGCGGGCGTTCGCTAACCGGTGGCGGTGCCCGTTTCCCGACAACCGCGACCGCGGCCAGGCGGCGGGCGTACCATCACGCCATGAGCCGAATCGGAACTTTTGCTGATGACGACCTGGCCGGCTGGTTCGCGAAGTCCCCGGACATCGGCGGCGCACTCGGCGCCTTCAGCCAGGCGGTGTACACGAAAAACCGGTTGCCGTTGCGCACTCGCGAATTGGCGCGCGCCGTGATCGCTCACCGCAACGAATGCGTCGTCTGCGTCAACACTCGCGACGAAGACGGGCCCGCCGCGGGCGTCGACGAAGAGCTCTACGACCACGTCCACGAGTGGCGCACCTGGTCCGGCTACAGCGACCAGGAGCGGCTGGCGGCCGAGTTTGCCGACCGCTTCGCCACCGACCACACCGCGCTGCGCGACGACGAAGACTTCTGGAGCCGCTGCGCCGAGCACTTCTCCGATGAGTTACTCGCCGACCTGGCGCTGTCCTGCGCGTTGTGGGTGGGCATGGGCCGAGTGTTGCGGACCCTCGACATCGGCCAGGCGTGCAAGCTGACCATACCCAGCCGCGTGTAGCCGCCCACCACTTTCCGGGCGACCGGCGATGACGCGCGCGTCGGGCACAACTGGCGGCGCCACGCTGTTGCGCTACTGGTGAGACAACGCAGAGGGAGGCGCCGGTGAAAGTTCGTTTCGGCGTCGGGCTGGGTGCGGACACCGCTCCGAGTCAGCTGGCCGCCATCGTCGATCATCTCGAGGCCAACGGAGTGGACTCGCTGTGGTTTTCCGAGCTGGTGTACTCACCGGCGGTCGATCCAATGGTCGGGATGGCCTATGCGCTCGCCCGGACGACCCGGTTGAAGGTGGGGACCTCGGTGGCCGTGCTGCCGGGGCGGCATCCGGTGCTGGTGGCCAAGCAGTTGGCATCGTTGGCGGCCGTCGCACCGAAGCGGGTCCTGCCGGTGTTCGGTTTGCGTTCGGCGATCCCGGCCGAGCGCGCGGTGTTCGTGGTTCCCGACGGCCAGCGGGCGGCGGTCTTCGACGAGTCGCTGCGGGTGCTGCGCTCGGCGTTGGAAGAGGATTCGGCCTCGTTCACGGGCCACTACTTCACCGTCACCGGTGCGGCGGTCGCGCCGAGGCCGACACCGCCGCTGGAAATCTGGTTGGGCGGGTCGGCACCGGCGGCGTTCAGACGCATCGGCGCGCTGGGCGACGGCTGGCTGGGCAGCTTCCTCACCCCGGCGGAGGCCAAGGCCGGGCGCGAGGCGATCGAGCGGGCCGCGGCGCAGGCCGGCCGGCGGATCGAACCCGACCACTTCGGCATCTCGTTGGCCGTCTCCGACGGCGACCTGCCCGCGGAATTGGCCGCGGCGGCCCGCCGGCGCCGACCGGACCTCGACCCCGATGAGCTGATCGCCGCCGGGTGGGATCGGCTGCACCGCCAGCTGGACGCCTACCTCGAGGCGGGGTTGACGAAGTTCGTCATCCGGCCGGCCGGCAGTGCACCCGTGGACAGTTTCCTCGATCGATTCGTCTCCGAGCTCGTCGGCCGCCAGAACTGATCCGCGGTGCCGACGACGACACGGTTTGCCATACCGGGCCGCCTCGAGGTTGCAGAATGACTGCCATGACCGGTACACCGCTTGCGGCCGCGGCGATTGCCCAGCTGGAGGCCGAGGGCGTCGACACGGTCATCGGCACCGTCGTCAATCCCGCCGGCCTCACCCTGGCCAAGGCGGTTCCGATCCGGCAGACCAACACGTTCGCGGATCCCGGTCTGGGGGCGAGCCCTTCCTGGCACGTCTTCACCATCGACCAGACCGGCATCGCCTTCACCGCCGACGTGGGGGTGGTGGGGGATCAACGTCTTCGTATCGACCTGTCGGCGTTGCGCATCGCGGGCGACGGCCTGGCGTGGGCGCCCGCCGAGTTTTTCGAGCAGGACGGCACGCCCGTACGCACGTGCGGTCGGGGAACCCTGCGACGAATCCAGTCCGCGCTCGCCGAAGCCGGCATCGAGGCGACGGTCGGGCACGAAATCGAATTCCTTCTGGTCGGCCCGGACGGCGGGCGGCTGCCGTCGACGTCGTGGGCCCAGTACGGCCTTGCCGGCCTGCTGGAGCACGAAGCGTTCATCCGGGATGTGATCGGGTCGGCGACGGCGGCCCTCATCGGGATCGAACAGATCCATCCCGAGTACGGCGCCAACCAGTTCGAGATCTCGCTGCCACCGCAACCCCCGGTGGCCGCGGCCGATCAGCTGATTTTGATGCGGCTCATCATCGGCCGCGCAGCCCGCCGCCACGGCCTTCGCATCAGCTTGTCGCCCGCCCCCTTTGCCGACGGCGTCGGATCCGGTGCCCACCAACATTTTTCGCTGACGGCCTCCGGCGGTCCGCTGTTCTCCGACGGCGCAGGCACTCAGGGGATGACGCCGGCGGGGGAGAGCGCGGTGGCCGGTGTTGTCCGCGGCCTCCCGGAAGCCCAGGGCGTGCTGTGCGGATCGATTGTCTCGGGTCTGCGGATGCGGCCCGGTAATTGGGCCGGCGCGTATGCGTGCTGGGGCACCGAAAACCGCGAGGCTGCAGTGCGATTCGTCACCGGCGGACCCGGCAGCCCGCGTGGCGGGAACGTCGAGGTAAAGGTCGTCGATCCCTCGGCCAGCCCGTACCTGGCGTCAGCGGCCATCCTCGGGCTCGCGCTGGACGGAATCACATCCGAGGCCGCGCTGCCGCCGGAGATCACGGTCGACCCGGCGGCCCTCTCCAGTGCCGACCGCGAGCGTGACGGCATCGTGCGCCTGACCGACTCGCAGGCCGAAGCAATTGCGGCACTTGACGCATCGGAGCGGATGCGGTGCATTCTGGGCGATCAGGCGGTCGACATGGTGGTCGCGGTTCGCCGACTGGAACACGAGCGCTACGGCGACCGGGACCCCGGGCAACTGGCGGATCAGTTCCGCATGGCCTGGAGTCTGTGACAGGGCTGCGTATGACCGCCGACACCCGCGACCTGGCCGAACACATCGGCGGCGTGTCGCTGATCGATCAGCACGTCCACGGTTGTTGGTTGACGGCCGGGGAGCGGCAACGATTCGAGAACGCACTCAACGAGGCCAACACCGAGCCCATCACCGATTCGGGCTTCGACTCACAACTCGGGTTCGCCCTGCGAGCTCACTGTGCGGCCGTTCTGGGCCTACCCAAACATGTCGATCCGCAGGCATATTGGGATCGTCGTCGCCAGTTCGGCGAAGACGAACTCGGCCGCCTGTTCCTGTCGGCCGCCGGTGTATACGAATGGTTGGTGGACACCGGGATCGGAAGCGGCGGGTTCGCCGGGGTTGCGGATATGGCTCGGTTGTCCCGCGGCCGCGCGCGCGAAATCGTGCGCCTCGAGGAGGTGGCCGAGCAGGCCGCGCAAACGCCGGGTGACTACGCGGCGGCATTCGAGGAGATCCTGCGCGGGCGCGCGGCCGGCGCCGTCGGCACCAAATCGATTTTGGCTTACCGCGGCGGATTCGAGGGCGACCTCAGTGAGCCGTCGACAGCGGAGGTTGCCCAGGCCGCCGGCCGGTGGCGCGAGCGTGGCGGGACCCGGTTGCGGGACCGGGTCCTGCTGCGGTTCGGATTGCACCAGGCGCTGCGCCTCGGCAAGCCATTGCAATTCCACGTCGGGTTCGGCGATCGTGATTGCGATCTACGTCAGGCCAATCCGCTTCTGCTGCTTGAGTTTCTGCGCCAATCGGCGGACGTCCCGATCGTCCTGTTGCACTGTTATCCCTACGAGCGTGAGGCCGGCTATTTGGCGCAGGCGTTCAACAACGTCTATCTCGACGGCGGGCTGAGCGTGAACCACCTGGGGGCGCGGTCGCCGGCGTTCCTCGCGCGACTGCTGGAGATGGCGCCATTCTCCAAGATCCTTTATTCGTCAGACGGATTCGGTCCCGCGGAACTGCACTTTCTCGGAGCGGTGTTGTGGCGCCGGGGTATCCACCGGGTGCTCCGCGAATTCGTCGATAACGGCGACTGGAGCGAGACCGACGCGATCCGGGTGGTCGATCTCATCGCCCGCGAGAACGCCGCGCGGATCTACAACCTCACGTAGCCCGGCAACCGGCCATGAGAATGGATTCGGGCACAAATTTTTCACAAAATCCGATGTAACCAACCGTCGGTGCGCATAGGCTTTCGGAGACGGATCGGGCAACGTCACCAAACTGAGGCAACGAGGAGGTTTGGGCACATGTTGTCCGGTGCCGCGGTCACCGCGGCCATCGTCACCGCGGCCGCCGCTTTGGCGCGTCCGGCCTACGCGTCACCCAGTGGCGGTTGCTACCCCGCCGGTTCTGGTGACCGCGTGCCATATCCCCAACGGGGCAGCTTGTAGTCAAGCCCTGTCGCAGTTTGTGCCGAGGGATCGCCGGAATGGTCGATGAGGGGTGGCCATGCCGGCATTCCACGGCACCGCGCATCGATCAACGCATTGCGTTGCGCAGCAGTCCAATCCGCGAGCCCGCTCCTGAAAAGGGAACTGTCAGACAAGCGCCGACGCGTCGAACACCCAACTGGTATCGCCGGTCGCCAACGCCTCGAAGTGGTTCGGGGGAGCGAAGGCGACGAGGCTGTTCATGTCCCAGTAGTCTTTCCAGACCGTGATCTTGCCGTCGACGACCTTGTGGACCGTCACGAATCGCAGCACTCCCTGCTCGCCGGTCGCGAATGTCCATGTCTCGGAGTGCTCGTAGAGCACGTCGGAACCGTTGGACACCAGCACGCCGGTGTGGTTCTCGTAGCCCGCCAAGTGCTCGAGACCCATCTTGAGGCGTTTGACGATGTCCTCCGGACCGCGGGCCGACAACGCCGGAACCGGCATGTCGACGTAGAGGCAGTCGTCGGACAGAAACGTCGGGATCGCTTCCCAATCACGCCTCGAAAGGGCCTGCCACAGCCCATGGACGACGTCCTCGACCGCGATCATAGAAACCTCTGTCATACCGGCCAATAAACTCGATCACCGCGCCGGTGTCAACCACCTGCGTCAACCCGCGCGCGTCGGCCCGTGATGAGATCCGGCGGACGACTAGCTTTCGGCGGCGGCCATCGACCGGGCCGGCCCCAGCGCCACCGGCAGTGACGACCATCCCCGCAGCACGCGGGTCTCGCGCCTGCGGCCGGCCCCTGCCGCGCGCACCTCCGGGAAGCGGTCGAAGAAGGTCCGCAGGCCCACCTCGCCCTCGGCCCGGGCGAGGGCTGCGCCCAGACAGAAGTGCCGGCCCCCGGAGAAAGCGAGATGCCTTCCAGCGTTTGGCCGTTCGATGTCGAAGCGGTGCGGGTCGTCGAACACGGCCGGATCCCTGTTGGCGGCAGCCAGATACACCAGCACCAGGTCGCCGCGGGCGAGCTGCCG